>NZ_CAXTOQ010000020.1:0-32970 GCF_964245895.1 uncultured Amnibacterium sp.
CCCTCGGCATGCAGGCGAAGCTGGGGTACCACGGGAAGCTCGGCCTCGTCGCCTCGCACGGGGCGCGGGCGATCACCGTGGAGACGGACGCGGCGCTGCAGGGCTCGAGCCTGCGCCAGAGCCTCCGGCTGCGGCCCGAGACGTTGAAGCGGCTGGGCTGGCACTACCTCCGCGTGCACAGCTTCGATCTGTTCAGCGACCCGGACGCCGTCGCCGGGCGGATCGCGATCGCGCTGGGCGCGCGGGAGCCGTCGCCGCTCACGACGACGATCCCGGTCGTCGAGGTGCGCACCTGACCGAGCCGCGCCGGCGGCACCGCCGCGTGCGCACCGAGCCGGCGCCCGGCTCGGACCCGACGCCGTCGGCGGGGGAGCGGTCCGCGGAGGACGATCCGCGCTCGTGGGGCGACGCGGCGCCCGCGCCCGGCTCGGGCGCGCGCGACTCCCGCGACTCCGCGAACGACGCCCGCCTCCGCGCCGACAAGCCGCCCCACTGGTCCTGAGACCTCGCGTTCCTCGTTCCGAGGCGCTCACCACCTGCAGAACGGAGAGTGCGGGCGACTTCGGTCGTTCCGGGCGCGAGAAGGCGCCCGGAGTGACCGGATCCGCCCGCATCCGCTCGCGGCCTGCGGGCGCGTCGAGCCGCCCAGCTGGGCTGCGACCGCGCGACCGGAGGCCACGCGACCGTCAGTCGCGGTCGAGGACCCGCTCGTCGCCCACGGGCCGCCCGCCCTGCAGCAGGTCGCGGATCTGCGTCAGCAGATCCAGCTCGGTCGGCGGCGTCTCCCTCGGGGCGGCCGGCGCCTCCTGCTGCTTGCGGAACGCGCGCTTGAGCAGGTAGTTCGTCGGCATCACGAGCACGAAGTAGACGACCGCCGCCACGATCACGAAGTTGATCAGCGCGGCGAGCACCGAGCCGAACAGCAGGTCGGAGGTCTGTCCGCCGACCGTCGGCAGCGGCACGACGAGCGCCTTCTGCAGGCTGCTCGCGTTGAAGAGCACGGCGATGAGCGGGTTGATCAGCCCGGTGACGACGGCGGTGACGATCGCGGTGAACGCGGTGCCGATCACGACCGCGACGGCGAGGTCGATCACGTTGCCGCGCAGGATGAACGCCTTGAAGCCCTTCATGCCGCCTGTCTAGCAGCGGCCCGGCGTCAGGAGCCGGAGGACCCGCTCGCGGTCGACGAGCCGGAGGAGGATCCCGAGGAGGACGACGCGGTCGCCGGCTTCGCGGCGTCGGACTTCGACCCGCCCTCGGACTTCGCGCCGTCCGACTTCGACCCGCCGTCGCCCTTCGACTCCGGCTTCGCGGTGTCGGAGCCGCCCGATCCGGCGCGGGAGTCGGTGCGGTAGAAGCCCGACCCGTTGAAGGTCACGCCGATCGAGCCGTACTGCTTCCGCAGCGCGCCGCCGCAGACCGGGCACACGGTCAGGGCCGCGTCGCTGAACTCCTGGTGCACCTCGAGCGGGGTGCCGCAGTCGCGGCACGTGTAGGCGTAGACGGGCATCGGTGCTCAGATCCTTCGTCTGCGGGGCGAGCGGGTGGAGAACTCGACCGTCCTCGTCGGGGTCACGACGCCGTCGATGGCCTGGTCGTGACGCTCCCGGGGCACCTCGTCCACGAGCTCGGAGTCGAAGATGACACCGTACACGGGCGGGCACCGCTCCATCGATCCGAGGGTCTTGTCGTAGTACCCGCGGCCCCAGCCGAGCCGCATCCCGCCCTCGTCGACAGCGGCAGCGGGCACGACGATCAGGTCGACGTCGTTGATCGCGATCGGCCCGAGCAGCTCGCCGACCGGCTCGGGCGTGCCGTACAGGCCGATCGTCTCCGCGTCGTCGTCGGTCGCGGTGGTCCAGTCGAGCAGCCCGTCGGCCCGCGTGATCGGGAACAGCACCCGGATGCCGGCGGCCCGCGCCCAGTTCACGAACGGGCGGGTGTCCGGCTCGTCGACCGCGGACAGGTAGCACGAGACCTTCCGCGCGCCGAGCGCGGTCGTCAGCGCCACCAGCCGCTCCGTGATGCCCTTCGAGGCGGAGGCGCGCTCGTCGCGGGTGCGGATGCGCCGTCGTTCACGCAGCTCCGCCCGGAGTGCCCGCTTCTGGGGTGCGAGGTCGTCGGCCACAGCCCGATTCTAGGAAGGGGGTCCGGATAGCCTGAGCCCATGGCGTACCACATCACCAAGGCCGTGATCCCTGCGGCGGGTCTGGGCACCCGGTTCCTGCCGGCGACCAAGGCGATGCCGAAGGAGATGCTGCCCGTCGTCGACAAGCCGGCGATCCAGTACGTGGTCGAGGAGGCGGTCGCCGCGGGGCTGAACGACGTGCTCATGGTGACCGGTCGCAACAAGTACGCGCTCGAGAACCATTTCGACCGCGTGTACGAGCTGGAGGCGACGCTCGAGAACAAGGGCGACCACGCGAAGCTCGAGAAGGTCCGCGCCTCCACCAACATCGCGGACATCCACTACTTCCGGCAGGGCGACCCGCGCGGCCTCGGCCACGCGGTCCTGCAGGCCCGCATGCACGTCGGCCACGAGCCGTTCGCGGTGCTGCTCGGCGACGACCTGATCGACGAGCGGGACCCGCTGCTCAAGCGGATGATCGAGGAGGCCGGCAAGCGCCGCGCCTCCGTCGTCGCGCTGCTCGAGGTCGACCCCGACCAGATCCACCTGTACGGCGCCGCGCAGGTCGAGACGACCGACGACGACGACGTCGTCAAGGTCACCGGACTCGTCGAGAAGCCGTCGAGGGAGAACGCCCCGTCGAACCTCGCGATCATCGGCCGGTACGTGCTGCGCCCGGAGGTGTTCGGCATCCTCGAGCACACGGCGCCGGGCAAGGGCGGCGAGATCCAGCTGACCGACGCCCTCGAGACCATGGCCGGCGCGGCCTGGACGGGCGGCGTGTACGGCGTGATCTTCCGCGGCCGCCGCTACGACACCGGCGACAAGATCGACTACATCAAGGCGATCGTCGAGCTCGCGTCGGAGCGGGAGGACCTCGGGCCCGAGCTGCGCCCGTGGCTCGCCCAGTTCGTCGCCGGCCTCGACTGAGCACGTGGTCGCGCCCGTGCCCACCCTGCGCTCCGGCAGGGTCGGGATCCGCCCGATCCGCCTCCGCGACGCCCGCGCCATGGAGCGCGAGCTCGTGGAGGGGCGGACGTGGATGCGGGAGTGGGAGGCGACCAGCCCCCGCGGCTCGCTCGGGTTCGACACGCGCGCCAGCATCCGCGCGCTGCAGCAGAACGCCCGGTCGGGGCAGGGCCTGCCGTTCGTGGTCGAGGTGGACGGCGAGCTCGCGGGCCAGCTGAACGTCACGTCGATCGCGTACGGCTCCCTCTCCTCCGCGACGATCGGGTACTGGATCGCGGAGCGGCACGCCGGGGTCGGCGCGACGCCGACCGCCGTGGCGCTGGCGACCGACCACTGCTTCCAGACCCTGGGCCTGCACCGCATGGAGATCTGCATCCGGCCGGAGAACGCGAAGTCGCTCCGGGTCGTCGAGAAGCTCGGTTTCCGGTACGAGGGGCTGAAGCGCCGCTACATCCACATCAACGGCGACTGGCGTGACCACTTCTGCTTCGGGCTCGTCGCGGAGGAGGTGCCCGAGGGCGTGTTGCGCCGCTGGCGGGAGGGCCGGGCTCCGGTCGACGCCGCGGCGGTGCCGGAGGCGGACCAGCGACTGGCGGCGTCCCGCTTCCCCTGATCTGGGGCGTGCGGCGACCGGCGGGACACGCCGCCCGCGCCTCCGCGGCGTGGTACCGCCGCGGCCCTACGGTCGAGCCATGGCAGGCCTGGGTGGCGGCGCGATCATCGCTTTCGCAGCCGTGCTCTGGCTGCTCTACCTCACCCCGACCTGGCTGCGCCGGCGCGAGTACCTGCGCACCGAGCGCACCGCCGTCCGGCTGCAGCAGACCCTGCGGGTGCTCGCCGAGACCGCGGAGGTGCCGGAGGAGGTGCGTGCCGAGCTGAACGCGCGCAGCGTCGCCGACCAGCACCGCGCGCTGCGCGAGTCCGCCCGCCGCGCCGAGTCGGTCGCCCGGTCGAACGACGCGAAGGCCGAGCGGCAGCTCGCGCGCTCCGGCCGAGCGCCGCGGGAGCCGAAGCAGCGGGTGCTGGCGGCCTCCGCGATCACCGCCCGCCGCCTCCGCCGCTCCCGGGTGCTCGCCACGAACACGCTCGTCGTCGGCCTGACGATCGCCGGCTGGGGCGCCTCCGACATCGCGGCGGGCGGCACCTGGGAGTTCCTGATCGCAGGGGTGGTCGTGTCGTTCGCGGCGGTCGCCCTGCTGCAGCGGGCCTCGACCGTCGCGGCGGCGCACCGCGCCGTTACCGCGGTGGACCAGGCCGTGGTCGTCACGGAGGAGTCGCGCAGCTTCGCCGAGTGGCAGCAGGCGGAGGAGTCCCGGCCGACCTGGACCCCGGTGCCGCTGCCCAGGCCCAGGTACCTCGAGCCGGAGCGGGCCGCCGCGCCGGAGCCGGCCCCGAGGAACGACATCGCGATCGCCGCCTCCCTGCGCGCCGCGGCGCAGCGGGCGGACGAGGCGCTGCGGGCCGCGCACGCCGCGCCCGAGGTCGCGGCGCTGAACCGCCGTCCGGTCGACGCGGTCGAGTCGATGCACGACAGCGGTCCGGTGATCACGGACCTCGACGGCGTGCTGCTGCGCCGCCGCCGCTCCGCCTGACCACCTTCGAAGAATTCGCTGGAGGCGGTGAGCGGCTCCGGCAGCCGCGCGGCAGCACGTGAGCAGGAAGAATCCGCTTCAGCAGGAAGAACTCGCCGTCGTCTTCCTGCGATGGTGGATTCTGCCTGCTGACGGGCTCCGGTCTTCCTGCTGAAGGGCTCTGGCGGCTGCGTCACCAGATTGCGACGTCCGACGGGCGCGTCGCCCCCTCCCTCGTGTCCCCGATCCGGGCTGCGCGCGCTGAGAGGGGCCGTGCCGGAGGCGGGTGCTATCCTGGGTGACCGGCAGGGGGCCTTGGCGCAGTTGGTAGCGCGTCTCGTTCGCAATGAGAAGGTCAGGGGTTCGAATCCCCTAGGCTCCACCACCGATGAGCCCCGATCCCGACCGGATCGGGGCTCTCGTCCGTTCCGGGCACCACCGCGCGGTCCGGTCCTGATCCCGATGTCGATCCGGCGGTCCGCCGTTCGACGCTCAGGTGGGACGGGGTCGCCGTCCCGGATCGAGGAGGTCGTCATGCGCACGCTGATCGTCACGGAGTTCGTCTCGCTCGACGGAGTCGTCGACTCGCCCGGCGGAGGCAGCCACCCGCGAGCGGGCTGGACCTTCAACGACGTGCCGTTCGACGCCGCCGCCTACGAGATCAAGGGCCGGGAGCAGCTGGAGGCCGGCGCGATGATCATGGGCCGGCGCAGCTACGAGGAGTTCGCGCCCGTCTGGCCCTCGATGCCGGAGTTCGCGCAGTACAACGCGATGCCGAAGTACGTCGTGTCCTCGTCGCTCACGGCGCCCGACCCGGGCTGGGCGAGCACGAGCATCCTGCGATCGATCGACGAGGTCGCGGCGCTGCGGGAGGGGGACGGCGACGGGAACCTCCTGGTGCACGGCAGCCCGCACCTCGCCCAGCAGCTGCTCGCGGCGGGGCTCGTCGACCGGTACCACCTGCTGGTGTTCCCGGTCGTGCTCGGCGGCGGCAAGCGGCTGTTCGCCGACGACGGCGGGTTCGCGCGGCTCACGGTGGCTGAGCAGGAGACGTACGCGAACGGCGTGGTGAAGCTGGTCTACGACGTCGAGCGGTGAACCGGAGCACGGTCCTCGTCTGCTGAGCGGGGACCGTGCAGATCGTCGGAGCCCGCCGTGCGCGCGATGAGCCCGCCTACGGTGGCGCGATGCGCGTAGTGGTGGTCGGGGCGACCGGGAACGTCGGGACGGCGGTGCTGCGGCGCCTGCACGAGCAGGGGGCCGACGTCGTCGGGGTCGCGCGGCGGCCGCCCGGGCCGGACGCGCCGGCGCCCTACGCGGGCGTCACCTGGCACGCGGCCGACGTCGCGCAGGCGTCGTCCGTCGCGGGGCTGACCGCGGCGTTCGCCGGCGCCGACGCCGTGATCCATCTGGCCTGGCTGCTGCAGCCGAACCACGACGAGCGGGTGATGGCGGCGACGAACATCGGCGGCCTGCGCCACGTGCTGGCCGCGGTGGCGGCGGCGGGCGTGCCGCAGGTGGCGGTCGCGTCCTCGGTCGGTGCGTACAGCCCCGGGCCGAAGCGGCGCCGGGTCGACGAGTCGTGGCCGACGGGCGGCATCGCGACGTCGCACTACGCCCGGCACAAGGCGGTCGACGAGCGCCTCCTCGACGCGTTCGAGCGCGAGCACGCCGACGTGGTCGTGACGCGCATGCGACCCGGCCTGGTGATGCAGGGCGGGGTGGGGGAGGAGCTGCGGGCCCTGTTCGCCGGCGGCCTGGTCCCCGTGCGGTGGGTCGGCCGCATCCCCCTCCCGGTGCTGCCCCTGCCGCCGCGGGTGGTGTCGCAGGTCGTGCACGCGGACGACCTGGCCGACGCGTTCGTGCGCGCCGTCGACCGCAGGGCAGGCGGCGCGTTCAACATCGCGGCCGAGCCGGTGATCGGGCCGCGGGAGGTCGCCTCCGTGCTGCACGCGAGATGGCTGCCGGTGCGGATCGCACCGCTGCGCGGGCTGGTGTGGCTCGCGTGGCAGCTGCACCTGGTGGCCGCGGACCCGGGCTGGATCGACATCGCGACGACGGTGCCCGTCATGTCCACCGAGCGGGCCCGGACGCGGCTCGGGTGGAGCCCGGCGGTGGACGCGGTCGACGCGCTCGCGGAGGCGGTCGGCGGCCTCGCGGATCGCACCACGACCGACGGCTCCCCGCATCTCGGTCGCGGCGGTCCTGATTCACCGCGATGATCGCGGGCAAGCCGATCCCGCCCCCTTTATGAATGGCGGCCGGCGCGGAATCGGATGGTCGCGGGACTCGAGTTCCTAAGGGATCGAGAAGTCCGGTCGACATGGTCGCAAGATGATGAGCGAATTCGGTGAATTCTGTGTACAGTTCGCTTATCGCGCATTGTGCGCGTACCCGACAACCCGGAACCGAATCGACGCAGGGGAACCCAACAAGCCATGGCGCAGAAGTACATCGTGCAGCTGGTCGACGACCTGACGCAGCAGCCCATCGAGGACGGCGCGGGCGAGAGCGTGCGTTTCGCTCTCGACGGCGTCAGCTACACCATCGACCTCACGAGCGACCACGCGGAGGAGTTCCGCTCGTCGCTCTCGACCTACGTGAACGCGGCCCGCAAGGCCGACGTCGCGGTGCGCGCGAAGGCCTCGACCTCGCCGCGCGCGCCGAAGGGCGACCTCAAGGCCATTCGCGAGTGGGCGAATGCCAACGGCTTCACGGTCTCCTCGCGCGGTCGCATTCCGGCCGACGTGCAGACCGCGTACTCCGCAGCGAACTGACATCGGCATGGAGGCGGTGGGCCCTTCGGGGTCCACCGCCTCCGTGCATTCCGCGGCCCTTATCCTGCTGCGATGATCTCGCGCGTCCTCGCCCTCGCCCTGCGGGAAGCCGGACTGGTCTGGCGCCCCGCGACCGGTGACCGATTCCAATTCCTGACGATGGACATGGAGTCCACCGGCACCGATGCCTTCACGGTCAGCGATATGACCGTGGAGGCGCATGCATTCCCGACCGGGACGGTGCTGGGATTCAACGGCACGACGGAATGGGCGCTCGACTCCGTGGCCATCGAGGACGCCCTCTGGCTGCCCCGGGAGGACCAATTGCGCGATGCCTTGAAGACCACGTTCCTGCGGCTCGAACGCGATGACGAGCACGCCGGGTGGCGGGTCTCGTGCACCTTTCTCGGCGAGACGCTGAGCCACCTCGCCGACACCCCCGAGGACGCGTACGGGATGGCCGTGCTGGCGGAGCTGCAGGCCTCCGCCTGACGCCCGCGAGCGGTCAGCTCGGGGGGAGGGGGACCGGTGCGGTGTCCGGGATCGGACCGACGTTGCGGCCCTTCAGGTCGGGCGAGACGGGGATGCCCGCCGCGGCGGCGATCGTCGCGAGCAGCGCCAGCGCCGCGCCGCAGCCGAAGGCGACCTGGGCGCCGAACTGGTCGAGCGCCTGCCCCGCGAGGGCCGCCCCCAGCGCCACGCCGACCAGCTGGCCGGTGTTCGTCCAGCCGTACGCCTCCGCGGTGTCGCTGAACCGCACGGAGGTCGAGACGATCGCGGACATCATGCCGAGCGCGGGGGCGAGGCCGAAGCCGGACACGACCAGGGCGAGGGTGAGGCCCCAGAAGCCGGGTAGGAACGGGGTGAACGCCGCGCCGACGGTGACGACCACCAGTCGCGCCGCGAGCGACCAGGGCCGCATCGTCAGCCGGCCGAGCGTGAACCCGCCCGCCAGCGAGGCGAGGGACCAGATCGCGAGCACGACGCCGCTGGTCGGGTCCTTCTCGCCGAACGCGCCCGCGACGCTCGCCTCGATGGCCGCGCAGGACGCGATGACCAGGAAGCCGACGAGCGTCATCAGCGCCACCTGGGGGCGCAGCAGCACGACGCCGAAGCGGCGCTTGCTGCGGGGGATGCGCACGCGGCCGACCGCCCGGGAGGCGGCGAACCAGGCGCCGCCGCCGACCAGCAGGACGGAGGAGACGAGCAGCGCGACCGTCGTGCTGACGCCGGTGGCGAGGAAGGTGACGAGCACGGGCCCGCCGATCCAGATCAGCTCCTGCAGCGAGGCGTCGAGCGAGAACAGCGGCCCCAGCATCGACGAGGGCACGAGCTTCGGGTAGATCGTGCGGACCGCGGAGGTGATGGGCGGGAAGGTGAGCCCGGCGATCAGCGCGAGCACGACGAGTCCCGCTGGCGGCAGGTCGAGCAGGGCGATCGCCGCGACCGCGGCCGCGCACAGCACGATGGTCGTGACGACGACGGGCCGGATGCCCAGCCGGCCCATCAGGCGGCCGGTCGCGGGGCCCGCCAGCGCCTGCCCGATGCTGAGCGCGGCGAGCACGATGCCGGCGACGCCGTAAGAGCCGGTGCGGCCCTCGACGTGGAAGAGCAGGCCGAGCGAGAGCATCCCCGAGGGGAACCGGGCGGTCAGCTGCGCGGCGATGATGCGCAGCACGCCGGGCGCGCGCGCCAGATCTCCGAACCCGCTCCCCGCCACGAGACATCGATCGTACGGGCACCGGTGCGACCCCGTCCCGGCGGGCCGGCGCCCCGCCGCGGCGGCGGGCGCCGAAGCCCTCGTCAGCGGCCCGGACGGTGTCGGTGGCCGCTCCTACGGTGTCCCCAGGCGGCTCCCGGTTCTCCACAGCCCAGCGGTATCACCTGTGGAGGACACGCCGTCGAATTCCACAACATGTGGGGTTGCTTCTCCACTGCGACCCCGACATATAGTGGTCCCCCGGTTGTGGGGGAGTGCCGCCGGCACACAGCACCCGCTGACGAGGCGGGTCCTCGGGAGGAGACGTTCATGGGCATCACGGTGATCAAGCGGGACGGGACGCGCGAGCCCTACGACGCGAACAAGATCAACCTGGCGATCGAGCACGCGAGCGCGGGACTCGACCCGAACATCACCTGGGTCACCCAGATCGCGTCCGAGCTGGAGCTGACGCTGTTCGACGGCATCACGACGCAGCAGCTCGACGAGGCCGTGATCCAGGTCGCCCTGCAGAACGTCAAGGACGACCCGGCGTTCGACACCGTGGCGGCCCGCCTCCTGCTCAAGACGATCTACAAGCGCGTGCTCGGCGACTACGCGGACGACACCGAGGTCGCCGCGCTGCACGCGGAGCGCTTCCGCGGGTACGTGGAGCGCGGCGTGGCCGAGGACCTGCTCGACCCGCGCCTCGGCTCGATGTTCGACCTCGACGCCCTCGCGGCGGCGCTCGACCCGGCGCACGACGAGCTGCTGAAGTACATCGGCGTCGTCACGCTGAACAACCGGTACGGCATCAAGTCGCGCGACAACGAGCCGCTCGAGGTGCCGCAGTACTTCTGGATGCGCATCGCGATGGGCCTCTCGCTGAACGAGGCGGACCCCACGCGGGCCGCCCTCGGCTTCTACGCGAAGATGGGCCGCCTCGACTACCTCGCGGCCGGCTCGACGCTCGTGAACGCGGGGACGAAGTACCCGCAGCTGTCCAACTGCTTCGTGCTCGAGATGCAGGACGACATCGAGCACATCGCGAAGACCACGCGCGACGTCATGTGGCTGACGAAGGGGACGGGCGGCATCGGCCTGTCCGTCACCAAGCTGCGCGCGCAGGGCTCGCCGATCCGGTCGAACAACACGACCTCCACCGGCCCGATCCCGTTCATGCACACGATCGACTCGATCCTGCGCGCGGTCTCGCGCGGCGGCAAGAAGTTCGGCGCCCTCTGCTTCTACATGGAGAACTGGCACCTCGACTTCCCCGAGTTCCTCGACCTGCGGCAGAACTCCGGCGACCCGTACCGCCGCACCCGCACCGCGAACACGGCCGTGTGGATCTCGGACGAGTTCATGAAGCGCGTCCAGAACGACGACGCCTGGTACCTGTTCGACCCGCTGGAGGTCGCGGACCTGAACGAGCTGACCGGCAGCGCGTTCTCCGAGCGCTACGGGCACTACGTCGCGGAGGCGGAGGCCGGCCGGATGCGCGCGTTCAAGCGGATCGGCGCCCGCGAGCAGTTCAAGGCGATCCTCATGGCGCTGCAGACCACGAGCCACCCGTGGCTGACGTGGAAGGACACGATCAACAACCGGGCGCTGAACAACAACACCGGCACGATCCACTCCTCCAACCTCTGCACCGAGATCACGCTGCCGCAGGACCGCGACAACGTCTCCGTCTGCAACCTCGCCTCCATCAACCTGTCCCGCCACCTCGCGGTGGACGAGCACGGCCGGCTCGGCTTCGACTGGGCGCAGATCGCCGCGAGCGCGAAGAGCGCCGTCCGGCAGCTGGACAACCTGATCGACATCACGATCTCGTCGGTCGACGAGGCGGACCACTCCAACTCGGAGAACCGCGCGATCGGCCTCGGGGTCATGGGGTTCACGGACGTCGTCGAGCGCCTCGGCTTCTCCTACGAGAGCGAGGAGGCGTACGACCTGATCGACGAGGTGATGGAGCACGTCTCCTACGCCGCGATCGAGGAGTCCGTGGACCTGGCCCAGGAGCGCGGGGCGTACCCGAACTTCCAGGGCTCGCGCTGGAGCCAGGGCATGGTGCCGTTCGACACGATCGCGATCACCGAGCAGGAGCGCGGCGTGCCCGTGCTGGTGAACCGCACGACGCGGCTCGACTGGGACGCGCTGCGCCTGCGGGTCAAGGGCGGCATGCGCAACGCGACGCTCATGGCGATCGCGCCGACCGCCTCCATCGGTCTCGTCGCCGGCACCACCCCCGGTCTCGACCCGCAGTTCTCGCAGATCTTCAGCCGCTCCACCTCATCGGGCAAGTTCCTCGAGGTGAATCGCAACCTGGTGTCCACGCTGCAGACGGCGGCCCTGTGGGAGCGGGTGCGGGAGGCGATCCTGCGCAGCCAGGGCGACATCCAGCACATCGCCGAGATCCCGGACGACATCAAGGCCACGTACAAGACCAGCTTCCAGCTGTCGCCGTACGCGTTCCTCGAGGTCGCGGCCCGGGCGCAGAAGTGGATCGACCAGGCGATCAGCCGCAACATGTACCTCGAGACGCGTGATCTCGGCGACATGATGTCGATCTACTCCGCCGCCTGGGAGCGCGGGGTCAAGACGACCTACTACCTGCACATGAAGCCCCGGCACACCGCCGAGCAGTCGACCGTGCGGGTGAACAAGGCCGAGACCGTTGGCCAGGGCGCGGGGGCGCCCGCACGCCGCGGCTTCGGTTCGGGTGCGGCGCCGCAGCCTGCGGCCGCCGCTCCCACCGGACCCGCGCGTCGCGGGTTCGGCGGTCTGGGTTCGCCGGCGCGCAGCGCCGACGGCACGGGCTCGATCAACACCGGTTCGATCAACGCAGCGGGGGAGTAAGCGCATGGACTTCGAGGTTGAGATGTACGACGGGAACGACATGGTCGGCGGCACCGAGCTGATCGGTGGGTACGGCGTCCCGATGGACCCGATGGACCTGCTGCAGTGCGACTCCTGCCAGTGACGGCAGCGCACCGACGATGAACGACTGACGACGAAGAGGGAGACGGACGACATGGGCATCCTCGGCACCGGAATCCAGGAGGGGCTCCTCCTGAAGCCCGTGCGGTACCAGTGGGCGATGGACCTCTACGAGCAGGCGGTCGCGAACACGTGGTTCCCGAACGAGATCCAGCTCGGCGAGGACATCGCGGACTTCAAGCGCATGACCGACGAGGAGCGCCACGCGGTGACGTTCCTGATGAGCTACTTCAACCCGAGCGAGCTGCTCGTGAACAAGGCGCTCGCGTTCGGCGTCTACCCCTACGTCAACGCTCCCGAGGCGCACCTCTACCTCGCGAAGCAGATGTGGGAGGAGGCGAACCACTGCATGTCGTTCGAGTACGTGCTCGAGACGTTCCCGATCGACCGCGACGAGGCCTACGGCTCCCACGTCGACATCCCCTCGATGGCGGCCAAGGAGCAGTTCGAGGTCGAGTTCATCAAGCGCATGTCGGAGCAGACGCTCGACATCACGACGACCGAGGGCAAGCGCGACTTCGTGCGGAACCTGGTCGCCTACAACGTGATCCTCGAGGGCATCTGGTTCTACTCGGGCTTCATGGTCGCGCTCTCGTTCCGGCAGCGGAACCTGCTGCGCAACTTCGGTTCGCTGGTCGACTGGATCGTCCGCGACGAGTCGCTGCACCTGAAGTTCGGGATCAACCTGATCCTCACGGTGCTGGAGGAGAACGAGGACCTGCAGACGCCGGAGTTCGCGGAGGAGATCCGGCAGATGATCCTGAAGGCCGTCGCGATGGAGGAGCAGTACAACCGCGACCTGCTGCCCGGCGGCATCCTGGGGCTGAACGCCAACTACATCAACCAGTACGTCAAGTACCTGGCGGACCGGCGGCTCGAGGAGCTCGGGTTCGAGGCCGAGTACAAGGTGTCGAACCCCGCGAAGTGGATGGCGACGGCGAACGACACGCTGCAGCTGGTCAACTTCTTCGAGTCGACGAACACCTCGTACGAGTCGAACGCGCAGGCCACCGTCAGCCGCTGACGCCTGCGTCCTGATCGCCGCCGCCGCCCGCCCCCGCAGGGCGGCGGCGGCGTCGTGACTCGCCCGGCGATGCGTGCACCCCGGCGGACTCCCGCCTCCGATGTGATCGGATCGACGCGATGCGACCCGCGACCGTGACCCTGGGCGACCGCACGTTCACCTTCCGCCGGGCGGAGGAGCAGGACGTCGCCGCGCTCGCGGCCCTGCTGGCCGACGACGCGATCGGGGCGGGCCGTGAGGACGCGAGCGATCTCGCGCCCTACCTCCGGGCCTTCCACGCGGTCGACGGCGACCCGCGGCACCTGCTGGTCGTCGCCGAGGACCACCACGCCGCGATCGCGGCGACGCTGCAGCTGAGCCTGCTGCCCGGCCTGTCGCGCCGGGGTGCGCTGCGCGCGCAGATCGAGGGCGTGCGGGTGGCGGCGGCGTTCCGCGGAGCGGCGCTGGGCTCCACGCTGGTGCGCTGGGCCGTGAACGAGGCCCGCGCCCGCGGCGCCGGCCTGGTGCAGCTGACGACCGACCTGCGCCGCGACGACGCGCGGCGCTTCTACGAGCGGCTCGGCTTCGTCGGCTCGCACCTCGGGATGAAGGTCGACCTGCGAGCCGACCCCTCCGTCTCGTAGGAACCACAGTCCGACACCCTCCGTTCTGCAGGTCTCCCAGACCTACGCAACGAAAGGGGAGGGTCAGCGGGAGAGGGGGCGCTCCGCGGTGCGGGGCGCGGTCAGCACGACCAGCAGGCCGAGGGCCGCCGCGAGGCCGAAGGCCCCGACGAACTGGGCGTCCGGGGCGAACGCGGTGACGACGCCGGCCAGGGTCAGCGCGAGCCCGCTGCCGAAGCCGTCGCCGATCTGCAGCGCCGCGCTGCTCCTGCCCCGCTCCTCCGGCGCGGAGAGCGACAGCGTCGCCGTGCTGAGCCGCGGGTACGCGGTGCCGATGCCGAGGCCCGCCAGCAGCCAGCCGACGATCACGACCGGGATCCAGCCGATCCCGGTCCCGACGCCCACGAGCACCGCGCCCGTGAGGAACGACGCCGACCCGATGCCGATGCACCGCCGGTCGGAGGCCCGCCCGGCGAGGCGGCTCTGCAACTCGGATCCCGTCGCCCAGGACACCGCGCCGACGGTCGCGATGCCGCCCGCGACGACCGGAGGCAGGTCGCGCAGCGCGATCAGCGAGTACGGCAGGTACGCGTCCGCGACCGCGAAGCCGCCGCTGAACATCGCTCGGGCGGCGATCACCGCCGGCAGCCCCCGCACGGCGCGCAGCGTGCCGCGGGGCAGCAGCGGCCGGAGGGCGAGCACCGCGGCGACGGCGGCGAGCACCGCCAGCGCGGGTCCGACCACGGGCACGTCGAGCACCGGCCGCAGCACCAGCAGCGCCGCGGCCGCGGCCGTCGCCCACACGATGCGGACGCGGGCGATCCGCTCGCCGGTCCCGGGCATCGGGCGGGCGCGGAGGGACGGCACGAGCAGCGCCGTCGCCGCCGCGACGAGCGGCAGGATCCCGAGGAACACCCAGTGCCAGCTCAGCCAGGTCGACACGGCGCCGGCGGCGAACGGGCCGATCAGGGACGGCAGCACCCACGCGGCGGCCAGCAGCGCGAAGACCCTCGGGTGCATCGCCTCCGGGTACACCCGGGCGACGAGCACGTAGAGCGCGACGCCGATCGCCCCGGCGCCGAGGCCCTGCAGCCCCCGCCCGACGACGAGCACGGGCATCGTCAGCGCCGTGCCGGACACCACGAGGCCGGCGGCGAACAGCCCGACGCCGACGAGCAGCGGCCGCGCGGGGCCGCCGCGGTCGCTCCATGCGCCGGCGGCGACGTTGCCGATCACGCCGGTCGCGGCGAACGCCGAGAAGGTCAGCGCGTACAGCGCGGTGCCGTCCAGGTCCCGCGCGGCGAGCGGCATCGCGGTCGTGACGGCCAGCGCCTCGAAGGCGATCAGGAACCCGAGCGCGAAGACGCCGACCGTGGTGAGGCGCAGCGCCGGGGAGAAGACGCCGTCGCTCACCGGGACAGCCTAGGAAGCCGCTCCTACGCTCGAGCCGTGCACGTGGCGGAACCGGACCGCGTCGAGCACGACGGCGTGACGATGCTCCGGTACCGGTTCGGACCCGCGGAGGGCACCCCCTTCGTGCTCGTCCACGGGATCGGCTGCGGGCTCGCGGCGTGGCTGCGCCTCGTGCCGCTGCTCGCGCGGCACGGTCCCGTGCACGTCGTCGAGCTGCCCGGGTTCGGGCGCGCGCCGACGCCGCGCCGCGTGCTGTCCGTGGAGGAGCACGCGGCGCTCGTCGTGCGCCTGCTGGCGTCGATCGGCCGCCCGGTGGTGCTCGTCGGGCACTCGATGGGGACGCAGATCGTGCTCGAGGCGGCGCTGCGGGTACCGCGGGACGTCGAGCGTCTCGTCGCGATCGGCGCGGTCACGGATCCCGCCGAGCGCACCGCGGCCTGGCAGGGCCTCCGCCTCGCGCAGGACGTGCTCGGGGAGACGCCGGGGGCGAACCGGGCCGTGTTCTCGCAGTACCTGCGGTGCGGTCCGCGTCGGTACCTCGCGACCCTCCCGTCGATGCTCCGCTACGACGCCGAGGGTGCTGCCGCCCGCGCGCGGGTGCCGATCCTGCTGCTGCGCGGCGCGCGCGACCCCATCTGCCGGCGGCCGTGGGCCAGGCGCCTCGCCGCCCGCCTCCCCGTCGGGCTGCTGGTCGAGGTGCCCGGCGCCGTGCACAACGTGCAGCACACGCACCCGCGCGCCGTCGCGTCCGCGATCCTCACCGCCGTCCCGCGGCCGCGTCCGTGAGCATCGCGAGGAACGCCCGATGGTGGGCGCTCGACTACGCGGCCGCGGTCCGCTGGCAGCTGGGCCCGCTGCTGCGGCACCACGACCCGGCCGCGTACCTCCGGGGCCGACCCGGCATGCGTCCCGTCGTCGTGCTGCCGGGCATCTGGGAGACCTGGCGGTTCCTGCTGCCGCTCATCGAGCGGATCCACCGCGCCGGGCACCCGGTGCACGCGGTGACCGCGCTGCGCGCCAACGGGGCGACCGTGGACTCGAGCGCGGAGATCGTCGCCGGGTACCTCGCCGACCACGACCTCGACGACGTGCTGGTCGTCGCCCACAGCAAGGGCGGGCTGATCGGCAAGCAGCTGATGCTGCGGCCGGACTCCGGGCCGCGCGTGCGCGCGATGCTCGCGATCTCGACCCCGTTCTCCGGCTCCGCGTACGCGCCCTACCTGCTGCTGCGGAGCCTCCGCGCGTTCTCGCCGACGGATCCGACGACCGTGCGGCTGAAGGCGGACCGCAGCGTCGACGCGCGGATCACCTCCGTGTGGGCGGCGTTCGACCCGCACATCCCGGTCGGCTCCGAGCTGGCGGGCGCGGTGAACCGACGCATCGACGACGGCGGCCACTTCCGCATCCTGCGGAACCCGCAGGTGCTCGCCGAGGTCGACCGCTTCGTCGCGGCTTTCTGATCGCCGTCGCCGGATCCGGAGCGGCCGCTTGCATCCTCAGCGTTCGAGGCGCACGATCAGGGCAAGGAAGAAGGAGGTGATGCCTGTGGCGGATTCATCCATGTGCATCGACGCGCCCTCCACCTCGCCCGCCCGGTAGATACGGTCGGGCGAGCGAGGCAAGGCCGCTCGTCGATCCGGGCCGGCGCCTTCCGAGGCGACCGGCCCGGACCCCTGTCCGGGAGGAACCATGCGGGCGGTCGCCCTGCTGCGCGGCGTGAACGTCGGCGGCGTCCGGTTCGCGATGGCCGAGCTGCGGACCGCGCTCGAGCAGGCCCGGTTCACCGGCGTGCGCACCGTCCTGGCGAGCGGCAACGTCGTCCTCACCTCCGGGGACGGGGACGGGGACGACGACGGGCGCGCCGTCGCGATCGCGGTCGGCGCCGTGATCCGGGAGCGCTTCGGGTTCGACGTCGCCGTGATCGTGGTGGGCCTGCCCGCCGTGCGGAGGGCGGTGGAGGCGTACCCGTTCCCGCGCGCCGAGGACCGGCACGCGTACGTGGTGCTCGGCGACGACGACGCGGCGCTCGCCGACCTGCTCGTCGCCGCGGCGGAGGTCGCCTCCGACGAGGAGCGGATCGCCGCGGGCGAGGGCGTCGTGTACTGGGACGTGGCGAAGGGGCGCACCCTCGACAGCCCGTTCGGCAAGCGGTTCGGGCGCTGGCAGCGGTCGGGTGCCGTCACGACGCGGAACCTCAACACCCTCGAGAAGATCCTCGCGGCGGGCTGAACGCCTCCTCGGGCATGCTGGTGCCGTGGAGGACGACCGGGGACGCAGCGCGGAGCGGCTCGTCACGTTCACGGATGCGGTCGTCGCCATCGCGATCACGCTGCTCGCGCTGCCCCTCGCGGACATCGTGCGGGAGGTCTCCGTCGCGGGCGGCGACCTGGGCGACGTCGTCCGCGACGCGGCGATCCCGCTGCTCGGCTTCACCATCAGCTTCTTCGTGATCTCCCGGCTGTGGTGGGCGCACCACCGGATCTTCCAGCACGTCGTACGCTGGGACGCCCGGCTGGTGCAGCTGACCATCCTCTGGCTGTTCACCATCGTGCTGCTCGCGCCGATCACCGGGCTGACGGGGTTGAGCGACCCGACCGACGGCACCGGCAGCAGCACCGGCGAGGTGGCGATCTACATCGGGGCGATGACCGTGAGCAGCGCCCTCCTGAGCGCGCTCGCCCGGCACGTCCGTCGGCGCCCGCAGCTGACGGACGGCCACGACGACGACGCGGAGCACCGGCTGTTCGTCTCCGTCGAGACGACGCTCAGCTTCGCGCTGGCGCTCGTGATCGGGACGGTGCTCCCGTTCGTCCACTACTTCGCGCTGCTCACCCTGGTCGTCACCGGCCAGATCGGCCGACTCGTCTGGAACCGGCGGCACCGGGCTCCCTGAACATCCGGTGACGATCCCGCCCCGCGCCGCGCATCCGTTCGCCCGGTGTCGGAACCCGGTGGAATGCTGGAGCCGTCGCTGCGGTTGACGACCCGGTGACCCGTCGGGGGTCGGCGCATCATGCTCCGCCCCTGTCGTCCCGGCGCGCCTCGCGTGCCCGTCAAGGACGCCGCCCCCGAATCCTCCGGAGGTCCCCGTGACCGAGACCCTCGACCGAACCCCGTCCGCAGCGGCCGGCGGGCCCGAGCGCCTGCAGCGCAGCGACGCCGTCGCGATCGGCGTGCTGCTCGTGTCCGCGTTCGTCGTCGTGCTGAACGAGACGATCATGAGCGTCGCCATCCCGGTGCTCATCGAGGACCTGCACGTCGACGCGAGCACCGGCCAGTGGCTGTCGACCGCGTTCATCCTCACCATGGCCGTCGTCATCCCGGTCAGCGGGTTCCTGATCCAGCGCCTGACGACCCGCACGCTGTTCGCCATCGCGCTCGGCTCCTTCGTCGCGGGCACCCTGCTCGCGGCCCTCGCGCCGACCTTCTCGGTGCTGCTGGTCGCGCGCGTGATCCAGGGCGTCGGGGCGGCGGTGATCACACCGCTGCTGATGACGACGGTCATGACGATCGTCCCCGAGTCCCGCCGCGGCGCGATGATGGGCAACATCTCGATCGTCATCTCGGTCGCGCCCGCGATCGGGCCGACCGTGTCGGGGCTGATCCTCAGCGCGCTGCCGTGGCCGTTCCTGTTCTGGTGCGTGCTGCCCATCGCCGCGGCCGGCCTGATCATCGGCCTGCGCCTCATCCCGAACCTCGGCGAGCCGCGGCACGTGCCGATCGACTGGATCTCCATCCCGCTGTCGGCGATCGGCTTCGGCGGGCTGGTCTACGGCCTGAACGCCGTCGGCGAGGGCGCCTCCTCCGCGGGGGGCATCTCGCTCACGGCGGTGCTCGTCCCGGTCGCGGTCGGCGTCGTCAGCCTCGTCCTGTTCCTGCTCCGCCAGCGGGCGCTGCAGAAGACCGACAACGCGCTGCTCGACCTGCGGGTGTTCCGGTCGCGGGTGTTCTCGGCGTCGGTCGCCTCCGGCGCCCTCGCCTTCATGGGCCTGCTCGGCATGGCGATCCTGCTGCCGATCTACCTGCAGCAGGTGCTCGGGCTGACCGCCCTGCAGACCGGGCTGCTGGTGCTGCCAGGCGGGCTGACGATGGGGCTGCTCGGCCCGGTCGTCGGCCGGCTGTACGACCGGTTCGGCCCCCGGCCGCTGCTCATCCCCGGGCTGGCGCTCGCGACGATCGGGCTGCTGCTGCTCGGCACCGTGACGGAGACGTCGCAGGCGTGGCAGGTCCTGGTCTTCCACGTGATCCTGAGCCTCGGGCTCGCGACGGTGCTGCCGTCGGTGTTCACGGCCGGGCTGTCGGCCGTGCCGCGGCGGTTCACCTCCTACGGCAGCGCGATCTTCGCGACGGTGCAGCAGGTCGGCGGCGCGGCGGGCACGGCGTTCGGCGTCACGCTGCTCGCCGTCGGCGCCTCCGGCTGGACCGGCGGCGGAGGCGCGGGCGCGGCGGAGGCGGCGGGCACCCGCCTCGCCTTCCTCGTCTTCGCGGGCGTCATGGTCGTCGCGATCGCGGTCGCCACGATGGTGAAGCGTGTTCCGTCGGAGGGCCCGGTCCCGATCGGCCACTGACCTCCACTGTGCTCACGCTTCGTGCCGCCAGAAATCGGTTCAGGAGGGACGAAGCGTGAGCAGAGTCAGTCGCGGAGGCGGACCGACAGGCAGGTGACGCAGCCCTCGAGCTTCTCGAACTCGGTGATCGGGACCGTCACGACCGTGAGGCCGCGGGCGCGGAGCATCTCCACGGTCCGCGGCGCGTCCGCGGACATCAGGACGGTCGCGTCGTCGACCACGACGACGGCGGTGCCGTGCTCCTCCGGCACGGCGAGGAACGGCTCGAACAGCGACGGGTCGTCCACCTTCGGCTCCCAGCCGATGATCGTCCCGTCCGGCAGCGCGGTGACCTGCGACTTCAGGTGCAGCGTCCTCGTGACCGGCACGGGGTGCACGCGGTAGCCGAGCGGCTCGACGATCGCGGCGAGCGCCTCGATGCCGTGCTCGTTCGTGCGGGCGGACCGCCCGACGTAGACCGCGCGACCGACCTTCAGCACGTCGCCGCCGTCGAGGGTGGCCGGGGCGGCGATGCGGCGCAGGTCGAGGTCCGGCCGATCGACCGTCGCGGCGACCGTGGCCAGCTCCCCGCGCCGGGAGTCGGCGCCGGGCGAGGTGAGCACCGCCGTGCCGCCGAACACGACGATCGCGTCCTCGACGAAGACGCCGTCGGGGTGCTCGTCCGCGGCGGGCACCTCCACCGGCGTCCACCCGAGGTCGCGCCAGGCGTCGACGTAGCCGCGCCACTGCCGGGCCGCGAGGTCCGCGTCGACCGCCACGCGATCGAGGTGGGTCAGCTCGCCGTCGGCGAGTCGAGGTGACGGCGGTCGGACCAGCACGCGGGGCACCCGCCGATCGTAGGGCGGCGATCCGCGCGGCGGATCGCGCACCGTCCAGGCCGATCCGGGCATCAGGGGCCAGGATGACCCCGGAGGTGCCGTGGAACGCAGCGTCGGAGCCGGACACGGGTCGCGGCTGGCCATGCGCCGGCTGCACCACAGCGGCACGCGCCCGGTCAAGGTGCTGCTGATCGGCGATCGCGGCCACCTGCTCGCGGACGCGCAGGGCGCGACGCTCGCGGAGCGGGCCTCGGATCGGATGTGGCTGTCGACGAGGCACGGCGTCGACCTCGACGTGCTGACGGACCTCGCCCCGGTCCTCCGCGCCGTGCAGGGCGTGTTCCGCACCTGGCGCCTGTGGCGGTACGACGTCGTCCTCGTCGCCCTCGGGGAGGGGATGGACGGCTCGCGCCGCCCCCGCACCCTCGCGCGGGTCGGCGACCTGCTCGAGGAGGTGCTCGAGGACGCCGCCGACGCGACGGAGGTGGTGGTCCTCGGACCGTCCGTCGACGCCTCGGACCGCAGCCGCCACGCGGCCGCCCCCGAGGACCGCCTCCGGGCGACCGTCGGGCGGCTCGGTTCGGCGCGCGTGCGGTTCCGCGCCGTCGACCGCGTCGAGGACCCGGTGCAGCGCAGCCGCGGCTGGGCGACGGCGCTCGGCGACGAGGTCGCCCGCACCGTCGGCCGGCTGGGCGGGATGGAGTCCGCTGCCAAGGCGTCGGCGCTGCGCAACCGTCCGGACGACGAGACCTCGCGCCAGCAGGCGCTGGACGACCTCCGCATCGTCGGCAGCGGACCGGACCCGCGGCTCGACGACCTCGTCGAGCTGGCGAGGAACGCGTTCGGCACCGAGGCCGCCGAGATCAACTTCATCGATCGCGACCGGCAGTGGAAGATGGCCGCGGCCGGAGCGGCCCGCGGTGAGCAGGCCCGGTCCCGCTCCTACTGCAGCTTCACGATCCAGCGCGCGGAGCCGATCGTCATCAGCGACGCGATCGTCGACCCGCTGCTGCGCGACACCCCGATGGTGCAGGGCCCGAACCCCGTCCGCTTCTACGCGGCGCACCCGATCGAGTCGCAGGACGGCTACCGGATCGGGTCGTTCTGCATCTACGACCACGAGCCGCGGGACGTGCGCGGGCTCGACCTCTCCGTGCTGCGCGACCTCGCGCTGCTGGCGCAGGCCGAGATCACGGGCGCGGACCTCGCCCCTGCGGGGGCCGGGAAGCACCTGCAGCGTCGCTGACGCCTGCCACGATCGACGGGTGCTCGCCGAACCCGCCGACCTCGTCCCGCTGCTGACCGACGCCCGGCTCGTCCTGCTCGACGTGCGATGGCGGCTGGACGCGCCCGACGGCCTGCCCACGTACCGTCAGGGGCACCTCCCCGGCGCCGTGTACGTGCCCCTGGACACCGAGCTCGCTGGGCCGCCCTCCGCCGCGGCCGGGCGGCACCCGCTGCCCGACCCCGCCGAGCTGCAGGCCGCCGCGCGGCGCTGGGGCGTGCGGTCCGACAGCGTCGTCGTCGCGTACGACGACCTCGGCGGGATGTCGGCTGCCCGCGCCTGGTGGTTGCTGCGCGACGGCGGCGTCGCCGACGTGCGGGTGCTGGACGGCGGGCTCGCCGCCTGGCGGCGGGCGGGGCTGCCGCTCGAGCAGGGCGACGTCGTGCCGGAGGCGGGCGACGTCGTCCTCCGGCCGGGCCGTCTCCCCGTCATCGACGCGGACGCCGCCGCTGGCTTCGCTGGCGCGCTGCTCGACGCCCGGGCGGGCGAGCGCTACCGCGGCGAGGCGGAGCCGATCGATCCGCGGGCGGGGCACATCCCGGGGGCGCTCAGCGTGCCGACCGCCGGCAACCTCGACGCGGACGGCCGCTTCCTTCCTCCCGCGGCGCTGCGGCAGCGCTTCACGGACCTCGGCGTCGACCCGGAGGGCCCGGTCGCCGCGTACTGCGGCTCCGGGGTGACCGCCGCTCACGAGGTGCTGGCGCTCGCGGTCGCGGGCATCGACGCGGCGCTGTACCCGGGCTCCTGGAGCCAGTGGTCGCACGACGCCGCCCGCCCGGCCGCGACGGGGTCGACCCCGTGACGCCTCCCGCCCACCTGATTCCGTTTTGAAGGAACTTCTCGGCCCGAGGCCGAAAACCTCCTTCGAAACGGAATCAGGTGAGGGCCTTGCGGATGCGCTGCAGGGAGACCGGCTCGGCCGTCGGGAGGGACTGGGCGAAGAGGCTGAGGCGGAACTCCTCCAGCAGCCAGCGCGCGTGGACCAGCCCCGGCGCCAGGTCGGCGCGGAGGGGGAGCGTGCCGCCCGCGGCGAGGTAGAGGGACTGCGCCGTCTGCGCCTCGGTCATCCAGACGCGGTCGCGGTTCGCCTGCTCCGGCAGCCGCTCCACCCGGCGGACGATGCCCGCGGCGTAGGCGGCGAGCCGCGGCAGCCGGTCGGCGCCGTCGAGGCGCGCGAAGCCCGGGTGGATCAGCGCGTCCAGCTGCGCCCGCGCATCCGACAGCGCCGGCACCAGCGCGAGCGAGGTCGCCTGCCGGATCGCGCGGTCCGCCTCCCGCGCCCCCGCGAGGGCGGCGGCGGCCGCGCCGACCACCGCGAACAGCTCGTCGACGACGCTCGACGCGAGCGCCTCCCGCATCCGCTCGAAGGTCGCCGCGTCCCAGGCGAGCCCGTCCGGCACGATCCGGGTCTGCACGCGGTCGATCACGGCGTCGAGGCAGTCCTGCAGCAGCGCCTCCGTCGACCGGTACGGGCTCGCGCCGAGCGCCAGCTTCTCCGTCGCGGACAGGTGCTCGCGCACGTACGCGGCGGGGGAGGGGGTCGCGAGCGCCAGCAGGCGGTGGACCCCGCCCCTCGTCGAGACGGCCTGCTCCTCCGGCGTCGCGAGCAGCCGGACGTCGACCGCCGCACCGGTGTCGACGAGCGCCGGGTAGGCGCGGACCACCCCGCCGGCCGCGCGGGTGTCGAGCACCCGCGGCAGCTCGCCGAGATCCCACGTCGTCATCCCCGTCCGCTCGATCGCGGCGGTGCCGGGCGCCGGGCGGGCCACGACGCGGGCCGCGGAGGAGCGGGCGCGGTCCGCGAACCGGGCCTGCAGCGCCGCGAGGTCGGTGTCGCGGCCGATCTCCCGCGGCGCGCCGCGGCGGCCCTGCGCCTCCGTCACTGCGAACGCCGGCCGCAGGTGCGGGGGCAGGCGGGTCAGGTCGAAGTCGCCGGGCGTGACCGCGACGCCGGCGCCCCGCCGGATGACGGGCGCGAGCGCGTCGAGCAGCGGACCGGGATCGGCCCCGGTCTCCGGGCCGGGCGGCAGCGCGGGCAGCAGCCGCCGCGCCCAGTCCGCGGTGGGCACCACGTGCCGGCGGATCGGCTTCGGCAGCGACTTCAGCAGCGCGGTGACCAGCTCCTCCCGGAAGCCGGGCACGAGCCAGTCGAATCCGGCGGGGGAGAGCGTCGGGAGGAGGGGGAGGGGCACGCGAACGGTCAGTCCGTCGTCGACCGCGCCAGGCGCGAACCGGTACGCGAGCCGGAGGCGCTGGTCGCCCTGCTGCCAGGTGGGCGGGAAGGCGCGCTCGTCGACCTCCGGCGCCGCCTCCTCGTCCAGCAGGTCCGCGCGGCGCAGGGTGAGCAGGTCCTTCGCGCCCTGCCGCGTCTCCCGCCACCAGGTCTCGAAGCGGCGGACGTCGGTGACGTCGGCCGGCACGCGGTCGTCGTAGAAGTCGAGGATCCGGTCCTCGTCGACCGGCCGGCTGCGGGTGCGCTCCGCCTCCTCGTCGAGGTCCTTCCGCAGCCGCCGGTTCGCGCGGTCGAACTCGTACAGCGGGTCGCGGCCGACCTCGCGCTGCCACTCGCCGCCGAGCAGCGCGTGCTCGAGGAGCAGGTCGCGGGCGTGCTCGGGGTTCAGGCGGGACCACTGGATGCGCCGCTTCTCGACGATCGGGACGCCGAACAGGGTGACCCGCTCGTCCGCGACGGCCGCGCCCTGCCGCTGCTCCCACCGGGGCTCGCCGTAGGTGCGCTTCACGAGGTCGCCCGCGATCGGCTCCGCCCACGCCGGATCGATCGCCGCGTTCATCCGGGCGAAGAGGCGCGAGGTCTCCACCAGCTCGGCGGACATCAGCGCCCGCGGCGGCTTCTTCGCCAGCCCGGAGCCGGGGAACACGACGAAGCGCAGCTGGCGGGCGCCGACGAACTCGATCGCGCCGCGGCGCGGGGTCGGCTTGTCGCCCTTCCCGCGCGGGGCGGCGGCGCGGTCGTCGCGCAGGCCGATCTGCGACAGCAGCCCGGCGAGGAGGCTCTTGTGGATGCCGTCGGCGTGCTTCCCGGCGACGGGTCCCTCGTGGGCATCCGGATGCCGGCGGCCCACCTCCCCGGGTCCACGGAGGATCCCAGTGTCGCGGGCGACCTGCGTCAGCTGCCGCACGAGGTCCTGCCACTCGCGCACCCGCACGAAGTTGAGGAACTCGGTGCGGCAGCGGCGGCGGAACGCGCTCGACGAGAGGTCGCGGCGCTGCACCTCGAGGTGGTTCCAGAGGTTCAGCAGCGCGAGCAGGTCGCTGGTCGGGTCGGCGAACCGGGCGTGCTGCTGGTCCGCCTCGCCGCGCTTCTCCGCGGGGCGCTCGCGCGGGTCCTGGACCGTGAGCCCGGCGACGATCGCGATCACGTCGCGGGTGGTGCCGTGCCGGTTCGACTCGAGCAGCATCCGGCCGAACCGCGGGTCGACGGGGAGGCGGGCGAGGTCGCGGCCGACCTTCGTGAGCGTCGGCGGCTCGCCGCCGCGTCCCTCCCGGATCGCACCGAGCTCGGCCAGCAGGTCGAGGCCCGCCTTCACGCCGCGGGAGTCCGGCGGGGTGAGGAACGGGAAGGCGGTGATCTCGCCGAGGCCGAGCGACAGCATCTGCAGGATCACGGCCGCGAGGTTGGTGCGCAGGATCTCGGGGTCGGTGTACTCGGCGCGGCGGAGGAGGTCCTCCTCCGCGTACAGCCGGATCGCGATGCCGTCGCTCGTGCGGCCGGCGCGGCCCGAGCGCTGGTTCGCGGACGCCTGCGAGATCGCCTCGATCGGCAGCCGCTGCACCTTCGCTCTGGCGGAGTAGCGGGAGATCCGGGCGGTGCCGCCGTCGATCACCGCGCGGATGCCGGGGACCGTGAGGCTGGTCTCGGCGACGTTCGTGGCGAGCACGATCCGCCGGTCGACGCCTGCGACCGTGCTGAGCTCGAAGACGCGGTGCTGCTCGGCGGCGGACAGACGGCCGTAGAGCGGCAGCACCTCGGTGGGGCGCGACCGCCCCGCGTACCGGCCGGTGAGGGCGTCCGCGACGTCGCGGATCTCGCTCTCGCCGGAGAGGAACACGAGCACGTCGCCACCGGGCAGGTCCCGCTCGAGCTCGTCGAGCGCCTCCTGGATCCCGATGACCAGATCGCGGTCCTCGGAGCCGCCGGGATCGGGGTCGTCCTCGTCATCCCCCGCGTCCTCCACGACGAGCGGCCGGTAGCGGACCTCGACGGGGAAGGTGCGGCCGGAGACCTCGACGATCGGCGCGGGCGTTCCCTCCGCGTCCGCGAAGTGGGCCGCGAACCGCTCCACGTCGATGGTCGCGGAGGTGACGATCACCTTCAGGTCGGGGCGACGGGGGAGCAGCCGCTTCAGGTAGCCGAGCAGGAAGTCGACGTTCAGGCTGCGCTCGTGCGCCTCGTCGAGCACGATCGTGTCGTAGCGGCGCAGGTCCCGGTCGCGGCGGATCTCGGCGAGCAGGATGCCGTCCGTCATCAGCCGGATGCGGGTGTCCGGGCCAGACGTGTCCGTGAAGCGGACCGAGTAGCCGACGAGGCCGCCGAGCGGCACGTCCAGCTCCTCCGCGATCCGCTCCGCGATGGTGCGGGCCGCGATCCGGCGCGGCTGGGTGTGCGCGATGGAGGTGCGCCCCAGCTCGAGCGCGATCTTCGGCAGCTGCGTCGTCTTGCCGGATCCGGTCTCGCCCGCGACGATCACGACCTGGTTCGCCGCGATGGTCGCCGCGATCTCGTCCCGCATCGCGCTGACGGGCAGCTGCGGCGGGTACGTCATCACCGGGGCGTCGACAGGCATGGGTACTCCATCTTGAAGGCGATCCGGTCGACCGGATCGCCTTCGAGATGGAATCGCTCGGGATCAGGCGGCAGCGATCGCCGGGCGGGGCCTCGCGCGGCGGTACTGAGGCGGCCAGGCGACCTCGGCGCCCAGCTCGGTCGCCCACGCCTGCGGGAGGTGCGGGTCGCGCAGCAGCGGGCGGGCGAGCATCACCGCGTCCGCCCGGCCGGAGGCGACGATCGCCTCCGCCTGCTGCGCGGTCTCGATCATCCCGACGGCGTTCACGGGCAGGCCGGTCGCGGTGCGGACGGCGGTCGCGAGCGGCACCTGGTAGCCGGGGCCGACCGAGATGCGGGCATCGGGCGTCATGCCGCCGCTCGACACGTCGAACCAGTCGGCGCCGGCCGCCGCAGCCCAGCCGGCGACGGTCGCCGTCTCCTCGATCGTCCAGCCCCCCTCCACCCAGTCGGTGCCGGAGAGGCGGACGAGCACGGGCACCTCCTCGCCGACCGCCGCCCGGATCGCGCGCACGACGTCGAGCAGCAGGCGCGCGCGACCCTCGAGCGACCCGCCCCACCGGTCGGTGCGCCGGTTCGCGAGCGGGGACAGGAACTGGTGCAGCAGGTAGCCGTGGGCGGCGTGCACCTCCACGAGGTCGAAGCCCGCGGCGACGGCGCGACCGGCGGCTGCGGCGAAGTCGGCGACGACCCCCGCGATGCCGGCCTCGTCCAGCGCGACGGGCTGCGCGTACCCGGGGAACGCGACCGCGGACGGGCCGACCGTCGTCCAACCGCCCTCCTCGCGGGGCTGCGACCCGTGGCCGAGCCACTCGGGGAAGGTGGAGGCCTTCCGGCCCGCGTGCGCGAGCTGCACCCCGGCCACGGCGCCGCGCGCGTGCACGAACCCGACGATCCGGGCCAGCGCGTCCCGCTGCGCGTCGTTCCAGATGCCCAGGTCCCACGCCGAGATCCGGCCCTCCGGGCTCACCGCGGCGGCCTCCGTCATCACCAGGCCGGCACCGCCCTGCGCGAGCGCCCCGAGGTGCACCAGGTGCCAGTCCGTCGGCATCCCGTCCCGCCCATCGGCGGAGTACTGGCACATCGGGGAGACCCACACGCGGTTCGGCACGGCGACGGAGCGCAGGCGGACGGGGGCGAAGAGCGCGGAGGCGGGCACGGGGAGTGCGACCGGCGGAGGCTCCGTCCTATTCCTTCGCGATCCGTCCGTTCCTCGGACTGCACACGGGTCGCGCGCATCTCACACTCAGGAAAGCGTCAGCCGCATCCGAGACTCTGGGGGCACACGCACAGAAAGGGAGTCCTCGTGGGCATCCTCGGAACCATCATCGTCGCGATCGTCCTCGGACTCATCGCCGGCTTCATCGCTCGCGCCGTCGTCCCCGGACGCCAGAACATGGGCATCGCCGCGACCATCGTGCTCGGCATCATCGGCTCCTTCGTCGGTGGCCTGCTCGGCTTCCTCCTCTTCGGCAAGGACTCCGGCGACGGCTTCCTGCAGCCGTCCGGCATCATCGGCTCGATCATCGGCGCGATCATCGTGCTGCTCATCTACACCGCGGTCCGCGGGCGCAGCCGCGCCTGACCCGCGATCACGGAGGGCCCCGCCGGCGACGGCGGGGCCCTCCGTCGTCCACGCGCCCGGCAGGCCCCTCCCATCCGCGACCGGTAGACCGGACGGGTGAGCAACAGCACCCCGCAAGGCCCCGGCCCCCAGTTCGGCTCGAACCCCGACGCCTCCCCGATCGACGAGACCGAGGCCGTCACCGAGGCCATGGACGAGGAGTCCGCCGGGCTGAGCCGCGAGGGCGCGGACGACGTCATCGACATCAGCGACGCCGAGGGCCCGGAGATCTCGGGCGGCGACGACGTGGATCCCGGCTCCGCCTGAGCCGTTCGCGGATCCGGATGGATCGCGCGACACGCCGTCCTCCGATCGTCCGGACCCGGCGTGTCGCGTCGTGCGTCCGGATCCGCGCAAGGAATCCGGATCCGCGAGAACGGAGGGGCGAGGATGGCGGAACGGCTGCGGGACGCGGTGAGCCCCTACCTCCGGTCGCACGCGGGGAACCCGGTCGACTGGTTCCCCTGGGGCGACGCGGCGTTCGCGGCGGCGCGGGAGCGCGACGTGCCCGTGCTCGTCTCGATCGGGTACGCGACCTGCCACTGGTGCCACGTGATGGCGCGGGAGAGCTTCAGCGACCCCGACCTCGCCGCCCGGCTGAACGCGGGCTTCGTGGCGATCAAGGTCGACCGGGAGGAGCATCCCGAGGTCGACGCCGCCTGCCTCGCCGCCGCCGGCGCCTTCACGCCGAACCTCGGCTGGCCCCTGAACGTGTTCATGACCCCTCAGGGCCGCGTGTTCCACGCCGGCACCTACTCGCCGCCGCGGCCGGCGGCCGGGCACCCGTCGTTCCGGCAGGTGCTCGACGCCGTGCAGGAGGCGTGGACCGCGCGGCGCGCCGACGTCGAGGCGTCCGCCGCGGGGCTCGCGGCCGCGCTCGCGGCGGCGACGGAGGCGGAGGCGGAGGTGGACGCGTCGCCGGTCACCCCGGAGGCGCTCGCCCGGGTCGTCGACGAGGTCGCGGCCGCCGAGGACCCGCAGCACGGCGGCTTCGGCGGCGCACCGAAGTTCCCGGTCGCCCCGCTGCTGCTGACCCTGCTGGCGCTCGGCCGGTCGCCGCTGCAGAGCCCGGAGCGCCGGCGGGCGGCGCGCGACGTCGCGGAGCGAGCCCTCGTCGCGATGCGGGACGGCGGGCTGCGCGACCCCGTCGAGGGCGGCTTCTTCCGCTACGCGGTGCGGCGGGACTGGACCGAGCCGCACTACGAGCGGATGCTCACCGACAACGCGCTGCTGCTGCGCGCCTACGCCGAGCTCGGCGACCGGGCGACCGCCGCGGGGATCGTCGGGTTCCTGCGGGAGGTGCTGCGGCGGCCGAGCGGCGCGTTCGGCTCCGCGCAGGACTCGGAGAGCCAGGTCGACGGGCACGGCAGCGAGGGCGGCTACTACGCCCTCGACGCCGCCGACCGGGCGCACCAGCCGCCGCCCGCCGTCGACGCCAAGGTGCTGTCCGGCTGGAACGGCCTGGCGATCGGCGCGCTCGCCCACGCGGGCGCGCTGCTGGCGGAGCCGTCGTGGGTCGCGCTCGCGGAGGAGGCCGCCGACGCGGTGCTCGCGGCCCACCTGCACGACGGCGTGCTGCTGCGGGCGAGCCTGGACGGGCGCCCGTCCGACGCGGTCGCGACGCTCGAGGACCACGGCGCGCTCGCCGACGGCCTGCTGGAGGCGGCGCTCGTCGCCGGCCGGCCGGACCTCGCGGTCGCCGCCAGGAGCCTGGTCGACGCCTGCCTCCGCGACGGCCGCCTCGTCGCGCCCGCCGGCGACCCGGTGCTCGCGGCGCTGGGGGTGCCGGGCGGCTCCGACGTGAACGAGGGCGCGGTCCCCTCCGGCCCGACCGCGATCGCGTCGGCCGCCTGGCGCCTGCACCTGCTGACCGGGGACGCCGCGTACCGGGACGCCGCGGTCGCGACCGTCGGACCGCTGTCGGGGCAGGCGCTGACGCGGCCGATCGGCACCGGCGCCGCGCTCGGCCTCGCCGTCGCGCTGGCGGAGCCGGTCCGCCAGGTGGTCGTGGTCGGCCCCGATCCCGCCGGTCCGCTCGCCGCCGCCGCGCGGTCGCTGCCGTCGTCGATCACCGCGGTCGTCGACGACGCCGCGTCCGCCGCGTTCGCCGCCGCGGGCTTCGAGCTGTTCGAGGCCCGCACCTCGATCGGCGATCGCCCTGCCGCCTACGTCTGCCGCGACTTCGTGTGCCGCCTGCCGGTCACCGAGCCGGCCGCCCTGCGGGACGGCGCGCTCGTCTGAGGGCGGCTCGGAGGCGCGCCTGACAGCCTCTCCGACATGTCCTCGATCCCCCTCCTCACCGGCCAGGACGGCGCCCGCCTGCCGGCCATCGGTCTCGGCACCTACGACCTGCGCGGGGCGGCCGGCGTCGCCGCCACCGCATCGGCGATCGACGCCGGCTACCGGCTGCTCGACACCGCGTTCAACTACGACAACGAGGGCGCCGTCGGGCGGGCGGTCGCCGAGTCCTCCGTGCCCCGCGAGAGCCTGATCTACTCGACGAAGCTGCCCGGCCGGTACCACCGGCACGACCTCGCGCGGCACGCGATCGAGGAGAGCCTCTTCCGCAGCGGCCTCGACCGGCTGGACCTCGTGCTGATCCACTGGCCGAACCCGCGGCTCGGGCTGTACGCGGAGGCGTGGAAGGCGCTGGTGGAGGCGCGCGAGGACGGCCTGGTGTCGATGATCGGCGTCTCCAACTTCCTGCCGGAGCACCTCGACCGCATCATCGGCGACACCGGCGTCACCCCGGTGCTGAACCAGATCCTGGTCCACCCGTACGCGCCGCAGGACGCTTGGCGGGCCGCGAACGCGGAGCGCGGCGTGCTGACCGAGGGCTACTCGCCGCTCGGCAAGGACACCGACCTCGTGCGGGAGCCGGCCGTCACCCGCATCGCGGCCGCGCACGAGGTGAGCGCCGCGCAGCTGCTGCTCGCCTGGTCGGTGTCGCTCGGCGTGATCCCGCTGCCGAAGTCGGCGACGCCGGCGCGGCAGGCGGAGAACCTCGACGTCTTCGACATCGAGCTGACCGACGACGAGCTGGGCGAGCTCGCCGGGCTCGCCCGCCCCGGCGAGGGCGCCGACCCCATGACCCACGAGGAGCTGTGATGACGAAGGCGGACCCGAAGGACCTCGACGAGGTCTGGGACGACTGGCGGGCGGCGGTCACCATGACCCCGAAGCAGCTGGAGGACTGGCTCGAGACCGATGAGTCGAAGTCGGTCGGCGACACCGGCGGGGAGGGCGGCGAGTCGACCGGGCACGCGTCCGGCCGCCGGATCGTGACGATCCTCCGGACGAACAAGGGCGACCTGACGGAGGACGACGTCGCGCACATGAAGAAGGTCGTCGGGTACGTGCACCGGCACGCGGAGCAGGGCGGGCCGGAGCGCGACAAGGAGCACTCGCGCTGGCGCTACTCCCTGATGAACTGGGGCAACGACCCGCTCGGCTGAGCGCCGGTCAGAACAGGTCCTCGAGCGCGCGGAGGCGCTGGACGATCAGGAACGCCACCGCCACGATGAGGATCCTGACCACCAGCCGCTTCATCCCGCCACGCTATCCCGGGCGGTCGAGGTTCCGTTTTGAAGGAGTTCCTGGGCCAGGGGCTCAGGAACTCCTTCAGAACGGATCGAGCGTCACTCGTCGTTCGAGCGGAGCGGCGTCGCGGTCAGCTGCACCGGCTGCTTCAGCGCGGCCAGCCGCGCCTCGATCTCGGTCTGCGTGCCGAGGTCCTCGAGGCTCTCGAACTGCTTGTCGAGGCTGGACGAGGCGAGCTCCTGCTGCCCCATCACCTTCGCCTCCTCGCGCCGGACCTTCTCGTCGAAGCGGCCCAGCTCGCTCGTCGGGTCCTGGATGTCGATCGACCGCATCGCACCGAGCACCTGCGACTGCGCGGCGGCCGTCTTCGACCTGGCCACCAGCTCGTTGCGCTTCGACCGCAGCTGGTCGAGCTTCTGGCGCATGCCGTTCAGGCCGTCCTTCAGCTTGTCGACGACCTCGGTCTGCGAGGCGATGGTCGGCTCGGCGTCCTTCGCCTCCTTCTCGGACTGCAGCTGCTTGCCGATCGCGACCTTCGCGAGGTTGTCGAACTTGTCCGCGTCGGCCGCGTTGCCGGAGGAGCGCAGCTCGTCGCCCTTCGCGGACGCGGCGAGGGCCTTCCGGCCCCAGTCGTTCGCCGCGTCGACGTCCTCCCGGTGGTCCTGCTCGAGCATCCGGAGGTTGCCGATCGTCACCGCGACCGCGTCCTCCGCCTCCGCGATGCTGTTCGTGTAGTCGCGGACCAGCTGGTCCAGCATCTTCTCCGGGTCCTCGGCCTGGTCGATCAGCGTGTTGATGTTCGCGCGGACGAGGGTCGAGATGCGGCCGAAGATCGACTGCTTCACCATGTGGGTTCCTTTCGTTGGTGTTCCGTGGGTCTTCCGGTGGTCGGCGTCGCGGGCTAGAAGGAGCCGCCACCGCCTCCGCCGCCCCCGAAGTCGCCGCCGCCGCCGAAGCCCCCGCCGCCGCCGCCGAAGCCGCCGCCGCCCCAGCCGCCTCCGCCGCCTGACCAGCCGCCTCCGCCCCCGTGGCCGCCGTTCAGGATGCCGCCGAGGCTGCCGCCGAGCACGCCGCCCGTGACGAGGTCGCCGCCGCCGCCGCGGTTCCCGCCGCCGAAGCCGCCGCCGCCCCAGCCGCCTCCGCCG
>NZ_CAXTOQ010000021.1:0-32849 GCF_964245895.1 uncultured Amnibacterium sp.
ACCGCTTCTGGCCGACGTACTTCGTCTGCAGGAAGGTCTCGAACGCCGCCGCCTGGTTCAGCTTGCCGAGGATGCGCATCTGCTCCGAGTGCGTCGGCTTGGCGTACGGGCGCTCGAGGTTCTCCTGGAACCAGACCCGCTGGCCCGGGTCCTGGATGTGCATGTACTCGATGCCGACCGTGCGGCAGTAGCTGTCGCGCAGCTGGCCGAGCACCTCGCGCAGCAGCATCGAGCGCTTGCCGGCGAAGCCGCCGACCACGAAGTCGCGGTCGAGGTCCCAGAACGTCAGGCCGTGGGTGCGCACGTCGAGGTCGGGGTGCATCCGCTGCTGGTAGACGAGCGGGTCGACGTCGGCGAGCAGGTGGCCGCGCACCCGGTAGGCGTTGATCAGCTCCTGCACCCGCGCGGTCTTGGACACGTGGTCCGCGAGGTCGACGTTGATGTCCTGCGCCCAGTGGATCGGGTCGGAGGGGACGCGCAGCGCGGCGAAGATCTCCTCGTAGAAGTGCTGCTCGCCGATCAGCAGCTGGTGCACGATCTTCAGGAACTCGCCCGACCCGGCGCCCTGGATGACGCGGTGGTCGTACGTCGAGGTGAGCGTCAGCGTCTTCGAGATGCCGAGGTCGATCAGCGTCTTCTCGCTGGAGCCCTGGAACTGCGCCGGGTACTCGAGCGCGCCGGCGCCGACGATCGCGCCCTGGCCGAGCGTCAGCCGCGGCACCGAGTGGACCGTGCCGATGCCGCCCGGGTTCGTGAGCGAGATCGTGGTGCCGCCGAAGTCGTCGACGGTCAGCTTGTTCGCACGCGCCTTGCGGACGAGGTCGTCGTAGGCCGCGACGAACTCCGCGAAGTGCATCGTCTCGGCCCGCTTGATGGAGGGGACGAGCAGCGCCCTCGTGCCGTCGGGCTTCGGGACGTCGATGGCGAGGCCGAGGTTGATGTGGCCGGGCTGCACGACCGACGGCTTGCCGTCGATCTCCGCGTAGTGCACGTTCTGGCTCGGGAACTCCATCAGCGCCTTGACCAGCGCCCAGCCGATCATGTGCGTGAAGCTGACCTTGCCGCCTCGCGCCCGGCGGAGGTGGTTGTTGATGACGATGCGGTTGTCGATCATCAGCTTCGCCGGGATCGTCCGCACGCTGGTCGCCGTCGGGATCGACAGCGAGGCGTCCATGTTCGTCGCGAGCGTCTTCGCCATGCCGCGCAGCGGGGTGACCACGTCGTCGCTGGCGGCGCCGGACTGCACCCGCTGCGCGGGCGCGTCGGCGGGGATGGGCTTGGCGGCGACCGGCTTGGCCGGGGTCTTCGCCGCAGGGGCAGGGGCAGGGGCAGGCGCGTGGGCCGCGGCGGGGGCGGTCGCCGGGGCAGCGGTGGCGGCCGGCTCGTCCCGCGGCTCGGCCTCGGCCGTGGGCTGCGGCGGGGCGTCGCTGCCGGGCGCCGGCAGCTCGTGCGGCTGCAGCACCGAGTCCGCGTCGACCCGGTGGTAGTCCTGCAGCACGGGCCACCAGGCCCGGTCGACGGAGTCCTTGTCCACGAGGTACCGCTCGTACAGCTCGTCCACGAGCCACTCGTTGGCGCCGAACTCGGGCGCCTCCCCGTCATCCGTCCCGGTCAGCTGGTTCGACACCGGCTCTTCGCCCACTCTCGATCGCTCCCTCAGTCGCCCGGTCCGAGGGTACGCCGGTCGGACCTGCGGCAGGACACGTGGATACCGTTCCGGACATGCGTTTCCTCAGCGCCCCGCCCGCCTACGACCTGACCTACTCCGACGTCTTCCTCGCGCCCGCGCGGTCGGGCGTGTCGAGCCGGCTCGACGTCTCCCTCGCCCCCGACGACGGCACCGGCGCGACCATCCCGGTCGTCGCAGCGAACATGAGCTCCGTGACCGGACCCCGCCTGGCCGCCACCCTGGCCCGGCGCGGCGGGCTCGCCGTGCTGCCGCAGGACCTGGCGCCGGGCGAGCTGGCGGAGGCGGTCGCTTGGGTGAAGGCGCAGTCGCCCCGGTGGGACTCGCCGGTGGTGCTGGCGCCGGACGCGCCGGCGGGTGAGGCGCGGGCCCTCGTCACCGGCGGCAGGGACCGCGGGGTCGTGCTCGTGGACGCGGGGGGCGAGCTCGTCGGCGTCGTCGACGCGGAGGCGGTCTGGGCGGCGGATCCCGCGACCCCGCTGCGGGGGCTGGTGGCCGGCTCGCAGCCGACCCTGGACGCCGCGGTGAGCGATCCGCACGCCGTCTTCACGGCGCTCGAGGGGGTCGCCGACGCCGCGACGGGGTTCGTGCCCGTGCTCGACGGCGGCGTGCTGGTCGGCACGGCGAGCGCGCGCAGCGCCGTCCGGCAGGCGGTGTACTCGCCCGCGCTCGACGCGGGCGGCCGGCTCCGGGTCGCGGCGGCCATCGGCATCACCGGCGACGTCGCCCGCCGGGCGCGCGAGCTGGCGGACCTCGGCGTCGACGTGCTGGTGCTCGACACCGCCCACGGCCACCAGGAGGGGATGCTCCGCGCGCTGGAGGCGGTCGCCGGGCTGGGGCTCGGGCTCCCGATCGTGGCGGGCAACGTCGTCACCGCTGAGGCGACCCGCGACCTCGTGCGCGCCGGGGCCTCCATCGTCAAGGTCGGCGTCGGGCCGGGGGCCATGTGCACCACCCGGATGATGACGGCGGTCGGCCGGCCGCAGTTCTCCGCGGTGCTCGAGACGGCCGACGCGGCCCATCAGCTCGGCGCGCACGTCTGGGCAGACGGCGGCGTGCGGTACCCGCGCGACGTGGCGCTCGCGCTCGCGGCCGGCGCCGGCTCGGTGATGATCGGCTCCTGGTTCGCGGGCACGATCGAGGCGCCCGGCGCGATCGAGCGCGGGGACGACGGCACCCTCTTCAAGCAGAGCTGGGGGATGGCGTCGGCGAAGGCGGTGAGCGCCCGGTTCGGCGGGCGCGACCCGTGGGACCTCGCGCGGAAGCAGCTGTTCGCGGAGGGGATCTCCTCCTCCCGGATCGTGCTCGACCCCCTCCGACCCGGCCTCGAGGACCTGCTCGACATCATCACCACGGGCGTGCGGTCCTCCTTCACCTACGCGGGAGCCGCCGATCCGGTGGCCTTCCGCGAGCGCGCGGTCGTCGGCGTGCAGTCCGCCGCCGGCTACGAGGAGGGCAAGCCGCTGCCGGTGGGCTGGTAGCCGGTACACTCGACGGCCTGATGGACGACTGCTCGCCCACCCCGCCGGTCGCCTAGATGCTCTGGTTCGACCTGCTCCTGCTCGCGTTCGGCGTGGTCCTCACGTTCGGGACGGGCCTCTTCGTCGCGGCCGAGTTCGCGCTCGTGAACCTCGACAGGTCCGACCTCGAGGCGCGGCGGCGCGGCGGGGAGGCGGGCCTCGACCGCACCATCGCGGCGCTCAGGATCACCTCGACGCACCTCTCGAGCGCCCAGCTGGGCATCACCCTCACCACGCTGCTGGCCGGCTACACCTTCGAGCCGGCCCTCTCGGCGTTCATCGGCGCGCCGCTGACGGCGCTCGGGGTGCCGGAGCAGCTGGTCACCCCGATCGGCGTGGTGCTCGGGCTGCTGATCGCGACCGTGATCAGCATGATCCTGGGCGAGCTGCTGCCGAAGAACCTCGCGCTCGCGCTGCCGATCCGGGTCGCGAAGACGGTGATGCCGTTCCAGTCCGGCTTCACCATGGTGTTCCGGCCGGCGGTCCGGCTGCTGAACGGCACCGCGAACCGGGTGCTGCGGCTGATCGGCGTCGAGCCGAAGGAGGAGCTCTCCGGCGCCCGCACCGCCGAGGAGCTCTCCTCCCTCGTCCGCCGCAGCGCGATGGAGGGGGTCCTCGACAGCGAGACGGCGACCCTGCTCGAGCGCACCCTGAACTTCTCCGGCCACACCGCCGCCGACGTGATGACGCCCCGGCCGCGGCTGTCCACGATCGCGCGGTCCGCCTCCGCCGCCGACGTGCTGCGGCAGGCCGGCAGGACCGGCTTCTCCCGCTTCCCGGTGATCGGCGAGGACGGGGTGGACGACGTCGTCGCGCTCGTGCACGTGAAGCAGGCGATGGCCGTGCCGCGCGACCGCCGGGCGGACGTGCCGGTCGGCGCGATCGAGACGGAGGCGCTGCGGGTGCCGGAGACGATGACCCTCGACGCGCTGCTCGGCGAGCTGCGCGGCCGCGGCTACCAGATGGCCGTCGTGCTCGACGAGTACGGCGGCACCGCCGGGGTCGCCACGCTCGAGGACTGCGTGGAGGAGCTGGTGGGCGACCTCGTCGACGAGCACGACCGCACCCGCGCGGGCATCGTGCGCGGCCTCGACTCGCTGACGTTCCCCGGCATCCTCCGGCCGGACGAGCTGCTCGACCAGGCGGGGGTGAAGGTGCCGGAGTCCGGGCTGTACGAGACGGTCGCGGGCTTCGTGGTCACCGAGCTCGGCCGGCTGCCGCAGGTCGGCGACGCGGTCACCACCGAGCAGGGCAGCCTCGAGGTGCTGCGGCTCGAGGGCCGCCGCATCGACCGCCTCCGCTTCCGCGCGGATCCCGACGCGGTGGTCGCGCCATGAGCGACTGGACCGGCATCGGCTGGCTGGTCGTGCTGCTGATCGTGAACGCGTTCTTCGTCGCGAGCGAGTTCGCCGTGATCTCGGCCCGCCGCTCCCAGATCGAGCCGCTCGCGGAGCAGGGGAAGCGCTCGGCCCGGGTCGCGCTCGGCGCGATGGAGCACGCGACCCTGATGCTCTCCACCACCCAGCTGGGCATCACGGTCGCGTCGCTGCTGATCCTGAACGTCAGCGAGCCGGCCATCCACCACCTGCTCGAGGTCCCGCTGCACCTCACCGGGCTGCCGGAGGAGGCGCTCGGCGTCGTCGCGTTCGTGGTGACGCTGCTGCTCGTCACGTTCCTGCACGTGATCTTCGGCGAGATGGTGCCGAAGAACCTCGCGTTCTCGCTGCCGGACCGCGCCGTGCTGCTGCTGGCGACGCCGCTCGTGTTCGTGGAGCGGGTGTTCCGGCCGCTGATCCTCGCGCTGAACGGGGTGACGAACGCGCTCGTCCGGCTCGTCGGGGTCGAGCCGAAGGACGAGGCGAGCAGCACCTTCACGATCGACGAGGTCGAGACGATCGTCGCCACCTCGCGCCGCGAGGGCACCCTCGACGGCACCTCCGGCACGCTCACGGCCGCGTTCGACTTCACGGAGAAGCAGGTCGCCGAGGTCGCCGTGCCGATGCGCGAGATCGTGTCGCTGCCCGAGCGCGCGACCCCGCTGGACCTCGAGCGGGCGGTCGCGCAGAGCGGCTTCTCGCGCTACATCCTGGTGGACGCGGCGGGGGAGCCGACCGGCTACCTCCACCTGAAGGACGTGCTGGAGGTGGCCGAGGCGGAGGTCGCGCGCCCGATCCCCGGCAAGCTCGTCCGGCGGCTGACCAGCGTCCTGGCGGGGACGGAGCTGGAGGACGCGCTCGCGGCGCTGCGGCGCGGCCGGCAGCACCTCGCGAAGGTCGTCGACCAGGACGGCACGACGCAGGGCGTCCTGTTCCTCGAGGACGTCATCGAGGAGCTGGTGGGCGAGGTCCAGGACGCGACCCGGCGCTAGGCGAGGGACGCCGACCCGCGTGCCGCGCTGACCCGTATGTGCCGTGCCGGCGGACACGTGCTGCCGCTGCGGCGCCGAACCATGTCCAGGGGTGCGGCACGTGCGTCGCGCGGGCGCCGCCTCGTGCTGGTGAGGCGGCGCGCCCCTCCTCCCCAGGTCGTGCTGGCGGCCGTTCTGGGCCCCGGAGTCGGATCAGAGCTCGAGGGCGGGAGCCGTCGGCGACGCTTCCGCCATGGACCGATGGGACGTCGACCTGATCGTCGTGATGCAGACCGCGCTGGGCGGTGGGGAGCTGCGCTCTCTCGCGCGGGACGTCGAGCGGGGCCTCCGGCGCCGTTTGTTCCGTGGCGTCTACGTCGATCGCGTCCGCTTCGACGCGCTGCCGCCTACTGAGCAGCACCGCGTCCGGATGGCGGGCTACGCCGCCACCTGCTTGGAACCGCCGGTGTTCTCGCACTGGTCGGCCGCCGTCGCCGAGGACCTCCCGTTCCTCGGAGACCATCTGGGCGTCGTGCACACGATTACAGGGTCGCGGTCGGCGCGGAGTCGGACGGGCGCGTCGGTGCATCTCCTCGCGCTCCCTGGATCGGACGTCGTCGAGGTCGACGGCCTGCGCTGCACCTCGCCGGCGCGAACCGTCGTCGACGTCGCCTGCGCCAGCGGGTTCGACGACGGGCTCGTCCTGGCCGACGCCGCCCTCCACTCCGGCCTGGTCGGGGGCAAGGAGATGCTGCGGGAGGCACTCGCCGCGGTCCCTGGGCGAAAGGGGGCGGTCCGCGCGGCCGAGGTCGTCGAGTTCGCCGATGGCGACGCGGAGTCACCGGGCGAGTCCCTCGGGCGCCACACGATGCACCGCATGGGCGTCGAGCCGCCCCTGCTGCAGTGGCGGCTGCTCCGGGTCGACGGAGTCCTGATCGCACGACTCGACTTCTTCTTCCCATCCGTCAACGTGGGCGCGGAGTTCGACGGTCGGGTGAAGTACTTCGACCCGCGGTTCACGAAGGGCGAAGCGAACGAGGTCCTCTACCGGGAGAAGCTGCGCGAGGACGAGGCGCGGCGCCATCTCGCCGGGCTCGCACGGTTCGGCTGGCGGGAGGCCAGGAGCGTGGACCTCCTTCGCCCGATCCTCGCCGGGGCCGGCGTGCGGCCCCGTCACTTCGTGCTGCTCTGACGGACGTGTGCCGCTGCTCTAGCGGATGCACACGTCCGCAGGTGGTGCACACGCGTGTATCGGCGCTAGGCGAGGGACGCCAGGAAGCCGCGGAGCGCGGCCGGATCCGTGTAGACGTGGCCGGCGATGCCGATCGACTCCGCGCCGCGGACGTTCGCCTCGCGGTTGTCGATGAACGCCATCGCGGCCGGCTCGACGCCGAGCGCCTCGGCGACGTACCGGTAGATCGCGGGGTCCGGCTTCAGCAGCAGCAGCTCGGCGGAGACGAAGACGCGCTCGAACAGGGCGCCCATCGGGGAGAAGCGGAACGCGGCGCCGTAGTCGGCTGCGGCGTTCGACAGCAGCGCGATGCGGGTGCCGCCGTCGACCAGGTCGGTCAGCACGCGCACCACCTCCGGGTCCGCGGAGGTCCAGCTGCGGAAGTCGAGCGCCCACATCCGCTGCGCCATCGGGACGTCCCAGCGCTGCCCGCAGGCGGCGCCGATGCCGATCCAGTAGTCGGCCGTCGCGATCAGGCCCTGGTCGAGCCCGTCGCGGTCCGCCTGGTACGCCCGCCAGAAGTCGTCCGCCGGGACGCCGGCCGCCGCGACCAGCGCAGCGCGGTCCTCCGGCGACTGGGAGAAGGAGATCACCTCGCCGTAGTCGAACACGACGGTGCGGCCCGGCAGGGAGATGCTCACCGGATCACCGTAGCCACGGGTGGCACGCTGACCGGCGTGACGGGTGCGGACTACACGGGCGAGCAGGCGGCGCGCGCGATCGCGGTGCCCACGGCATCGGACGACAAGTACGCCAGGGGCGTGCTCGGCGTCGTGACCGGATCGGAGCAGTACCCGGGCGCCGCGGTGCTCGGGGTCGAGGCCGCGTCGCGCACCGGTGTCGGCATGATCCGCTACCTCGGCCCTGAGCGGCCCGCCGCGCTGGTGCTGGCGCGCCGGCCGGAGGTGGTGACCTCGGACGGCCGGGTGCAGGCGTGGCTGATCGGCTCGGGCACCGCGCCGGACCGCGACCCCGCCGAGCGCGAGCGCCTCCTCGGGCTGCTGGGCCAGGCGCTGCCGACCGTGCTCGACGCCGGGGCGCTGGACCTGGTGCCGGAGGCGTCCGGGCCGGTCGTGCTCACCCCCCACTTCGGCGAGCTGCTGCCGGTGCTTCGGGCGGCAGGCGTGACCGCGACGAAGGACGACGTCGCCGCGGACCCGGAGCGCTGGGCGGTCCGCGCCGCCCGCGAGACCGGGGTCACGGTCCTGCTGAAGGGGGCGACGACGATCGTCGCCGACGCCTCCGGGCTGCGCTTCCGGGTGCGGGCCGGACAGCCGTGGCTGGCGACCGCCGGCTCCGGCGACGTGCTCGGCGGCGTGCTCGGCGCCCTGCTCGCCACGCACGGCCCCGCGATCGCCGAGTCGCCCGCGCTGCTCGGCGACCTCGCCGCAGCCGCCGCGTGGATCCACGGGGACGCCGGCCGCATCGCCTCCGGCGGCGGCCCGATCCAGGCGCTCGACGTCGCCGAGGCCGTCCCCGCGGTGATCAGGAGGCTGCTCGCCGCCGCAGAGCGGATCCATAGCGGGCGGAGAGGGGCCGCTTCCGGCCCGTCGGTACCGTCGACCCCGTGACCACCACCGCCACCCGCGTCGTCGCGGCCGCCGCCCTCGCCGCAGCCGCCGTCGGCGGCCTCGCCTCCTGCTCGAGCGAGTCCGCGGCAGGCGAGACGGTGGACTCGTCGGCGCTCGCCGACGCCTCCGGCACCTGGACCGAGACCGGCGCCTACACGACGCCGGGCGGCCAGGAGTCGATCGAGGTGACCCTGACCGTCGAGAAGGGCACCGTCACGGCGGTCAGCGTGCAGGGGTCCGGCGGCTCGCCGAACTCGCAGCAGTACCAGGTCGCGTTCGCCTCCGGCATCTCGGCGGAGGTGGTCGGCAAGCCGCTCGCGACGCTCGACGTCGGCGCGGTCAGCGGCTCGTCCCTCACGGGGCAGGGCTTCGACGCGGCGGTCGAGAAGATCCGCGCCGACGCCGCCTGATGGCGGCCGCCGGCACCCGCGTGGTCTTCGACGCCATCGGGACGCGGTGGACGATCACCACGGCGCGGCCGATGGAGGCGGCGCTCGCCGACCGCGTCGCCACCGTGATCGCGGACTACGACGCGACCTGGTCGCGGTTCCGGGACGACTCCGGGGTGGCGCGGATCGCCCGCGGCGACGCCGTCGACCTCGGCCCCACCGCCCCGCCGCTGCTCGGGCTGCTCGACGGGCTGCGCGCGGCGACCGACGGCGCCGTCGACCCGCTGGTCGCCGCGTCGCTGGCGCACCTCGGCTACGACGGCGCCGGCGGGCTCGCCGCGGCCGACGGCTACCGCCCTGCGCCCCGCGCGGAGGTCGTCGTCGACGGCACGACCGTGCGGACGGTGCCGCCCGCGCTGCTCGACGTCGGCAGCGCCGGCAAGGGCCAGCTGGTCGACCTCGTCCTCGCGGAGGTGGTCGCCGCCGGCCACCAGGAGGCGGTCGTCGACGCGAGCGGCGACCTCGCCGTGCGCGGGGCGCCGCTCCGCGTCGCCCTCGAGCACCCCTTCGACGCGTCCGCCGCGATCGGCGTCGTCGAGGTCCGGGACGCCGCGATCGCCGGGTCCGCGGTGAACCGCCGGGACTGGTCGGTGGAGGGCGCGCGCCGCCTGCACCACGTGCTCGACGCCCGCACCGGCGTGCCGGTCGAGACCGTCGCGGCGACCTGGGTCCTCGCCGGGACGGCGATGCTCGCCGACGCCCTCGCGACGGCGCTGTTCCTCGCGCCGCCCGAGCGCCTCGCGGCGCACCACGACTTCCGCTACGTGCGGATGCGGACCGACGGCGTCGCCGACTGGTCGCCCGACCTGCCCGGCGAGGTGTTCCGGTGAGGCGGGCCGCCGGACGGCTCGACGCCGCGCTCGGGCGGGTGCCGATGCTGCGGCTCGTCCTCGTGCTGCTGGCCGTCGTCTCGGTCGCCTCCCTGCTGCTGTCCCTCGCCGGCGTCCTGCGCTACCCGGTCGCGGCGCTGGCCGCGACCCTCGTCGTCGCGGTCGCCGCCTCCTGGCTCGGCGACCGGGCCATGGCCGCGCTCGCCCGGGCCGCGCCCGTCGGCGAGTCCGCGCTGGTCACCGGGCTGATCCTGTTCCTCGTCGTCTTCCCGGTGCTCACCGCCTCCGGCCTGCTGCTCGTCGCGGCCGCCGCCCTGGTCGCGAACGCGTCCAAGTACCTGATCCGCATCGGCGGCCGCCACGTGCTGAACCCGGCGGCGACCGGCCTGGTCGTCGTCGGCCTGACCGGGCTCACGGGATCCGCCTGGTGGGTCGCGACGCCCGGGCTGCTGCCGCTGCTGCTCGTCTCCGGCGTGCTGATCGCGGTGCGCACGCGGCTCGCCGGCCCGGTCGCCGTGCTGGTCGTCGCCGGCGCGGTCGTGCAGGTCGGGGCGCTCGAGGCGACGGGCGCCGACCTGCCCACCGCGCTCGCCTACCTCCCCTCCACGCCGCTGCTGCTCCTCGCGACCGTGATGTTCACGGAGCCGATCACGCTGCCGCCGCGACGCGGCCAGCGGTACGCGGAGGCGGTGCTGGTCGCGGTGCTGCTCGTCGTGCCCTACGTCGCTCCCGTGTCGCTGCTCACCCTGCGGCCGACGCCGGAGCTCGCGCTGCTGATCGGGAACGTCTTCGCGGTGCTGGCGGCCCGCCCGGTCGCGGCGGGGCTGCGCCTCGCGGGCTCGAGGCGGCTGACGCCGACCACGGTGGAGTACGCGTTCCGGCCCGACCGGCCGCTGCGGCAGCGGGCCGGCCAGTTCCTCGAGCTGCAGGTGCCGCATCGCGGCAGCGACCTGCGCGGGGTCAGGCGGAGCCTCACGATCGTGTCGGCGCCAGGGGAGGAGGACGGCACGGTCCGCGTCGCCGTCCGCGAGCGCACGCCGGCGAGCTCGTTCAAGCGGGCGCTGGCCGCCCTGCCGGTCGATGGGGCGGCGCGGGCCGTGACCGTGACGGGCGGGTTCACGCTGCCGGACGACCGGACGGTGCCGCTGGTCCTGGTGGCGAGCGGGATCGGGATCACCCCCTTCGTCAGCCAGCTGCGGCAGGAGGCGGCCGAGGTCGCCGCAGGCGCGCGCCCGCGGGACGTGCTGCTCGTCGACCGCGTGCCGTCCGCGGACGAGATCCCGTACCGCGCCGAGCTGGCGGCGACCGGCGTCCGGGTCCTGCTCGTGTGCCCGGACCCGGCAGCCGTGCGGGACGTGCCGGAGCAGTGGCACGTCGCCGGCGCGTTCGACGCCGCCGCGGTGACATCGGTGCTGCCCGACCCGGCCGGCCGGACGGCGTACGTGTCCGGCTCGCCGCGGTTCCTCGCCCTGGCGCGGTCCGTGCTCGCGGGCGCCGGCGTCCGGCGGATACGGACCGACGCGTTCTCCGGGTACTGAGCCCGCTACGGTCGGTCGCGTGACGCAGCCCTGGCCACCGGCGCGGTCGGCGCGGGACTGGACGCTCCTCGCGGCGGGCTTCCTGGTCGTGCACCTCGTCCTCGGCTGGCTGTGCATCGTCGACCCGGTGGTCGGCGGGCGGCCGACGCAGCCGGCGGGCGACGTGACCGGCGTCTACCGGTTCTGGGTCGACTACTGGCACACCACCGGCGTCCTCGTCGGCATCGACACCGACTGGGTCTACCCGATCGGCGCGCTGCCGCCGATGCTGCTCGCCGGGATCCTCGGCGACGGCCCGTACCTGCTCGTCTGGCTGGTGATGGTCGCGGTGCTCGACGCGGTCGCGCTGGTGTTGCTGGCCCGGCGCGGTCGCGCACCGGCGTGGTGGTGGCTCGGGTTCACGGCGCTGCTCGGGCCGGTGGCGCCGTCGCGCATCGACGCGGTGGCGCTGCCGGTCGCCGTCGTCGCGGTGCTGCAGGTCGCGCGACGCCCGGCCGTTGCCGCGGCGCTGCTCACGCTGGCCGCCTGGGTGAAGGTGTGGCCTGCCGCGGTCGTCGCCGCGATGCTCATCGCGCTGCGCCGGGCGGTCTCCACGATCGGCGCCGCGGCGATCACCTCCGCCGTCGTGATCGGCATCGCGCTGCTCGCCGGCGCTCGCGGCTCCGTGCTCTCCTTCGTGTCGGCGCAGGCGACGCGCGGCCTGCAGGTGGAGGCGCCGGTCGCGCTGCCGTGGCTCTGGTCCGCGGCGCTCGGCGATCCGGGCGTGACCGTCTACTACGACACCGACATCCTCACCTACCAGCTGCGCGGCGGCGGGGTGCAGGCGGTCGCCGCGCTGATGACGCCCGTGCTCGCGATCGGTGTGCTCGCCGTCGTGCTGCTCGCGCTGCTGGCCCGCAGGCGGGGCGCGGCGCCGGAGGCGGTGCTCGCGGTGACCGCGCTGGGGTTCGTCTCCGCGATCATCGCGCTGAACAAGGTCGGGTCGCCGCAGTACCTGACCTGGTACGTCGCGCCCGTCCTGCTCGGGCTGCTCGCGAGCGGCCGGCGGTTCGCCGTCCCCGCCGGGCTCGTGCTCGCCGCCGCCGCGCTGACGCAGCTGATCTACCCGTGGTGGTACGACGGCGTCACGAGCCCGGCGCCGCTGGTGATCGGCGTGCTCACCCTGCGGAACGCGATCGAGCTCGTGCTGCTCGGCTGGTGCCTCGTGGCCCTGCGCTCCATGCCGGCTGCGGTCATGAGCAGGGCCGTCGCCGCCCCCGCCTAGACTCGGGGCGATGGCGGGATCGGTGCAGCACTCCCGCGCCACCGTCGCGCTGGCCCTCGTGGCGCTGGCGCTCGGCGGCTTCGCCATCGGGTCGACCGAGTTCGTCGCGCTCGGCCTGCTGCCCGACATCGCGCGGGAGCTGCTGCCGGACGCCTGGGCGCGCTCGCAGTCGGACGCCGTCGCGCAGGCGGGCGTGATGGTCTCCGCGTACGCGGCGGGCGTCGTGGTCGGGGCGCCGGCGATCGCCGCGCTCGGCGCCAGGCTGCCGCGCAAGACGCTGCTGCTCGGCCTCCTGGTCGCGCTCGTCGCCGCGACGGCCGCCACCGCGGTGCTGCCCGGCTTCGGCCTCGTCGTCGCGGCGCGGTTCGTCGCGGGCCTGCCGCACGGCGCCTACTTCGGAGTCGCGACCCTCGCCGCCTCCGAGCTGCTCGGGCCGGGGGCGCGCGGCCGCGCGGCCGCCTTCGTGCTCGCCGGCCTGACCATCGCCAACGTGCTCGGGGTGCCCGTCATCACCGCAGTCGGCCAGGCCGCAGGGTGGCGCACCGCCTACCTCGTCGTCGCCGCCGCGTTCGCGCTGACGTTCGTCGCGGTGCTCGTCGCTCTGCCGCACGGGCCGGGGGACCGCACCGCGACCGTGCGCAGCGAGCTGCGCGCGTTCGCCCGCGGCCAGGTCTGGTTCGCGGTCGCGCTCGGCGCGATCGGGTTCGGCGGCCTGTTCTCCGCCTACACGTACATCGCGCCGATCACCACCGACGTGACGGGCCTGGCGGCCGGCACGGTGCCGGTCGTCCTCGTCGTGTTCGGCGTCGGCATGACGATCGGCAACCTCGCCGGCGGCTGGTTCGTCGACCGCGGCGTGCGGCGCGCGGTGCTCGTGTGCTTCGTCGGCGTGCTGCTGTCGCTCGTCGTCCTGCTGATCTGGGCGCGCAGCCCGGCGGGGCTGTTCACGGGCGTGCTGCTGATCGGGTTCTTCTCCGCGGCGCTCAGCCCCGCGATCCAGGTGCGGCTGATGGACGTGGCGAAGGGCTCGACGACGATCGCGGCGGCGTCGACGCACTCGGCGCTGAACATCGGGAACTCGCTCGGCGCGGCGCTCGGCGCGGTGGCGATCGCCGCGGGCCTCGGCTACCTGTCGCCGATCGCGGTCGGCGTGGGGCTGACCGCGCTCGGCCTGGTGCTCGCTGGCGTCGCGTTCGCGGTCGAGACCCGCGCCTCCCGAGGCACCCTCTCCCGTCCCGGGCTCGCCGGCCCCGAGGCCTGATCGCCCGCTGACCCGAGCACTGCAGCAGGCTGCGCGCGCTTCAGCAGGCCGCAGCACGCCTCAGCAGCCTGCCGGAGTGCGAGCAGCCTGCTCAAGGGCTCCTGAAACGCAGAACGGCCGGCCCTCCCGAAGGAGAGCCGGCCGTCGGACGCGCGTGGCTAGTCGGTCTGGAGCAGGATGCCGTCCTGGATCGCGCGCTTGCGCAGGGCGACCTTGGTGCCGACGTCGAAGCCCGCGACGCGGTACTTCTCCCGGATGCGCTTCAGGTACGACTTGGCGGTCTCCTCCGAGATGCCCAGCTCGTAGGCGACCGTCTTGACGGGCTCGCCGCCGCCGTAGAGCGCCATCACGCGGCGCTCCTGCGCGGACAGCTTCGGCGAGCCGCCGATGTCGCCGGAGTTGATCGCGAGGTCGAGCTCCGCGGAGATGTAGGACTCGCCGCGGGCCGCGGCGCGGATCGCCTTGATGATCATCGCGACGTCCTCGCTCTTCGGCACGTAGCCGAGCGCGCCGGAGGCGAGCGCCTCCCGGACCCGCTGCGGCTCCGAGTAGCTCGACATCAGGACCGACTTCACGCCGGTCGGCTTGATCTGCGCCAGGCGCACCGCGAGGGGCATGCCGTCCTTCAGGTCGACGTCCATGAGGGCGACGTCGACGGGGAACTCCGGGTGCGACAGGAGCTCGGGGTAGCTGGTCACGGCGATGACGAGCTCGATGTCGTCCGCGGCGCTGCGGATCCACTCCGTGAGTGCGCCGAGCAGCATCTTGTGGTCGTCGACGAGGGCCAGACGGATCGGGCGGCCGGTGGTCATAGGTTCGGTCTCCGGTTCTGAGGGATCACAAAGGGGGAAGGAGGGGTGCAGCGAGGCACCGAGGTCAGCGTTCGGCCGGACGGTCGACGACGCAGTCGATCTCGACGCAGAGGCTGCCGCCCCGCTGCGAATCGGTGTGCCGTCCGACGTTGCGCATAGCGTCCCACGTGGCCGGGTCGACCCGGCCGCGCGCCACGCCGGAGGTCTGCACGACGATCGGGATGCGCATCGTGCGAGCCCTGCCCTCGGCGGCGCGTGCCGGACCGACGGTGATCTCGACGGCGATGCGGGCCGCCGACCGGCGGGAGCGCTCGGGGGCGTGGCCGAGCATCAGCCAGACCGCCTGCAGCAGGCCGTCCCGCTGCTTCGGGTCCAGCAGGCCGGCCAGCGACTCGGGGTCGGACAGCGTGACGGTGCGGCCGAGCAGCTCGGACTCGCTGATCGCGTGGTACAGCCAGGTCTGCCGCCGGCCCTCGATGAGGTGCAGGCGCAGCTCGGTCGCGAGCTCCGCGGCGGCCTGGGCGGCCGCCGGGTTCAGCGGCAGGCGCGTGCGCCCGGTCGCCACGGCGTCGAGCAGGTGCTCGGCGGTCAGGTCGAGGCGCGCCAGCTCCTCCGACGCGAGCATGCCGACGGAGAACCGCGGCGCCGTGGTCGTGGAGGCCACGAGCACGCGCTCCAGCTCCGTCGAGATGATGCGGCGGAAGACGTGGACGATCCAGGCGGCGACGATCGGCGGGGCGATCGCGTGGGCGATCATCGCCACGGCGTCCGCGATCCCGCCGGGAGGGAGCGGGGTCTGCAGCGCGGACACGCCGACCATCGCGGCGAGCGCGAGCCCGAGCGTGCCCGAGGCGGCCGTGATGCTGCGGCCGGATCGGACGCCGACCATCGCGAGCAGGACGAACCCGGCGGCCGGCGCGGCGGTGAGGTCGCGGCCGAGGTCGCCGTTCGCCCACACCGACGCGGCGTCGAGCGCGACGACGGCGCCGAGGCCCGCGACGATGCCGATGGTGACGAAGGAGTCGAGCACGTCCCCGGCGGTGCGGGCGGCGAGCGCCAGCAGCACGAGCAGGCCGGCGAGCAGCAGCCAGGCGGCTGCGGCGAAGCCGGCCCGCTCGTCGTACGTGCCCAGCTGCCACTGGCCCGCGAAGCGTGCCAGGTCGAACACGAGCAGCAGCACCGCGACCACGGTCGCCGCGATGCCGAGGAAGCCGGTGCCGAGGCTCGTGCGCGACGAGCGGAGGCGCTCGGACGGCAGGTGCAGGCGCAGCGCGGCGCCGCGGCGGGGCTCGTCGTCGTGCTGACGGGCCCGCAGGTCCTTGCGGTGCGGCAGCGGCTGGGCGGCAGTGTCCCGCTCCGGAGCGACGGTCATCGGGGCACCTCCAGCACGACGGTGGTCCCGGAGCCCTGCGCCGAGAAGACGCGGGCGGTGCCGCCCGCCTCCTCGATGCGGCCGACGATCGACTCGCGGAAGCCGAGCCTGCCGGCGGGCACGGCGGCGGGCTCGAAGCCCACCCCGTTGTCGGTGACGAGGGCGCGCACCCGGGTCTCGTCCTCGCTGATCGTCACAGTCGCCTCGGTCAGGCCGGAGTGGCGGCGCACGTTCTCGAGGCACTCGGAGATCGCGAGGAGGAAGGCCTCGCGGCGGTCGGGCCGCAGCGACACGATGCCGGTGCCGTGCCACTCGACGTCGAGGCCGAGGCGCTCGAAGCGGGTGCGGACCGCCTCCAGCCCGTCGCTGCGGGCGCCGCCGGCGCTGCCCGCGTCGTCGGAGCCCTGGCTCATCGAGATCGGGGTGGGGGAGAGGCGCAGCTGCCGCAGCAGGCGGGCGTCGTCGCCGGCCTGGCGACGCAGCGCGTCGCGGCTCACGCCGACGCCCGAGTGGGCCAGCAGGGTGAGGGTGGCGAGCACGGTGTCGTGCAGCAGGCGGGCGCCCTGGCGGCGCTGCGCCTCCGTCTCGCTCGCCTGGCGCTCGCTGCGGTGCGCGCGGCCGATGGAGGTGACGCGGCGCGCGGCGCGCAGCAGGCCGGCGGAGAGCACGGCGCCGGAGATCGTGAGGCCGGTCCAGCCGGCGATGACCGACAGCGCGACGAGCCCGAGCGAGCCGTCGTCGGTGAAGATCGTGACGCTCGTGACGAGCACGGCGAGGAACGCCCCGACGAGCACGAGCATGCGGCCGAGGCTGATCGTGAGCACGACGGACACGGCCGCGATCGCGCCGGCAACGAGCAGCCGCACGGCGTCGACCGCGCCGGCGCCGACCGGGAAGGGGGCGCCGGTGCCGATGAGGGCGTCGAGCGCGCCGACGGTGCCGAGGCGGACGAGCACCGCGGTGGCGAGGCCGGCGACCATCGCGACGACCGGCCACACCATCGACCGGGTGGCGCCGAGGCGGATCAGGGCGAGGACGAGCACGGCGTAGCCGGGCGCGACGACGAGCAGCAGACCGGGACGCGGATCACCCAGTGCGAGCAGCACGAGGGACGCCGCGGAGCAGACGAGGCCGATGAGCCTCGCGCTGATGCCCAGCAGGCGATCGCGCTGTTTGAGGATGCGTTCCATGACCCGGTGATGGAATCACGGGGCCTCCGGCGCGCAAGGTTGCCACACCGGTTGAAGGTTCTGCGGCGCGGACCGATCCGCGGAAGTGGTATCAGGCGGGATCACTCCGGCGTGATCCAGCCCTCCCGCAGCGCGTGGCGGCGCAGCAGGACCTTGGTCCCGAGGTCCACGCCGGCGACCCGGTACTTGCGGCGGCCGCGCTTGATGTAGCTCTTCGCGGTCTGATCCGTGGTCGCCATGTGCAGCGCGACCTCGTGCACGCTGCGGCCCTGCGCGTACAGCTGCAGGGCCATCAGCTCCTGCCGGCCGAGGCTCGGGTCGGCGCGGTTCGCCCAGGCGTCGAGGGCCGCCTGCACGGACGGCGGCTGGTGCGACCGCCCGTCGGCCGCGGCGTGCACGGCGGCGACCAGCTGCTCCGCGGGCTCGCACTTCGGCACCAGGGCCAGCGCGCCGGCGGCGAGCGCGGCGTGCACGGTCGGCGCGTCCGCGCTGCGGGCGAGCGCCACGACCGGCACCCCGGTGCCGGCGAGCTGCTGCAGCTTCACCTCGAACGGCACGCCGTCCTCGAGGCCGATCTCGACGACGGCGACGTCGACCGGGAACGACGGGTGGTGGATCAGCTCGGTCCAGTCGGTGAGCGCGGCGACGACCTCGATGCGGGCGCGGGGCGCCGAGAGCCGCGCGGCGAGGCCCTCCACGAGCAGCCGGTGGTCGTCGATCAGCGCCACCCGTAGGCGGATCCGGCGCGTCTCCGCACCCGCTGCCGTCATCCCCGACCTCCTGGGACACCGATCGTAGGGCCGGATCGGCGGGCCACCGGCCCGCTGGCTCAGGTCCGCAGCAGCCGCCGCAGCGCGGATCCGACCGCCTTCCGCTCGATGAGGAAGCCGTCGTGGCCGAAGCCGGAGACGAGCAGGGTCGGTTCGGCGCCGTCGAGCGAGCCGGGCAGGCCCTGCGCGACGAGCCGCTGGTCCTCCACCGGGTAGAGCCGGTCGGTGTCGATGCCGAGCACGAGCGCGGGGCCGGGGAAGCGGCCGAGCGCCGCGAGAGCCCCGCCCCGGTCGCGGCCGACGTCGTGCGCGCTCATCGCGTCGACCAGCCGGATGTAGCTGTTCGCGTCGAACCGGCGCGTGAACCGGTTGCCGTGGAAGTCGAGGTACGACTCCACCGCGAACCGGCCGTGGTCGCCCATCGGCGAGACGTCGGACTGCCAGGAGCGGCCGAACCGCTCGTTCAGCTCGTTCTGGCTGCGGTAGTTCAGCAGGGCCATCCGGCGGGCGAGCGCGAGGCCGCGGTGCGGTCCGTCGCCGTCGGCCGCGCCGTAGTAGTCGCCGCCGCGGAACCTCGGGTCGGCGCGCACCGCCTCCGTCTGCACCGAGTTCAGGGCGATCGCGTCCGCGCTCGAGAACGCGGGGGCCGCCAGGACCGCGAGGCGCGCGACGCGGTCGGGCGCGGTGACCGCCCACTCCAGCGCGTGCATGCCGCCCATCGAGCCGCCGATGACGGCCGCCCAGCGGTCGACGCCGAGCCGGTCGGCGAACGCGAGCTGCGCGGCGACCTGGTCGCGGATCGTGACGTAGGGGAACCGCCCGCGCCACTCGTTGCCGTCGGGTGCGAGGGAGGCGGGCCCCGTCGTGCCGGCGCAGCCGCCGAGCACGTTCGGGGCGACCACGAACCAGCGGTCGGTGTCGATCGCGAGCCCGGGGCCGACGACGCCCTCCCACCAGCCGGAGGTGGGCTGGCCCGGTCCTGCCGGACCGATCAGGTGCGGGTCGCCGGTGAGCGCGTGCAGCACCAGCACGGCGTTGCCGCGGTCGTCGTCGAGCCGCCCCCAGGTCTCGTAGGCGATCCGGACGCCGGCGATGCGGGCGCCGGACTCGGTGACGACGGTGCCGATGCCGGCGAACCGCCGGTCGCCCACCGGGTCGCCCTCGCGCCACGCGCCGCTCGCGGGCGGCTTGCCGACGAGCGCGCGCGCCTCCGCGTCGGTGACGGGGCGCACCGCGACGGTGTCCTCCGAGCTCTGCCAGTCCATGCCGCTCCCAGCATCTCAGGCGATCGGAGGACCCCGCCGCGGTATGACGGCCTCAGACGGTCGCGCGCAGCGTGCGGGCCGCCACCAGGCCGGCCTCGAGGTCCGACTTCAGGTCGTCGACGTGCTCGAGTCCGACCGAGAGGCGCACGAGGCCCGGCGTGACCCCGGTGGTCAGCTGCTGCTCCGGCGTCAGCTGCGAGTGGGTCGTCGACGCCGGGTGGATCACGAGCGAGCGCACGTCGCCGATGTTCGCCAGGTGGCTGAACAGGCTCAGGCTCTCCACGAACTTCCGGCCGGCGTCGACGCCGCCCTTCAGCTCGAACGAGACGACCGCGCCGACGCCCTTCGGGGCGTACCGGTTCGCCGCCGCGTACCAGGGGCTCGACGGCAGGCCCGCGTAGTTCACGGAGGCGATGTCGTCGTGGTCGTCGAGCCACTCCGCGATCGCCTGCGCGTTCTGCACGTGGCGCTCGATGCGCAGCGAGAGCGTCTCGATGCCCTGGATCAGGCTGAACGCGGTGTCGGGGGAGACGGCCGCGCCGATGTCGCGCAGCAGCTGCACGCGCGCCTTGATGATGTAGGCGAGCCCGTCGCCCACCGCCGCCGTGTAGGAGGCGCCGTGGTACGACGGGTCCGGCTCGGTCAGGCCCGGGAACCGGTCCACGTGCTGCGACCACGGGAAGCGGCCGCCGTCGACGATCGCGCCGGCGACGACCGTGCCGTGGCCGCCGAGGAACTTCGTGGCGGAGTGCACGACGATGTCGGCGCCGTGCTCGAACGGCTTGATCAGGTACGGCGTCGCGATCGTGTTGTCGACGATCAGCGGCAGCTCGTGCGCGTGGGCGACGTCCGCGACGGCGCGGATGTCGAGGATGTTGATCTTCGGGTTGCCGATCGTCTCCGCGAAGAACAGCTTCGTGTTGGGGCGCACCGCGGCGGCCCACTCCTCCGGGTCGTCCTGGTTCACCACGAAGGTCGTCTGGATGCCGAGCTTCGCGAGCGTGTACTTGAACAGGTTGTACGTGCCGCCGTAGATGCTGCTGGACGACACGATGTGGTCGCCGGCCTGCGCGATGTTCAGCACGGCGAAGGTCTCGGCCGCCTGCCCGGAGGCGAGCAGCAGCGCCGCCGTGCCGCCCTCGAGCGCCGCGATGCGCTCCTCGACGACCGCCTGGGTCGGGTTCTGGATGCGGTTGTAGATGTTGCCGAACTCCGCGAGCGCGAACAGGTTCCTCGCGTGGTCGGCGGAGTTGAAGACGTAGGACGTCGTCTTGTAGATCGGGGTGGCCCGGGCGTTGGTGACGGGGTCGGGGGCGGCCCCGGCGTGGATCTGCTCGGTCTCGAAGTGCCAGGTGTGCTCAGCCATGGTGGCGACGCTAGGAGCCGGGCCCGCGGGCGACAACGGCGGGCGCAACGCGGCGTAACGGTTGAATGGGACCGTGACGGATGGACGCAGCACGCGGCGAGCGGTCGTGACCGGGGCGAGCACGGGCATCGGGTGGGCGACGGCGGCGCTGCTCGCCGCGCGGGGCTGGGACGTCGTCGCGGTCGCCAGGCGCCGCGATCGGCTGGAGGGGCTCCGCGCGGAGACCGGCTGCGACACGTTCGCGGCGGACCTCACCGACGCGGACCAGGTCGCGGCGCTCGCCGAGCACCTGCGCGGCGGCGCGCCGCTGCACGCCCTGGTGAACGTCGCCGGCGGCGCGCGCGGGCTCGACTCCGTCGAGCACGGCGACGTCGAGGACTGGCGCTGGATGTTCGAGGCGAACGTCATCGCGACGAAGCGGGTGACGTCGGCGCTGCTGCCGCTGCTGCGCGACGGCGCCGAGGACGCCGGCAGCGCCGACGTCCTCACCGTCACGTCCATCGCCGGGCACCTGCCGTACGCCGGCGGCTCCGGCTACAACGCGGCGAAGCACGCGGAGCACGCGCTGGTCGCGGTGCTGCGCCTCGAGCTGGCGGGCGAGCCGATCCGGGTGATCGAGGTGGCGCCCGGCCTGGTGCGGACCGAGGAGTTCTCGCTCAACCGGTTCGGCGGCGACCGCGAGCGAGCGGACGCCGTCTACGCCGACGTGCCGCAGCCGCTCACCGCCGAGGACGTCGCGGAGACGGTCGTGCACGCCCTCGAGCTGCCCGGGCACGTCAACCTCGACCTGATCACGGTCAAGCCGGTCGCCCAGGCGGCCGGCTCGCAGACCGTGAAGGGGCCGCTGCGCGTCCGGCGCTGAGCGGTCAGCTCGCGACCAGCGCCGCGAACGCCGGGTCGACGACGACCGCGCCGTCGTCGGAGGCGATCAGCTGGGCGCGGATCGGGGCGCCGCTCGCCGCGAGCGCGGCGACCCAGTCCGCCTCGAGCATCCTCGGGTCGGCGCCGCCCGAGCGCTCCCAGACGAGCACGGCGGTCGCCGCGTCGGGGACCGCGGCGACCAGCGTGTCGATGCGGTCCGCCATCCGCGCGACGTCCTCGGGCGCCGGGTCGGCGGGCACGCCGTCCATCGGGACGACGAGGGGCGCCAGGCGCTGCTCGTCGTCGAGCAGGAACACCCAGGTCTGGCGGCGCAGCGGCACGCCGACGAGGTCGTCGACCATCGCGATCAGGTCGGCGTCGGTGGTGAGGGGGAGGAGGGAGTCGAACATGCGGGCAGCATGCCCGCGCGCGGTGCCGCGTGGGCCGTCGCGGCCTGGGGAGGAGCCGATCCGGCCCCCGACCGGGGGGATCGTCGGCGTGTCGCGCGGCTCCGCGGCGCCGGGGCCCCCGATCCTGCGGCCATGCGCTTCGAAGTCCCGGCAGGCACCGCGCTCGTCTTCAGCGGCAGCGACGGCGAGCTGCTCGCCGAGCCGATGACCCGGCCGATCCTCCGCACCGTCGAGGTCGACCCCGAGCGCTGACCCCGCTTCCCTCCTCCGCCTCGTCGAGCGCTTCAGCAGGAATTCTCGAGCGCGAGAGCAGGAATTCCTCGCTTCGGCAGGAAGAAACGGGCTCGAATCACCTGCTGTCGTGAATTCTTCCTGCTGTGCTGCTCTGGCGCGGGGCGGTCAGATGCGCCCGAGGCGGGCGCCGAGCACCGTCCGCGCCGCTACGAGAACGGCCAGCGCGACCGCCCACCAGAGCGCGCCGAGCGCCGCGAGCCCGGCGACGGCTGCGGCGAACAGCGCGACCTGCAGCAGCAGCCTCGGCTCGTCCGCGAGGCGCCGCCGGGCGCGAGGCGCGACGAGCAGCGCCCACACCAGGATCACGGCGGCGGGCAGCAGCACGGCGGCCGCGACCCGCACGGGCAGCGGCGCCGGCAGCAGCAGGCCGATCGCCACCGCGGCCGCGAGCAGCGCCAGCTCGAGCAGGAAGGCGAGCGCCGCGTTCAGGCCGAGCAGGGATCGCACCGCGACATCCTGCCCTGCCGAGGCGCACCACCCGGACGCGGCAGGATGACGGGATGAGCGGGTCCGTCGTGCGGTGGGCCGTCCCGGGGGACGCGGAGGCGCTCGTCGGCCTGCGCGCCGCCATGTTCGACGCGATGGGGCAGGACCCGATCGGGGAGGCGTGGCGCACCGCCGCCCGCGCCTGGTTCGCTGAGCGCCTGGCCGGCCCGGACCTGCTGATCGCTGTCGCGGACGTGCCCGGCCGGGGGCCCGTGTCCAGCGCGATGGCGGTGGTCGAGCGCCGCGCCCCGTCGCCGTCGAACCCCTCCGGCCTCGCGGCGCACCTGTCGCAGGTCAGCACGCTGCCCGGCCATCGCCGGCACGGCCACGCACGGGCGTGCCTCCTGGCGCTGCTCGCCGAGCTGGACCGACGGGAGGTCCGGCGGACGGACCTCTTCGCGACGGGCGACGGCGAGGCGCTGTACCTCGACGTCGGCTTCCGTCCCTCCCCGTACCCGGCGCTGCGCCGCCCCTAGCGGTGCGGCCAGGTCCAGCCGGAGATCGCCGGGTCGTCCTCGCCGTGCTCGCGGGTGTAGGCGCGCGCGGCGAGGCGGGCGTCGGCGAAGCGCTGCCGCAGCACCGCCTGGGACGAGCCCAGGCCGGGCACGCGGTCGATCACGTCCATCGCGAGCGAGAACCGGTCCAGCCGGTTCAGCATCACCATGTCGAACGGCGTCGTCGTGGTGCCCTCCTCGATGTAGCCGTGGACGTGCAGCTGCGCGTGGTTCGCCCGCTTGTAGGTGAGCCGGTGCACGAGCGCCGGGTAGCCGTGGAAGGCGAACACGACCGGCTTGTCCGCGGTGAAGATCGCGTCGAACTCCCGGTCGTCCAGGCCGTGCGGGTGCTCCTCGGGCGACTGCAGCCGCATCAGGTCGACCACGTTCACGACCCGCACCCCGAGGTCCGGCAGGTGCTGCCGCAGCAGGTCCGCCGCCGCGAGCACCTCCATGGTGGGGATCTCGCCCGCCGCCGCGAGCACCACGTCGGGCTCGCCGTCCGTCGTCGACGCCCAGCTCCAGATCCCGAGGCCGCGCGTGCAGTGCGCGATCGCCTCGTCCATCGTCAGGTAGTCGAGCGCCGGCTGCTTCCCGGCGACGATCACGTTGATGTACTGCCGGCTGCGCAGCACGTGGTCGGCGACGGAGAGCAGGCAGTTCGCGTCCGGCGGCAGGTAGACCCGGGCGAGCTCCGCCTTCTTGTTGATCACGTGGTCCATGAACCCCGGGTCCTGGTGGCTGGAACCGTTGTGGTCCTGCCGCCAGACATGGCTCGTGATCAGGTAGTTCAGGCTCGCGATGTCGCGCCGCCAGGGGATCCGGTTGATGTCGTGCAGCCACTTCGCGTGCTGGTTGACCATCGAGTCGACGATGTGCGCGAACGCCTCGTACGACGACAGCAGGCCGTGCCGCCCGGTCAGCAGGTACCCCTCCAGCCAGCCCTGCAGCAGGTGCTCGGACAGCACCTCCATCACCCGCCCGTCGGGCGCGAGGTGGTCGTCGGTCGCGAGGATCGGCTCCTGCCACGCGCGGCCCGTCACGCCGAACACCGCCTGCAGGCGGTTGGAGGCGGTCTCGTCCGGCCCGAAGAGGCGGAAGGACGACGGGTTCAGCCGCATCACCTCCCGCAGCCACTCGCCCATCACGCCGGTCGCCGACGTCGTGCCGGTCCCGGGCGCGTCCACCCGGACGGCGGAGCGGCGGAAGTCGGGCAGCTCGAGGTCCTCGAGCAGCAGGCCGCCGTTGCTGCGGGGGTTCGCGCCCATCCGGCGGTCGCCGTCGGGCGCGAGCGCGGCGAGCTCGGGCAGCAGCTCGCCGTCGGCGTCGAACAGCTCCTCCGCGCGGTAGCCGCGCAGCCAGTCCTCGAGCTGCCGCAGGTGCTCGGGGTTCGTGCGCACCTGGTCGAGCGGCACCTGGTGCGCGCGGAAGGTGCCCTCGACCTGCTGGCCGTCGACGACCTTCGGCCCCGTCCAGCCCTTCGGGGTCCGGAGCACGATCATCGGCCAGCGCGGCGGGGAGCCCGCCGACGCCCCGTCCGATCGCGCCGCGGCCCGGATCGCGGCGATCCCGTCCAGCACGTCGTCGAAGGTGTCCGCCAGCGCCCGGTGCACGAGCGCCGGGTCGTCGCCCGAGACGACGTGCGGCTCCCAGCCCCAGCCGCGGATCAGCGACAGCAGCTGCTCCTCCGGGATGCGGGCCAGCACCGTGGGGTTCGCGATCTTGTAGCCGTTCAGGTGCAGGATCGGCACGACCGCGCCGTCGCGCACGGGGTCGAGGAAGGCCGGCGCGTGCCAGCTGGTCGCGAGCGGCCCGGTCTCCGCCTCGCCGTCGCCGATCGCGCAGAACGCGATCGCGTCCGGGTCGTCGAACACCGCACCGGTCGCGTGCATCAGGGAGTAGCCGAGCTCGCCGCCCTCGTTCAGGGAGCCGGGCGTCTGCGGCGCCGCGTGGCTGGGAATGCCGCCGGGGAAGGAGAACTGCCGGAACAGCCGGCGGATCCCCTCCGTGCCGCGGCCGATGTGCGGGTAGACCTCGCTGTAGACGCCCTCGAGATAGGTGTTCGCGACGACGGCCGGTCCGCCGTGGCCGGGTCCGGCGACGAAGACCGCCGCCAGGTCGCGCTGCCGGATCACCCGGTTGCAGTGCGCGTACAGCAGGTTCAGCCCGGGCGTCGTGCCCCAGTGGCCGAGCAGGCGGGGCTTGATGTGCTCCGGCGCCAGCGGCACCTCGAGCATCGGGTTGTCGAGCAGGTAGATCTGCCCGACCGACAGGTAGTTCGCGGCCCGCCACCAGCGGTCGAGCAGCGCCAGCTCGTCGTCGGTCGCTCGCGTGGTCCCGGTGTCCGTCACCCGGTCACGATCGCTCACGGAACTGTGCGGCGGGCGACCGCGGTCCGGTACGGTCTCCTCCGGACCATTGCCGGAGCCCTAGCATGTTCTCCGCGCGGATGCGCGCCGCTGCGTAGGAGGACCGTGTGCCGCAGGAGTCGACACCGCTGGTCGCCCAGATCTCGGACAGGCTGATCACGGCGATCGCGACGGGGGAGTTCCTCCCCGGGTCGCGCCTGCCCGCCGAGCGGGACCTCGCCGTGCTGCTGCACGTCGGACGCACCAGCGTGCGCGCGGCGCTCGCGGTGCTGCACGACCGGGGCCTGATCGAGACCCAGCGCGGCCGCGGCGGCGGCTCCTTCGTCCGCGTGCAGTGGACCGCGGACTCGCACGCCGCCGTCGTGCGCACCCTGCGTGCCAGGTGGAGCGACATCCAGGACCGGCTCGAGGCGATGCGCAGCCTGCACGGCGCGATCGCCCGCGCCGCCGCCGAGCGCCGCGACGACCGGGACATCCCGCTGCTGCGGCAGCGGCTGGAGGAGTACCGCGTCGCGGACAGCGGCCGGTCCAAGCAGTTCGCGGACGCCTCCCTGCACCTCGCGATCTCGGACGCGGCGAAGAACGGCACACTGAAGGACATGCTGCTCACCTTGGAACGGGACATCTCCATCGGCGCTCCGCTGCACGTGTGGGGCGAGCCGGACGGCATGGCCGCGAGCGAGGAGCGGGCGCTGCGCGAGCACGACCGCCTCGTCGACGCGATCGTGGACGGCCGGGCCGACGACGCCGACGCGATCGCTCGCGAGCACGCGCGGATCGACCTCGAGCTGCTCGAGGTCGCCCGCAACCGCGCCGAGCAGGCCGCCGCCGCCGTCTCCGGTCCATGAGCGGGGCCGAGCGCGAGGTCCTGACCTGGTCGCGAGTCGGCGACGCGACGCGCGAGCTCGCGCAGCGGATCGCGGACGACGGCTTCCGGCCGGAGGTGGTGATCGCGATCGCCCGCGGCGGCCTGCTGGTGGGTGGGGCGCTCGCCTACGCCCTCGGCGTGAAGAGCTGCGGCTCGATCAACGTCGAGCTGTACACGGGCGTCGACGAGACCCTGCCCGAGCCGCTGGTGCTGCCGCCGCACCTGGACGGCGCCTCCCTCGCCGGCAAGCGGGTGCTGCTGGCCGACGACGTGTCGCAGTCGGGGCTGACGCTGCAGCTGGCCGTCGAGATCCTCACCCGGATGGGCGCCGAGGTGCGCAGCGCGTGCTTCTACACGAAGCCGCAGACCGTCTTCGCGCCCGACTGGTCGTGGCGGCGCACCGACCGGTGGATCGTCTTCCCGTGGTCGGCGGACCCGCCGGTCGTCGGGGCTCCCGAACAGTGACGTCCCTGGCCGGGCTCGCCCGGGACGGGCTCATCGACGCCACCTGGGCGGAGGCGCTCGCCCCCGTCGAGCCGCGGATCCATGCGATGGGCGACTTCCTGCGCGGCGAGGTCGAGGCGGGCCGCGGGTACCTGCCGGCCGGGCGCGACGTGCTGCGCGCCTTCCGCACGCCCCTCCCGGACGTGCGGGTGCTGATCGTCGGGCAGGACCCGTACCCGACGCCGGGCAACCCGATCGGGCTCTCGTTCGCCGTCGACCCGCACGTCCGGCCGGTCCCACGCAGCCTCACGAACATCTACAAGGAGCTGCAGGCCGACCTCGGCGTCGCGCCGGTGCCGCACGGCGACCTGACGGCGTGGACCGAGCGGGGCGTGCTGCTGCTGAACCGCTGCCTCACCGTGCGGGCCGGCACGCCCGCCTCCCACCGCGGGAAGGGCTGGGAGGCGGTCACCGAGCACGCGATCCGCACCCTCGCCGCGCGCGGCGGCCCGCTGGTGGCGATCCTGTGGGGTCGCGACGCCCGGAACCTCGCGCCGATCCTGCAGCCCGTCCCGCTCGTCGAGTCCGCGCACCCGAGCCCCCTGTCGGCGTCGAGGGGCTTCTTCGGCTCCCGCCCCTTCAGCCGGGCGAACGCGCTGCTCGAGCAGCAGGGCGCGGCCCCGATCGACTGGGCGCTGCCCGCGGCGTGAGCGGCTAGCCTCGCGCCGTGCTGGAAGAGGAGTACGAGCCCCGGCGGCTGGGGAAGCCCTTCCACCTCCGGCGCATGGAGCCGCCCGAGCCCGCGTTCGCGTACGCGATCCGGCCCGCGACCGCGCAGGACATGCCCGACGTGCGGCAGATCTACAACCACTACGTGACGAACACGATGGTGACGCTCGACACCGAGACCAGGACGCTGCGGACGTGGCGCGCCAAGTTCGCGTACCTCACGCGGCTGGACCTGCCGTTCCTCGTCGCGGTCTCGCCGACCGGCCAGGTGCTCGGCTACGCGCTCTGCGAGCCGTGGGTGCAGAAGCGCTCCGCCCGGTTCACCGCGGAGGAGTCGATCTACCTGCGCCCGGCGTCGACCGGGAAGGGGCTCGGCACGGCGCTGCTGCGCGCGCTGATGGCCGCGGGCAGGCAGGCGGGGCTGAAGCAGCTGCTCGCCGTCATCGCGGACGGCGGCGCGGAGTCGTCGATCGCGCTGCACCGGTCGCTCGGTTTCAAGGAGACCGGTCGGATGGGCCGGGTGGCGTTCAAGTTCGACCGCTGGATCGGCACGGTCATGATGCAGTCGACCCTGAGGTAGCGGTGGCGTTCGAGCCGCACCAGCTGACCGCGCAGGAGCAGTGGGACTGGATCCGCCGCGGCGACGCCACCTCCGCCGAGCTGACCGCGTCCTACCTCCGCCGGATCGAGCGCCTGGACGGCTGCCTGGGCGCGTACTCGCGGGTCGACGGCGACCGGGCGATGGCGCGCGCGGCCGCGATCGACGCCGCCGGGCAGGGGGCGGCGCCGCTGTCCGGGGTGCCGGTGGCGGAGAAGGAGCTGGTGCGGCGGGCGGGCACGGCCTGGGGCGCGTCCCGGCTGTTCGCCGGCGCGGCGGTGGAGGCCTCCGACGACGTCGCGCTCGCGACGGACGCGACCGGCGCCGTGGTGCTGGGCGCGACGACCGCGCCCGAGTTCGGGCTGACCGGCTTCAGCGAGCCCGCCGGCCGGCCGCCGGCGCGGAACCCCTGGGACCCGGCGACCGGGGCGGGCGGCTCGAGCGGCGGCGCGGCGGCGGCGGTCGCGGCCGGGCTCGCCCCGTTCGCGATCGGGTCCGACGGCGGCGGCTCGATCCGGATCCCGGCCGCGTGGTGCGGGGTCGTCGGCCTCAAGCCGTCGCGGGGCCGGGTGCCCGCGCTCGGCGGGCAGGGGGCGTTCGCCGGGCTCGTCACCGCCGGGCCGATCGCCAGGACCGTCGCCGACGCCGCGATGCTGCTCGACGCCCTCGTGCGGCCGGAGGGGCGGGCGCGCTCCGCCGGCTACGCGACCGTGCCCGGCGACGACGGCGAGCCGCTGCTGGGCGACGCGGTCCGCGGCGAGGGCCGGTTCTCCCTCGGCGTGCTCGAGGGCTCGGTCTGGGACGACGCGCTGGACGTGACCGTCGACCCGGACAACGCGGCGGCGGTCGCTCGCGCGGTCGCCGAGCTGGACGGGCTGGGGCACGGCGTCGAGTCCGTGCGGCTGCCCGGCGAGGACTACCCCGCGTTCTTCCGCGTGCTGTGGCAGGCGGGGGCCGCCCCGATCCCGGCGCGGACGGCGGCGGAGCTGGCGCTGCTCGAGCCGTACACCCGCGAGATCGTGGAGCGCGGCCGCCGCCTGCCCGCGGAGCAGGTCGTCACGGCCGTGCTCGCGGCCGCCGCCTTCGAGCGCCGGGCGATCGCGGCGTTCGCGCGCTTCGACGCCGTCGTGACCCCGACGACGGCGCTGCCGCCGCGACCGCTCGGCTGGTACGCGGCCGCGGGCGACGACGCCGACTCGGTGTTCGACCGGCAGGTGCAGGCGGCGCCGTTCACCTCGTTCGTCAACGTCTCCGGGCTGCCGGCGATCACGCTGCCGGTCGGGTCCTCGGCGGAGGGGGCGCCCGCCGGGGTGCAGCTGATCGGGCGCCCCGGCGGCGAGCGGGCGCTGCTGGCGATCGGCCGGCAGCTGGAGCGCCGCCTCGGCTGGTCCAGGAGGCACCCGCCCGCTTTCTGGTAGCGCCGCTTCCGTTGTGAAGGAGATCCTGGCTGTGCGGACCAGGAACTCCTTCAAAACGGCAGGGAGACGGCGAGGGTCGCGAGCGCGACCGTGAGGGGCGCCGCGATCAGGCCGAGGCCTGCGAAGCGCCACCACGAGATCCGCACGTCCAGCGCGGTCAGCCGCGCGTGCCAGAGCAGGGTCGCGAGCGAGGCCCACGGCAGGATCAGCGGCCCCGCGTTCACGGCGACGAGCAGGGCGAGCAGCCGGTGCTCGCTGCCGGAGACCGGCTCGAGCGCCAGGTACGCGGGCAGGTTGTCGGCGAGGTTCGCGGTGACGGTCCCGACGCCCGCGAGGCGGAGCAGGTCCAGCGGCGCGTCGCCCGTGCCGGCCGCGGCGGCGAGGACGTCGGTCAGCCCGACCCGGCCGAGCGCGGTCACGGCCAGGAACAACCCGCACACGAAGAGCACGAGCGGGATCGGCAGCAGCCGCACGGACAGCATCCCCGGCCGCCGCACGGCTGCGGCGACCACGAGCACGAGTGCGGCGGCCGAGGCGGGCACCCACACGGGGACGTGCAGCACCGGCTCGCCGATCGCGAGCGCCGGCACGAGCAGCGCGACCGTGACGGCCGAGGCGGCGAGCAGCACCCGGTCGGCGACCGGTTCCGGCGGAGGAGGCTCGTAGCGGTGCGCCAGCGCGCGCCGCGAGACGACGGCGAGGATCGCGACCGGCACCAGCACCGCGACGAGTGCGGGCAGCCAGGATCGCGTGACGTACGCGGAGCCGAACGCCGGATCGGACTCCGCGAGCAGGTTCGTCAGGTTCGACACCGGCAGCAGCAGCGAGCCGGTGTTCGCGAGCCAGACGGTGGTCATCGCGAAGGGGACGGGGGACAGCCCGACCCGCCTGGCCAGGGTGACGACGACCGGCGTCAGCAGCACCGCGGTGGTGTCGAGCGACAGGAAGACCGTGGCGGCGACGGCCACGACCACGACCAGCGCCCACAGCGCGGCGCCGCGTCCGCGGGCGAGCCGCGCCGCCCCGGACGCGAGCCGGTCGAAGAGCCCCGCCTCCGCGGCGACGGCGGCGACGACCGTGATGGCGACGACGAAGCCGAGCACCGGCGCGATGCGCTCCCCGAGCGCGGCGGCGTCCGCGGCCGGGAGGAGCCCGGTCGCCACCGCGACCAGCCCCGCCAGGAGCAGGCCGCCCCCGAGCCCGGCCAGCACCACGACCGCGAACCTAGCGCGCGACCATGCCCTCGCTCGACTCCCACAGGCCGCGCGCCAGCTCGGCGTCGTCGGCGAGCCGCGAGGTGCGGCCCGGCGCGGTCAGGCGGTCGAAGAAGTTGCCCGACGGCGCCGGGATCGCGGGCGCCGCCGCGAGGCGCACCAGCGGCGCCGCCCCCGCCTCCGGTGGGATCGCCAGCCGCTTGCCGAGCGACATGAGCGGGCCGTCGCCGCCGAACCCGGAGGCGACGAAGCCCGGATGGAAGGCGTACGCCGAGACGCGCGTGCCGGCCAGCCGCCGCGCGAGCTCGCGGGTGAAGAGGATGTTCTCGAGCTTCGCCGCGCTGTACGCCCGCCAGCCGGCGAGCCACGGACCGCGCCGGGTGTCGAGGTCGTCCAGGCGCACCCGCCCGCCGCCCGCCGCGCTGCTGGACGTCTGCACGATCCGCACCGACCCCTCCGGCGCCGAGTCCGCGGTCGCGCGGATGCGGTCGAGCAGCAGCGTCGTCAGCAGGAAGCCGGCCAGGTGGTTGCGCTGGAACGTCTGGTCGTGCCCGTCCTCGGTCCGCTCGCGCGGGCCGATGCCGCCCGCGTTGTTCGCGAGCACGTGGATGGCCGGGTAGGTCTCCAGCAGCGCCGCGGCGAGGTCGCGCACGGCGTCGAGGCGGTCGAAGTCGGCGAGGAAGGCGCGGCCGCCCGTCTCGGCCGCGACCGCCTCGGTGCGCTCCCGGTTGCGGCCGACCACGGCGACGTCGGCGCCGAGCAGCGCGAGCTCGCGCGCCGCCGCCCGGCCGACGCCGGAGCTCGCGCCGGTGACGACGACCGTGCGCCCCTCCATGCGGGAGGGGTGGGGCAGGGTGACGCTCATGCGCGGCCGTCCGTCTCGAGCAGGCGCAGCCACACCTCGCTGAGCGTCGGGTAGGCGGGGACCGCGTGCCAGAGCCGCTGGATCGGCACCTCCCCGACGACGGCGATCGTCGCAGCCTGCAGCATCTCGCCGACGTCGTAGCCGGCGAACGTCGCGCCGACCGGTACGTCGCGCTCGTCGTCGATCACGAGCTTGGCCCGCCCGACGTACGCGTCGTCGTAGACGCCTGCGCCGGCGACGGACGCCAGGTCGTACTCGCTCGTGCGCACCCGCAGCCCCGCCCTCCTGGCCGCGTCCTCGGTCAGGCCGACGGAGGCGACCTCCGGATCGGTGAAGGTCACCTGCGGCACGGCGGCGTGGTCCGCCGTGGCCGTGAAGCGCGTCCACGGGCCCGTGTCGGGGGACCCGCCCTTCGCCCGGGCGGCGATGACCCGACCCGCGGCGCGCGCCTGGTACTTGCCCTCGTGGGTCAGCAGCGCGCGGTGGTTCACGTCCCCGACCGCGTAGAGCCAGGGGTCGTCGGCGTTCGTCGGGGCGTCGACGAGCAGGGTGTCGTCGACCGTCAGCCAGTCGTCGTCCTCGAGCCCGACGGAGGCGAGGCCGAGGCCGTCGGTGCGCGGCGTGCGCCCCGTCGCCACGAGGATCTCGTCGGCCTCGATCGCGGTCCCGTCGTCGAGCGTCGCGGTGACGACGCCGCCCGACCGCTGCACGGCGGTGATCCCCGCGCCGAGGCGCACGTCGGCGCCGGCCTCGCGCAGCGCGTCGGCCACCAGCTGCCCGGCGAAGTGCTCCATGCCGCCGAGCAGGCCGCCGCGCACGACCAGGGTGACCTTCGCGCCGAGGGAGGTGTAGGCCGTCGCCATCTCGCTGCCGACGACGCCGCCGCCGAGCACGATCAGCCGCCCGGGCACCGCGGTCGCGCTGGTCGCCTCCCTGGACGTCCACGGCTTCGCCGCCGCGAGCCCGTCGATCGGGGGGATCAGCGCGGCGCTGCCGGTGCAGACCGCGACCGCGTGGGTGGCCGTGAGCCGGACCTCGCTGCCGTCCGGCGCGGTGACGACCACCTGCTTCGGGCCGTCGAGCCGCGCCTTCCCCCTGACGAGGTCGATCCCGGCCGACTCGAGCCAGGACACCTGGCCGCCGTCGTCGTAGTCCGCGACCTCCGCGTCGCGGCGGGCGAAGACCGCGGCCGGGTCGATGCGCCCGGTGACGGTCTGCTTCGCGCCCTCGACGTGCCGGGCGGCGCGCAGCGCGGCGCCGGGACGCAGCAGGGCCTTCGACGGCATGCACGCCCAGTACGAGCACTCGCCCCCGACCAGCTCGCTC
>NZ_CAXTOQ010000022.1:0-32847 GCF_964245895.1 uncultured Amnibacterium sp.
ACCGGGCGCTGAAGAGCCTGTCCGACATGCTGAAGGGCAAGCAGGGCCGGTTCCGCCAGAACCTGCTCGGCAAGCGCGTCGACTACTCGGGCCGCTCGGTCATCGTCGTCGGCCCGCAGCTGAAGCTGCACCAGTGCGGTCTGCCCAAGCAGATGGCGCTGGAGCTCTTCAAGCCGTTCGTCATCAAGCGCCTGATCGACCTGTCGCACGCGCAGAACATCAAGGCCGCCAAGCGGATGGTGGAGCGCTCGCGCCCGCAGGTGTGGGACGTGCTCGAGGAGATCATCCGCGAGCGCCCGGTGCTGCTGAACCGCGCGCCGACCCTGCACCGCCTCGGCATCCAGGCGTTCGAGCCGCAGCTCGTCGAGGGCAAGGCGATCCAGCTGCACCCGCTCGTCTGCGCCGCGTTCAACGCGGACTTCGACGGCGACCAGATGGCCGTGCACCTGCCGCTGTCCGTCGAGGCCCAGGCCGAGGCGCGCATCCTGATGCTCGCGTCGAACAACATCCTGAAGCCGTCCGACGGCCGTCCGGTGACCCTGCCCTCGCAGGACATGATCATCGGCCTGCACCACCTGACCACGGTGAAGCCGGGTGCGGTCGGCGAGGGCCGCGTGTTCTCCTCCGTCGCGGAGGCGATCATGGCGAAGGACGCCGGCACGCTCGACCTGAACGCGACGGTGACGCTGCGCCTGACGGGCGTCGTGCCGCCGGCCGGTCAGACCCCGGAGGGCTACGAGGCCGGTTCGCCGGTCCTCGTCAAGACCACCCTGGGCCGGGCCATCTTCAACGAGGCGCTGCCGACCGACTACCCGTTCGTCGAGGAGCTCGCCGACAAGGGTCAGATCTCCGTGATCGTCAACGACCTCGCGGAGCGCTACCCGAAGGTGGAGGTCGCGGCGACGCTGGACCGCATCAAGGACGCCGGCTTCTACTGGGCCACCCGGAGTGGTGTGACGGTGTCGCTGTCCGACGTGCTCACGCCTCCCTCCAAGGGCAAGATCCTGGAGGGCGCCGAGAAGAAGGCCGCCAAGGTCCAGACCCAGTACGAGACGGGTCTGATCACCGACGAGGAGCGCCGCCAGGAGCTCATCGAGCTGTGGAACAAGGCCACCAGCGAGGTCGCGACGGCCATGCAGGACAATCTGCCGGTCGACAACAACATCAACCGCATGGTGTCCTCCGGCGCCCGAGGCAACTGGATGCAGGTCCGGCAGATCGCGGGCATGCGCGGCCTGGTGTCGAACCCGAAGGGCGAGATCATCCCGCGCCCGATCGTGCACTCGTACCGCGAGGGCCTGACCGTGGCCGAGTACTTCATCTCGACCCACGGTGCGCGCAAGGGCCTGGCCGACACGGCGCTCCGCACCGCGGACTCCGGCTACCTGACCCGGCGTCTCGTCGACGTGTCGCAGGACGTCATCATCCGCGAGGACGACTGCGGCACCTCCCGGGGCCTCGACCTCTCCACCAGCGAGAACGTCGAGAACGCGGTCTACGGCCGCTCGCTCGCGACCGACGTGGTCAGCGCCGGCGGCGAGGTCCTCGCCGACGCGGGTGACGACGTCGGCGACGTGCTGATCGCGAAGCTCGTCGAGGCGGGTGTCGAGCACATCAAGGTGCGCTCGGTCCTGACCTGCGAGTCCGCGGTCGGCGTCTGCGCCGCCTGCTACGGCCGCTCGCTGGCCACCGGCAAGCTCGTGGACATCGGCGAGGCCGTCGGCATCATCGCGGCCCAGTCGATCGGCGAGCCCGGCACGCAACTGACGATGCGCACGTTCCACACCGGTGGTGTGGCCTCCGCGGACGACATCACGCAGGGTCTGCCCCGCGTGCAGGAGCTGTTCGAGGCCCGCACCCCGAAGAGCGCGTCGCCGATCGCCGAGGCGGCCGGTGTCGTGACCATCGAGGACACGGACCGTCAGCGCCGGATCATCCTGACGCCGGACAACGGCGACGAGCCGTTCGCCTACCCGGTGCTGAAGCGCGCCACCCTCCTCATCGAGGACGGGCAGCACGTCGAGCTCGGCACGCAGTTCCACGTCGGGTCCATCGACCCGAAGGAGGTCCTGCGGGTCAAGGGCGTCCGTGAGGTGCAGAAGCACCTCGTGGACGGCGTCCAGGGCGTCTACCGCAGCCAGGGCGTGCCGATCCACGACAAGCACATCGAGGTCATCGTGCGGCAGATGCTGCGCAAGGTCACCGTCGTCGACCACGGCGACACCGACCTGCTCCCCGGTGAGCTCGTGGACCGCTCCCGCTACCAGGACGTCAACCGGGCCGCGCTCGCGGAGGGTCGCAAGACCGCCTCGGCGCGCCAGGAGGTCATGGGCATCACGAAGGCGTCGCTCGCGACGGAGTCGTGGCTGTCCGCCGCCTCCTTCCAGGAGACGACCCGGGTGCTGACCCAGGCGGCGATGGACGGCAAGTCCGACTCGCTGCTGGGCCTGAAGGAGAACGTCATCATCGGCAAGCTCATCCCGGCCGGCACGGGCCTGCCCCGCTACCGGGACGTGAAGGTCGAGCCGACCGAGGAGGCGAAGGCCGAGCGGTACCCGCTGCGGTCCTTCGGCGACGACTCGATGTTCAACGACGCCGACCTGTCGTTCGTGGACTTCGACTCGTTCTCGAGCGACGACTACAGCCCCGGCACCTACAACTAGGTCGCCAGGCACGAGGGCCCGTCTCCGCAAGGAGGCGGGCCCTTCGTTGTGAAGGCGTTCTGGCGGGCTTCGCTGCGCCAGAACGCCTTCAGAACGAAAGGCCTTCGACGGGATCCACCCCCATGACGGGGGATGGAGGGGATGCCTCGGATTCCGTAGCGTTGGGCGAGCCGGTCACCCACCCGGTGTCCCGCGCACCCACGCGGACCCTTCCCCCACACCACCCGGACCCAAGGTGAACACACTTCTCCCCCCGGTCTCGCGCGCCCGCGCGCAGACCCCGACCCGCGCCGCCCGGCGCGAGGTCCGCTGATGCTCCGCCCGTACCGCCTCGAGCGAGAGCTCGACCGCGCGGTCACCCAGTGGCTCGACTGGCTGCCCCGCTGGGACCCCAGCACGGCCAGGCGCCGCCTGTCGCCCTGCGTGGCGTGCCCGTCGTGGGCGATCGACCTCGCCTTCGAGGAGGTGCCGCACGGCGCCCTCCACGCCCTGACCACGTCGCTCGACGCGGTCGTCACCGAGCACGTGCGCCGCAGCGTCGCGCTGCAGCCGTTCCTCAGCGACGAGGCCGTCGACGGGCTGCGCGAGCAGCTGCGCCGCGAGGCCTCCGCCTGGGTCGGCCGGCAGCACGCGCAGATCGCGCGGGCGCTGGACGCGTTCGTCGAGCCGAAGGTGCAGCACATGGCCGCGCTGCTGCTCGCGGACCTGGGCGGCTGACGCCCGAGACGAGACGCTCGACGCGAGGAGGGGGACCCGGCCGCCGGCCGGGTCCCCCTCCTCGTTCCGTCGCGCTACGCCGCGCCCCGCACCAGCTCGGCCTGCAGCGGCCAGTCGTCCTCGAGGATCAGCTGCGACGCGGTGCCCGACACGGGGTTCACCACGATCGGGGCGAGCAGGTTGACGACGGGCGCGCCGCCCTGGATGTCGGCCACGACGTACACGTCGACCTCGCCGTCGGAGGAGGCGCCGAGTGCGGTGAGGTCCTCGTCCGCGAGGGCCGGCAGGTACTCCGGGACGTAGAACGTCGGGTCGAGCAGGAACAGCCGCAGGCCGGCGCCAGCCAGGTCCTTCAGCGTGTAGAGGCCGGGGGCCCCGTCCACGTGCTCGAGCTCGAACTCGGTCAGCGGCGCGAAGCCGGGAGGCGGGGCCGTGAACGTCAGGCGGGTGTCACGGGTGGTCTGGATCACGTTCATCACGATAGGAAGCTCATCAGGGTCGGTTGGATCACTTGGGCGGTCACCTGGAGTGCCGTCTGGTAGGCGAGCTCCTGCGTCTTGAGGTCGAGCAGGGTCCTCGTCGTGTCCGCATCCTGCAGTCCGGACCGCTGGGTCTCCAGCGCCGTCGCCGTCGTGGCGTTCTGGGTCTTCGCGCTCGTCATCCGAGCGTAGTTCGCGCCGACGATCGCGTGCTGCGCGCTGATGCTGGTCAGCGCGCCGTTCAGCACATCGATCCCCGACGTCACCGTGGCCTTGGGCCCGGTGGCCGAGTCGTCCGTGTCGTACGTGCCGCTGCGCAGCGCGTCGATCACGGACTGGATCCTGGCGAAGACGGAGGTCGTGCCGCTGCCGAACGCGGCCAGCCCGTCCGCCGACACCGTGGTCGTGTCGCCGGCGCCGCTGCCGATGCGGCGCTGCACCGATCCGAGCGCGGTCGTCGTGGTGGTGACCGTCCCGTCGGGCGCGGTCGTCGACGTGGAGGTCGTCGGCCCGCTGTAGGCGAACGTCGTCGGGTCGAACGCGCTCGAGGCGTCGGAGGTGCCGGCGAAGATCGAGCGCCCGTTGATCTTCGTGTTCGCCTGCGTGAGCAGGTCGTCGCGGATGCCCTCGAGCTGCGCGGCGATCGCGTTCCGCGCGGCCGGGCTGGAGACGCCGCTGTTCGCGGCCTGGATCGTGAGGTCCTTCGCCTGGCGCACGAGGTTCTCGGACGCCGTCATCGTGGTGTCCGCGGTGCTCAGCCAGCCGAGCCCGTCGCTGATGTTCGGCGCGTACTGCGCGTTCGCGGCCTGCTCGCCGCGGACCCGCAGGATCGAGGCGGCGGCCGCGGGGTCGTCCGACGGCTTCGCGACGAGCAGGCCGGAGGAGGACTGCGCGGTCAGCTGGGACAGCCGAGCCTTCGATGCCTGGATGCTCGCGTTCGAGCTCGAGTAGATCTGCGCGGTCGTGATGCGGCCGATCGACATCAGGTCCCCATCCGGATCAGGGTGTCGAGCACGTCGTTGATGGTGCTGATCACCCGCGCGGACGCCTGGTAGGCGTGCTGGTAGATCACGAGGTTCGCGGTCTCCTCGTCGAGGTCGACGCCGCCGACCGAGGTCTGCGCGGTCGTCGCCGCCGCCGCGGCGGTGGTGGCGGTCGTCGACCGGGCGGTCGCGGTGGCGGTCTGGGACCCGAGGCGCGACACGTAGGTCGCCCAGGCGGAGTCGGGTGAGCCGGCGGTGCTGCCGATCTGCGCGATCCGGTCCGCGATCGTGTTGTCCAGGTTGCCCTTCGTGCCGTCCGCGACGGCGACGCCGGACACCGTGCTGGGCACGACCGACAGGGTCAGGGCCGGGGAGCCGGTGCTCGAGTACGAGAAGAAGTCGAGCCCGGTCGCGCCCGTGGCCGTCGTCCCCGTGCGGTGCACGGTGTTCACCGCGTCGGCGACCGACCTGGCGATGTCGTCGAACGCCTTCGCGGCCTCGGCGAACACGCCGCCCGCCCCGCCTCCGGTGGTGTCGGCGGGCTGCAGCGACTGGATGCGGCCGGCGATGTCGCCGCCGTCGAGCGAGACGCCGCCGCCGGTGTCCGCCCAGGTCAGCTTGACCGGGCTGCTCGCGACGGTCGAGAAGCTGCCGGCGCCGCCGAGCACGACGGTGCGCGTGGTGACGCCCGAGACGAGCGCGTTGCCGCCGACCAGGACGTCGATGGTCCCGTCGGCGTTCGACCGGGTCGATGCGCCGGCGAGGTTCGCGAGGCTCGTCACGGCGGCGTCGCGCTGGTCAAGCAGGCTGTTCACGTCGCTGCCGGCCGCGCTGAGCGCCCGGATGGTCGTGTTCAGGTTCGCGATCCTCGCCGCGGTGTCGTTGATGGTGCTCACGACGGACGCGGCACCCGCCCGGGCGTCGGCCCAGGCGTTCGACGCGGCCGTGTACCCGGCCGACACGGTCGAGCCGACCAGCTGCCCCTGCGCGATGAGCGCGTTCGCCGCGCCCTGCCCGGCCGCGGTGGTGCCGGTGTTGTTCGCGACGGTCTGCCACTTCGCCCAGAAGTCGTTCATGACCTGGGACAGGCCGTTCGCGCCCGGCTCGTTCAGCGACGTCTCGACGCTGCTCAACGCGCTCGAGGAGGCGTTCCAGTACGCGGCGCTCGAGGCCGTGCTGTTGACCCGCGCGGTCACGACCGTGTCGGTGACCCGGCTGACGCCGGTCACCCGCACGCCGTCCCCGACGCTCGACTGGGTGGCGTGGGTGGCCAGCGCGGTCTGGGCGAGCGGCGACTGGTCGACCCGCTGGCGGGTGTACCCGGTGGTGTTCGCGTTCGCGACGTTCTGGCCGGTGACCTCGAGCGCCTTGCGCGCGGCGGTGAGGCCGGACGACGCGATGCTCAGCCCGCCGAAGGTGCCCACGCTCAGCCCTGCCGGTCGAAGAGCCGGGCGCCCGCACCCGCACCGACGCGGGGGCGGCCGTAGCCGGCCGGCTCGGGCGCGGTGCCGACGGAGGCGAGCGTCTCCTGCGTCGCGCGGGTCGCGGCGCGGAGGTAGCCGAGGTTGGTGTCGCGGACGTCGGCGATCTGGCCGGTCAGCGCGGTGAGCGCGGCGAGGTGCGAGAGCAGCACGTCGCGCCACGCCTCGTCCGGCGCGCCCTCGGCGAGCTGCCGCAGCGTCGCGTCCTCCGCGAGGCCCCACCCCACGGCGACGAGGGAGGCCTCGACGGTGCGCTCGATCCCGGTGGTGCGCAGGTGCCCGAGCACCTGCTCGACCTCGCGGGTCGCGTGGTGCAGCCACTTCGAGCGGCCGGCGGTGAGCAGCAGCTGCTCCTCCTCCAGCTTGAAGACGAGCATCTCGAGCAGCTCCCGCTCGCGCCACAGCAGGGACGAGAGGTCGTTCACGCTCATCGGTTCCTCCGTCGTGGGGTGCGGTCGTGCAGCGTCCCCTCCGACCATCGGCAGCTCGGCCGCGGTCGTCAGGCGAGGACGTCGTCGCCGGGAGCGTAGGTGCGCGAGCGGGCCGCACCGGGGAGGACCACACGCCCCCGAACGGGGGGCGCCCCGCGCTACGGGGACGGCCCCCAACGGGGGGCGCGGCGGATCGAAGCGGCCGGCCGCCGCCGAAATACCGTTCCCACGAACCGCCATGGAAGGCCCGGACGACAAGGACACCCGAATGGCGACACGAACCGAGCGCGATGCGCTGGTCCGCGACAACCTCGCGATCGTCGGCTACCTCGTGAACGAGGTGGCCCGCAAGGCGACCCACCTCTCGCGGGACGAGCTGGCCTCGGCCGGAGCGCTGGGCCTGGTGCTCGCCGCCGACTCCTTCGATCCCGCGCTGGGCGTGCCGTTCGGCGCGTTCGCCCGCCGACGGATCCTCGGAGCGATCGCGGACGAGATGCGCTCCGCCGACTGGGCGTCCCGCACCGCGCGGCGGCGCATCAAGGAGTCGCTCACGGTGCAGGCCTCGCTGACGAGCGCGCTGGGCCGCGCGCCGAGCGTGGACGAGATCGCCGAGTCGCTCGGCGTCGACCGGAAGGCGGCGATCGAGGCGCTGTCCGGCGCGACCTACTCCGTGTCGTCGCTCGACGAGACGATCGCCGACACGATCGCGGCGGAGGCCGCCGGGCCCGAGGACGTCGTGCTCGAGACGGAGCGCACCCGCTACGTGCAGGCGGCCGTCACCAGCCTGCCCGAGCGGATGCGGTACGTCGTCGAGCAGATCTACTTCCACGACCGCTCGGTGGGCGACCTGGCCGTCGAGCTGGGCCTCACCCACTCCGCGGTGTCCCAGCAGCGAAGCGAGGCCGTGCGCCTCATGCGGCACGGCCTCGAGTCGCAGTACGCCACCGGCGCCGCGCCCCGCCTCGAGGAGCAGCCGAAGGTCGCTCCGGCGCGCCGCGCGGCCTACCTGGCCCGCCTCGCTGAGACTTCCACCGCGCGGATGGCCTCGCCGGCCGCGCCCGCATACCTCACCGAACGAACCGCCTGACCGCTTCCCGCCTGGACTGCCCCTACTTCGGGGCGAACCGCTAACGAGACCCCTGCCGGGGCCGATAGGTGTTCGCGTCGGACCACGGATGGACCGCACTTCAGATCCCGACTCACGGAGGAACTCAAATGGGATTCAGCATCAACACCAACCTCGATGCGCTCAACACGTACAAGAACCTGCAGGGGGTGCAGAACTCGCTGTCGAAGTCGCTCGAGAAGCTCTCGAGCGGTCTGCGCATCAACAACGCGGGTGACGACGCGGCGGGCCTGACCATCGCGACCCAGCTGGGTTCGCAGGTCTCGGGTCTGACGCAGGCGGCGCGGAACGCGCAGGACGGTGTCTCGGTCGTCCAGACCGCCGACGGTGCCCTGACGCAGACCCAGTCCCTCCTCGGCCGGCTCCGTGACCTCGCGGTGCAGGCGGCGAACGACTCGAACAGCACGACCGCCCGCACGGCGATCGCGACCGAGGCGCGCTCCATCACGGACGAGCTCTCGCGGCTCAGCACCTCGGTGAACTTCAACGGCCAGAAGCTGCTCGACGGCTCCACGTCGAACATGAAGTTCCAGGTCGGTGCCGACGGCGACTCGGTCAGCCGCATCACGGTCGACCTGTCCGGCGCGAACCTGACCAACGTGGCCGCGGCGCTGAACAACGGCACCACCTCGTCCGGGACAACCTGGTCCTCGGCGGCCACGGCCGGCGCGACCGACTTCGTGAGCACGCTCGCGAACGGCACGACGACCACGGTCTCCGTCACGCTCGCAGCGGGTGACGTCACCAGCTACGGCGCGACCGCGTCGAAGCTGAACGGCAGCGCGGCGTTCGCGGCGAAGTTCAACGCGACCGTCGTCAAGGACGCGAACGGCGCCGCGACCGGCATCCAGGTCACGGCGAAGGACGGCGGCACGGTCAGCTCCGCTGCCTACGCCGGCGGCGTCGCGGGGTCCTCGACCACGGGCATCCAGTTCGACACCGCCGACCACGCGCAGGCGGCCATCCTGGCCATCGACACGCAGATCAACAGCGTGTCGGGCGCTCGCGCCAACATCGGCGCGCTCGAGAACCGGTTCGCCAGCGCGGTGTCGACGATCACCACGTCGATCACCAACCTGACCGCTGCGAAGGCGCGCATCACCGACGTCGACATGGCGTCGGAGATGGTCAACTACTCGCGCGCGAACATCCTGTCCCAGTCCGGCACCGCGATGCTCGCCCAGGCGAACTCGCTGCCGCAGCTGGCGCTGAAGCTGCTCGGCTGACGCGTAGGAACCCGGCCGGCACGGCAGCGGTGGCCCCGCTGCCGTGCCGGCCTTCCCCCATGAGCGGAGAGGACTGAGCGATGGCCACCGGCGCGACCATCAGCACGACCTCCCTGACCGGGCTCGGCCTGTCCGGGCTCTCCAGCGGGCTCGACACCAGCGGCATCATCACGAAGCTGATGGCGATCGAGTCCGCCCCGCAGGGCCAGCTGAAGACGCAGCTGAGCAGCCTGCAGACGCACACCACGGCGCTCCAGGCGCTGAACACCGCCGTCGCCGGGATCGCGACGACCGCGAAGTCCGCGCTCGCCGCGAACGCCCTGAGCTCCTTCACGGCGACCAGCAGCTCGAGCAGCGCAACCGCCACCGCCTCCTCCACCGCCTCGACCGGCAGCGTGTCCTTCACGGTCGACCGCCTCGCCGCTGCCCAGGTCACCGTCACGGCCGCGATGACGAGCTGGGACACGACGACGACGCCGAGCATCACGATCCGCACGAACGCGAACGGCTCGAGCCCGAAGGACACGACGCTGACCTTCGCGTCGTCGAACCTCGACGACGTCGTCTCGGCCATCAACGGCCAGGGGCTCGGCGTCACCGCGACGAAGGTCGCCGCCGGCACCGACCCGACCGGAGCGATGCAGTACCGGCTGCAGCTGCGCTCCAGCACCGGGGCCGCGAACGCCTTCTCGGTCTCGCCTGGCACCGCCTACTCGGCCGGCAGCACGCTCGGCACGACCATCGCCTCCGCCGCGGACGCGCAGCTGACCCTCTACGCCGGCACCGGCGCGGAGCAGCAGGTCACGTCCGCGAGCAACACCTTCTCGGACCTGATGACCGGGGTGGACGTCGCCGTGTCCGCCGTCTCGGCGAGCCCCGTCACCGTCGACGTCGCTGCCGACGTCACCGCCGCCTCCGCCTCCGCCTCCGCGCTCACCTCCGGCCTGATCTCGCTCTTCGCCGGCATCGCGTCGTCGTCGGCGATCAGCACCAGCTCGAGCAGCAGCGGCGGGACAAGCAGCACCTCGACCAGCGGCGGCGTGTTCACCGGCGACGGGCTGGTCCGGCTGGCGAAGGACTCGCTGCTCTCCGCCGTCTCCGGCGCCGTGGGCGGGAAGTCGCCCAGCTCGATCGGGATCAACCTGACCAAGGACGGCACGATCACCTTCGATCAGTCGAAGTTCGAGTCGGCGATGCGATCCGACCCGGCCGGCACGACCGCGATGTACCAGTCGATCGCGACCGCGGTGTCGAAGGCCGCGACCGCCGTCGCCGACCCCTACACGGGGTCGTTGACGCAGCAGGTCACCTCCGAGCAGGGTCAGCAGTCCTCGATCACCTCGAAGATCAGCGACTGGGACACCCGCCTCGCGGCGATCCAGGCGCAGTACACGCTCCAGTTCAACAACCTCGAGACCGCGCTCTCGAACCTCAGCGCGCAGGGGAACTACCTCACCAGCCAGATCACCGGTCTGACCACCAACTACCAGAAGTGACGATGCCTCCTTCGAACCTCGCGGCCGCCCGCTCCCTCTACAACCGCGACTCGGTGCTCAGTGCATCGCCCGCGCGGCTGCTCGTCATGCTGTACGACCGGCTGCTGCTCGACCTCGCCCGCGCCGAGACGGCGCAGCTGGGGGAGGACTGGCCGCTCGCCTCCGCGCAGCTGCTGCACGGGCAGGAGATCGTCACGGAGCTGATCAGCTCCCTCCGCCCCGACCAGTGGGACGGCGGCCCCGGCCTGATGGCGGTCTACAACTACGTGCTGACCGGGATGGTGCAGGCGGCCTCGCACCGCGACGTCGAGAAGACGCGCGAGTGCATCCGGCTGCTGGAGCCCCTGCGCCTCGCGTGGCACGAGGCGGCGCTCAAGGTCTCGATGCACGAGGCAGCGCTGCGGCGGGACGCCGTTGGCTGAGACCCCGCACACAGTGCTCCCGAGCGCCTGGGCCGCGGTGCTCGACGATCTCGAGCACCGCGTCGAGGCGGCCGAGGCCGGCGACCTGGAGGCGCTGGACGGGTGGGAGCATCCACCAGTCCAGCCGCAGCCGATGTCGCCCGACGAGCAGCACCGGGCGACCGGGATCCTGACGCGGCAGCACGCGCTGCTCGGGCGGCTGCGCGAGGAGCAGCAGGCCGTCGTGGGCTCGATGCGCGCCCTGCGCCGTCCCGCGTACAAGCCGGTGACAGCACCCCCGGTCTACATCGACCGCGTCGGCTGACTGCTCCTCCTTCGTTGTGAAGGCGATGCGGTCGACCGGATCGCCTTCACAACGCAACCGCTAGAGGGTCTGCAGCTCGCCGGCCTCGCCCGGGCGGAGGAGGAAGACCGCGAAGAACGTCGCGCCCTCGTCCGTGGCGTCGAAGTGCTCGATCACCCGATCGGCCGGCTCGACGAACGGGTCGCCCGCGCCGAGGATCACCGCCTCGCCGCCCTCGACCTGGAACAGCACCGAGCCGCGCTCGATCGTGCCGACCACGGGACCGTTGTGGCGGTGTGGACCCGCGCCCGCGTTCGGCGCCATGGTGATGCGGCGCGCCTCCAGCCGCCCGGTCGGGCCCCAGTCGAGCTCGTGCTGCAGCAGCGTCCTGCGGACGACGGACGCATCGGTCATCCACCGATCCTGCCGCTCGGACGACATGCCCCCCAACGGGGGGTGCGTTGCTTCCAGGTGCGGTTGAAGGTTCCGCATAGCGTCAGGGGGATCGAGCACGGATCGCTCGGTGGACCAGGCCACGGATCGGCCGCCCTCCTTCTTCAGGGACGGACTGACCCGTGTTCGATTCGGTCACCACGAACGCGCTCTCCAGCGCGCTCGACGGCCTGGCGCTGCGGCAGCGGACGATCGCGCAGAACATCGCGAACATCAACACGCCGAACTACCACGCGAAGGTCGTCTCCTTCGAGAGCGCCCTCGCGCAGAGCGTGCAGGCCGGTGACGGCACCGCGGTCGCGACCACGACCGACTCGAACGCGCCGACCCAGCAGAACGGCAACAACGTCAGCCTCGACTCCGAGACGCTGAACAACATCGAGACGGTGCTGCGGTACCAGTTCGCCACCCGCGCGGTGGACATGGAGTTCAGCGCCACCCAGGCCGCCATGAAGACCGCCTGATGGACGCGATCAACATCGCCGCATCGGCGCTCAACACCCATCAGGCTTGGCTCAACGCGATCTCGAACAACATCGCGAACATCAACACCGCCAAGCCGACCTCGGGCGACGCGTTCCAGGCCCAGTACCTCGAGGTCCAGGAGCAGGCCGGCAACGACGGCGTCGCCGTCACGAAGGTCGTCAAGGGCGACGCCGCCGGCCGGCTGGTGCAGGACCCGACCAACCCGCTCGCGGACAAGGACGGCTACGTCCGGATGCCCGACATGGACCTCTCCGACCAGATGTCCTCGATGATCCTCGCCCAGCGCGGCTACCAGGCGAACGCCGCCGTGGTGGACCGCGCGAAGACGACCTACGAGGCCGCCCTCCAGATCGGCAGGAGCTGATGACCTCCATCACCGCCCTGGGGGGCATCGGCGGCATCTCCGGCGTCGGCGGCACCACCTCGACGCAGCTCGGCACCGACGGCACCTCGGGTGCGAGCTTCGGCGCCGTGCTCGGCGGCGTCGTGCAGGGCCTCACGGACCAGCAGAACACCGCGAACTCCCTGGCGGTGAAGGCCGTCACCGGTGACCTCACCGACATCCACCAGGCCACCCTCGCCGCGACGCGCGCCCAGGTGACGATGGAGCTCGTCTCCGCCGTGCGCAACAAGGGCGTCGACGCGTTCAACGAGATCATGCGGATGCAGGCATGAAGCGGCTGAACGGCGCGGGGACCCGCGCGCTCGACATGGCGAAGCAGTTCACCGTCGCGCAGCGCACCATCGCGATCATCGGCGTGGCCGTGCTCGTGCTCGGCGCCATCGCGCTCGCGAACTACCTCGGTGCGCCGAGCTACAGCGTGCTCTACTCGAACATCTCGCAGGCGAACGCGTCGAGCGTCGTCGCGCAGCTGGAGAAGGACAAGGTCGACTACCAGCTGCAGGACGGCGGCCAGACGATCCTCGTGCCCGCCGACTCGGTGGACGCGGAGCGGCTGGCGAGCGCGAACCTGCTCTCCTCCGGCGCCGGCGGCTACTCGCTGCTCGACAACCTGGGCGTGACCGCCAGCGAGTTCCAGCAGAACGTGACCTACAAGCGCGCGATCGAGGGCGAGCTTGCGAAGACCATCGGCTCCATCGACGGCGTCGCCTCCGCGTCGGTGCAGCTGGCCGTGCCGCAGCAGTCGGTGTTCTCCGACCAGAAGGAGGACCCGACCGCCTCGGTGTTCGTGAACGCCACGACGCCGCTGTCGAGCGATCAGGTCGGCGCGATCGTCCACCTGGTCGCCGCCGCCTATCCGGGCCTCACCACCGACAACGTGTCGGTCGTCGACTCGAAGGGCGACACGCTGTCGGCCGTCGGCGGCGGCAGCACCAGCGGCTCCGACGCCGCCGCGGACTACGAGTCGGCCACGAAGGCGTCGGTGCAGGCGATGCTCGACAAGGTCGTCGGGCCCGGCAACGCGGTCGTCACGGTGGCCGCCGACGTCTCCAGCTCGAGCGGCACGAAGAGGAGCACCAGCTACACGCAGGGCGCGAACACGCCGCTGGCGGAGTCGTCGAACTCGACGAGCTACGCGAACGGCGGCGGCGCCGCGGCATCGGGCGGTGCCAGCGGGGTGCTCGGCGACGACACCACCGACACCTCGACCGGCGGCAACAGCGCCACCGCGTCGGGCGCCTCCGGCTCGTCCTCGCCGTCGTACACGCAGTCGCAGAGCACCAAGAACAACGCGGTCGACAAGACGGAGACGAACGAGACGATCGTGCCCGGCACGCTGAACCGCCAGTCGATCGCGGTCGCGATCGACTCGAAGGTCACCGGCGTCTCCCTCGGCTCCCTGCAGACCATGGTCTCGAACGCCGCAGGTGTGAACGCCACCCGCGGCGACACCGTCTCCGTCACCTCCGTGCCGTTCTCGACCGCGGCCGCGAAGACCGCCGCCGCAGCGCTGGCGGAGTCGACGAAGGCGCAGAGCGCCGAAGCGATGACCGGCATCATCACCACCGCCATCAAGGTCGTCGGCGGCCTGGTGCTGTTCGTGCTCGTCGTCGGCCTGCTGCGCAAGCTGTTCAAGCGTCCCGAGCCGACCGCGGTCGACGCCGGCGCGATGAACGTCGTGCCGGTCGTGCCGGGCGACCCCGGCTACGGCGGCTACGCCCCCACGCAGCAGCTCGGCGGCTTCGCGGCGCCCGGCGCCCTGCGCGGCGGCCCGGGCACCGCGCCCACCGTCGCGCTGCGCGCCCCGCTCGATCCCGCGATGGGCCAGCTGCAGGCCGACGTCGACGCCCTCGCCGGCGCCGACCCGAACCAGACCGCCGACCTCCTCCGCGCCCTCATGAGCGACCGGGCGGGTGTGTGAACGACACGCTCGAGACCCCCGAGCTGACGGGGACGCAGAAGGCCGCGCTGGTGCTCATGAACATGAGCACCGAGCGCGCCGCCGCCGTCCTGCGCAGCTTCAGCCTCGAGGAGCAGGAGCAGATCACCGAGGAGATGGCGCGCATGCGCCGGATCGACGGGTCGGACGCCGAGGCCGCGATCGCGGCGTTCCGGGCCATAGCGGAGCGCACGAGCGACCCGGAGGAGCGGACCGGCCACTCGGTCGCGACCGAGCTGATCGAGGCGTCCTTCGAGGGCGAGCGCGCCGCGGACCTGCTGGAGCGCATCGCCGCGCCCGAGGCCAGCGCCTCCTTCGCCTTCCTCGAGGACCTCGAGCCGAGCCGCGTCGTCACGCTGCTGGAGGCCGACACCGCCGAGACGCTCGCGTTCGTGCTGGTCCAGCTGGGCCCGGACCTCGCCGCGAAGATCCTCATGCTGCAGGAGTCGGCGCGCCGCGTCGACATCGCGCAGGCGATCGCGACGATGGGGTCGCCGGCTCCGGAGGCGGGCGGCATCGTCGCCGGCGTCCTGCGCAGCCGGGCGAGGCTCGCCGCGTCCGAGACCGTGTTCGTGGAGGAGGAGGGCGATGACCAGGGTCCCGCCCCGCTCCGCGTGCAGCCCCTCGTGGACATCATGAACCACGCCGCGCCGGCCGACGAGGGCCTGCTCATGGAGGGGCTCCGCGAGCGCGACGGCCACCTGGCCGACGAGGTGCGGGCGAAGATGCTGTCCTTCGACGACATCGTGCGGCTGCAGGACCGCGACGTGCAGCAGATGCTGCGCGGCATCGAGCTGGGCACCATCGCGCTCGCGCTGAAGGGCGCCGAGCCGGAGGTCGCGACCGCGATCACCTCGAACATGTCCGAGCGCAACCGCGAGGCCCTGGCCGAGGAAGCGGGCGAGCTGGGCCGCGTGAAGAGGAGCCAGGTCGACGAGGCCCGCAACCTCATCGTCCGTGCGCTGCGAGAGCTCGCCGGGACCGCCGGTCTCGAGCTGAAGAAGACGGCGCCCGAGCCGGGCGCGGCGGAGGAGTCGACCGACGACCCCGCCGAACAGGCCGCCGAACCGGAGGAAGAGTATGTCGACTAACGCCTCGTTCGCGCCGATCGCGTTCCCGGAGATGGGCGTCGCCCGGCAGCCGGCTCCCGCCGTCGTGCCGCAGCGCGTCACCCCCGGCGGCCTGTACGACGACGACGCCACGCGCCCCGTCGCCGTGCGGATGACGCCGCTCGCCTTCCCCGAGCTGGTGAAGGACGAGACGCCGGAGGTGCGCGAGCGCGCCCGTGTGCAGGGGCACGCCGCGGGTTACGCGGCGGGCCGGAAGGCCGCGACCGAGACCCTCGCCTCCGACCGCGCCGCCCTGCGCGCCGAGGCGGACCGCGCGCTCGGCGTGCAGATCGAGGGCCTGCGCTCGGCGCTCGACGCGGTCGGCCAGGCCGCGGCGGAGCTGAACGGCCAGACCACCATGGCGATGGAGGGCACCGAGGAGGCCGTGCTGTCCGCCGCGATCGAGATCGCCGGCATGATCCTCGGCCGCGCGATCGCCGAGGACCGCGACGGCGCCGCCGTCGCGGCGCTGCGCCGGGCGCTCGACGCCGCCGGCCCCGCGCCGATCCGCGTCGTGCGCATGCACCCCGACGACATCGAGCTGGTCCGGATGATCGCCGAGGAGCAGCCCGGCATGCAGGTGCTGCCGGACGCCCGCATCGCGCGCGGCGACGCGATGGTCGACCTGCCCGACGGCGTCATCGACGCCACCATCACGGGCGCGGTCGAGCGCGTCCGCCGCGCCCTCGTGGGCGGCGAGGAGTGAGCGCCCAGGTGACGACCGCGCGGCTGAACGAGCTGCGCGAGGCCGCCCGTCCCGAGCGGCTCGGCGCGGTCGCCTCCGTCGTCGGGCTCGGCATCACCGTGCGCGGCGTCGAGGCCTCCACCGGCGAGCTGGTCCTCGTCGGGGAGAACCGCGCCCGCGCCGAGGTCGTCGCCGTGTCCGGCGACGCGATCACCGTCATGCCGGTCGACCGCATGGACTCCCTCCGCGTCGGCGCCCCCGTGCGCACCACGGGCCGCCGGATGACCGTTCCCACCGGGTACGGCCTGCTCGGCCGGGTGCTCGACGCCACCGGCCGGCCGGTCGACGGCCGCGGCCCGCTCGAGTTCGACGTCCGCGTGCCCGTCGACGCGGAGGCGCCCTCCGCGATGGAGCGCGCCCGCATCGACACCCCGGTCGCGACGGGTGTGCGGGTGCTGGACACGCTCACCACCGTCGGCCGCGGCCAGCGGATGGGGCTCTTCGCCGGTTCCGGCGTCGGCAAGTCGTCGCTGCTGTCGATGATCGCCCGCGGCACCGACGCGCAGGTCAACGTGATCGCGCTGATCGGCGAGCGAGGCCGCGAGGTCCGCGAGTTCCTCGAGGACGACCTGGGGGAGGAGGGCCTCGCCCGCTCCGTCGTCGTCGTGTCGACGGCCGACCAGCCCGCCCTGACCCGCGCCCGCGCGGCGTTCACCGCCACCCGCATCGCCGAGTCGTTCCGCGACACCGGCGCGCACGCGCTGCTGATGATGGACTCGCTGACCCGCGTCGCGATGGCCCAGCGCGAGATCGGCCTCGCTGCCGGCGAGCCGCCCGCCACCCGCGGCTACCCGCCGAGCGTCTTCGGCCTGCTCGCGCGCCTCCTCGAGCGCGCCGGCACCGGCGCGGTCGGCTCGGTGACGGGCGTGTACACCGTGCTCGTCGACGGCGACGACCACAACGAGCCGATCGCCGACACCGCGCGCTCGATCCTCGACGGCCACGTCGTGCTGGATCGCAAGCTGGCGACCGCCGGGCACTTCCCGTCGATCGACGTGCTCGGCTCGGTCTCGCGCGTCGCGTCCCGCGTCACCTCCCGCGAGCAGCGGGCCGTCGCGACCGCGCTGCGCAGCGCGCTGGCCGCGAAGCGCAACGTGCAGGACCTGCTCGACGTCGGCGCGTACGCCGCCGGCGCGAACCCGCGCGTCGACGCGGCGGTCGCGAACGCGTTCGAGATCGAGGAGTTCCTGAAGCAGGACATGGACGACGTCACGCCGACGGACGAGGCCTGGCAGCGGCTCGCGCGACTCGTGGGGACGATGGGACTCTGATGGCGGTGTTCGGCCTCGCCGGTCTGCTGCGGATCCGGCGCCTGAAGGAGGATCGCGCTGCGCACGAGATGGTGCGCGCGCGCTCGAGGGCGTCGGAGCTCGCGGACGAGCGGCACCAGCTGCTCGAGCAGCTGGGGGACCACTCGCACGACGCCCGCAGCGTGCGCGGCATCCACGCGCTGTCCGCCGCCCGCGCGTCGACCTCGACGATGCTCGCCGACCTGGAGGCGCTCGCGATCACCGAGCGGCGCCTGCTCGCGGAGGCGGAGGAGGCGCACCGGCTCGCGCGCCGCGACGTGCGCACGGTGGAGAAGCTCGAGGAGAAGCACGAGGCCGAGGAGCGCGACGCCGACCTGCGCGCCGAGCAGACGGTGCTCGACGAGCTGGCGGCGCGCACCCGCTCCCGACTGCTGCCGGAGGCGACCGAGTGAGCTACGCCGACGTGCTGAACCAGATGCAGACGATCCAGAGCCGCCTGACCCAGCTGGGCATGCTGCAACCCGCGGCGACGAGCGCGACGGGGTCGACCTCGGCCGCGTCCTTCGCGACGGCGCTGGACGGCGCCTCCGGGACCGCCGCCGCCTCCGCGTCGTCGAGCGCCTCCACCGACGGCGCGCTCGTGTCGCCGAACGGCGCGACCGGCGACGACGTCGTGTCGGCCGCGCTGCAGTACAAGGGCGTGCCGTACGTGCTGGGCGGCGAGTCCACGAGCGGCATCGACTGCTCCGGGCTGGTGCAGGCCGCGCTCGCGAAGGTCGGCGTCTCCGCGCCGCGCCTGGTGCACCAGCAGCAGACGATCGGCCAGCCGGTCGACTCGCTGAAGGACGCGAAGCCCGGCGACCTGATCGTGCTGTCGGGCGGCGACCACATCGCGGTCTACATGGGGAACGACACCGTGATCCACGCGCCGTACCCGGGGCGCAGCGTGTCGGTGCAGAAGGCCTGGTTCACCGACAAGGACATCGTGACGATCCGCCGGGTCGTGCCCGCGACGGACGACGCGGCCGCCGCGGCGCCGACCGCGGTCGCCGCCTCACCGACCCAGGTCGCCGCCTCAGGCGTCCTCGGGGCGACCGGCGCCGACGCCGCGTCCGGCACCGCCACGAGCGGACTGTCCGCGGCCACGATAGCGAAGGCGACCTCGATGCTCACCTCCTACGGCGGCGACGTCGGCCTCTACGACACGTCCGGCTCCTCCACGTCCTCCGGGGGCACCTCGCTCAGCAGCCTGCTCGCGTCCTTCGGGCTCACCGGCACCTCGACCTCGGGCGCGTCGTCCTCCTCCGCGCAGCAGATCCTCGCCGCACGCACCGCGCTGCTCGGAGCGAGCGCCTGATGGCCGCGATCGCCGGGGTCGCCGTGAGCGCCGACCTCACCACCACCCCCTCCACCGGGTCCGGCACGGGCACGCCCGCCGCTGCCGGCCTCTTCGGCTCGGCGCTCGACGCCGCGATCACCGACGGCGGCCAGGCCGCGCGCGCGACGTCGCGGGGCGCGCCCGCCGGCGACGCCCAGCAGGCGGGGACGACGGCCACCCTGCTCGGAGGCGCCGCGGCGGCGCTCGCCGCGCTGCTCGGCAAGGTCGCCGCGAGCGCCGGATCGCCTGCCGGCGCCGACGCGGCCCCCGCAGCGTCGGGCTCGGCGACCCCGACGGCCGAGCCGTCCGCCCCCGCACCGTCGACCGCTGCAGGCGCCGCGGCCGTCCTCGCCGCCGCGGGCGCCGCTCCCGCGGGCGCCGCGAAGCCTGCCGGCGTTCCCGCCGCCACCGCCGACCCGGAGGTCGCCCTCGCCGACCCAGGACCGGTCGCGCACACCGCCGCCGGCCACGGCAAGGCCGCGACGACGGAGGCGTCGGACGACGACGCGGCGGGCGCCGCTGCGACGCCGGACCCCGGCGCGCAGGTCGTCGACGTCCCCGCGACCGCCGCGCTGCCGGCGCCCCTCCCGCCCGTCGCCGCGCCCGCGCAGCCGGTCGCCACCGCGCAGCCGGTCGCCGCGGGCCCTGCGCCCGCCGCGAAGCAGGCCGACGGCGTGCCGGCGGTCGCCGCGCACGGCGCCGCCCGGTCGCACGCGGACGACCCCTCCGCGCCGCAGCCGAGCGCGGCAGGGCCGGACGCGACCGCGACGAGCGCCGCGCCCGCACCGGCCGCTGCTCCCGCCCCCGTCGTCGCCGGGACGACCGTGGCGCCGGACGCGAGCGCGCTGCAGGGCATCGCCGGCACCTCGGCCGCGCAGCCCGCAGCGGCGCCCGCACCGGCGCAGGCGGCCGCCCCGACCGCTGCCGTCCCGCAGCCCACGATCGCCCTGCAGCTGCACGAGCCGCTCGTCGCCCTGCGCAGCGCGCCCGACGGCGACCACGTCGTGGTCGTGCGGGTCAGCCCCGAGCACCTCGGGCCGGTCACGGTGCACGCGACCGTGTCCCACGGCGACCTGTCCGTCCAGCTGTTCGCGGCGACCTCCGACGCGCGGGACGCGCTGAAGACGATGATGACCGACCTGCGCCGCGACCTCGGCTCGGGCACCGGTGGCAGCGCCACCACGCTCTCGCTCGCCACCGGCGACGCCCCGCAGCAGGACACCCGCGGTCAGCAGACCCTGGGCTGGACCGGGTCCGGAGGCTCCGGACCCGACCGCTCCGCCTTCCGCGACGACCTGAACGGCCGCCCGGCCGCCCGGGTCGCCGACGAGCCCGCCTCCCCGATCCGCCTCCCGAGCCGCGACAGCTCGCTGCTCGACGTGCTCGCCTGAAAGGACCGCAGATGACCACCACGACCACCGGCGCGACGACCGGCACCACCGGCACGTCGATCTACTCGAGCGGCACCGGCACGTCCGCGAAGGCGAACCAGGAGTACAACAGCGAGCTGTTCATGAAGCTGCTCGTCACCCAGCTGTCGAACCAGGACCCCAGCTCGCCGATGGACAGCTCGCAGATGGTCGCCCAGACGGCGCAGCTCGCGTCGATGGAGCAGCTCACCTCCCTGAACAGCACCACGACCAGCACGCACCAGTCGCAGATGCAGTCGACCGCGACGAGCATGCTCGGCCGGTCCGTGAGCTGGACCGACTCGAACGGCGCCGCGCAGACCGGCAAGGTCGCCTCGATCTCGTTCTCGAGCACCGGTGCGCCCCAGCTGACCATCGGCTCCTCCACCGTCGCCCTCACGGCGATCACCGGCGTCAGCGCCTCCTAGACCCTCCTCCTCTCCACCACCACCGCCGCCTCCGCGCGGCAGCCATGACGGCGACTTCCGGCCAGGACGGCCACGACACCGGCGGACCGCAGACGCGGCCCCGGACCGTTCCCACCGCGAAGGACACTGAATTGCTCCGCTCCCTCTACTCCGGCATCTCCGGTCTCCGCGCCGAGCAGACGATGCTCGACGTCACCTCGAACAACATCGCGAACGTGAACACGGTCGGCTTCAAGTCGTCGACCGTGCAGTTCGAGGACGCGCTGTCGCAGATGGTCTCCGCCGCCGGCCTCGCCACCAGCGCCAAGGCGGGCACGAACCCGAACCAGGTCGGCCTCGGCGTGCGCGTCGCGGGCGTCACCACGAACCTCACGCAGGGCTCGCAGACGACCACCGGCAACAACCTCGACTCGCTGATCTCGGGAGACGGCTACTTCGTCACCACCTCCGGGTCGCAGACGCTGTACACGCGCAACGGCTCGTTCCACTGGGACTCGGAGGGTCGCCTCTCCACCGCGGACGGCTCGCTCGTGCAGGGCTGGCCGGCCGTGAACGGCACCGTGTCGACGGGCAGCAAGCCCACGACGCTGACCCTCCCGTCCGGCACGGTCGCGCCCGCGAAGGCCACGACCACCTCCACCCTCACCGGCAACCTGCCGTCGGACGCGGCGTCGGGCACGACGTTCGACCGCGACATCACGGTGTTCTCCGCCGACGGCACGGCGAGGCAGCTGACCGCGACGTTCACGGCCGGCGCGAACGGGGCGTGGAACTACTCCATGAACGACCACGCCGGGAACACCGCGACCGGCAGCCTGCAGACCGGGGCCGCGACCGTCACGGGCACCACGACGGCGACGGTCGGCGGCATCTCGGTCGACCTGTCCAAGCTGTCCGGCTACGCCGGGCTGTCGACCACGGCGTTCTCGGAGCAGAACGGCAACGCGGCGGGCACCCTGCTGTCCGTCGGCCTGGGCGGCGACGGCACGCTGTCCGGCACGTTCAGCAACGGCGCGACCGTCGCGATCGCCCGCCTCGCGATCGGCACGTTCACGAACCCGGAGGGGCTCGCGAAGGCCGGCAACTCCTCGCTGGTCCAGACCCTGAACTCCGGGGACGTCCGACTGGGCACCGCGGGGTCGGACGGGTACGGCTCGGTCGTCTCGGGTGCGCTCGAGGCGTCGAACGTGGACCTCAGCCAGGAGTTCACGAACCTGATCGTCGCGCAGCGCGGGTTCCAGGCGAACGCCCGCATCATCACGACCTCGGACGAGATCCTGCAGGAGCTCACGCAGCTGAAGCGCTAGCCCCGTAATCCGTTTTGAAGGAACTTCTCGCGTCGGAGACGGGAAGTTCCTTCAAAACGGAATGCGGCCCGGAGTGGGGCCAGACGGCGGCTGACGGGCGGGCGCAGGATGCCGATTGTCTGATGTGACGGCGGGAGAGGACTCCACGGACGGAGTCCGAGTGCCGGTCCCACGGATGGGGGAGAACGATGATCCTGTTGACGCGCCTGAACGGCAGCACCTTTGCAGTCAACCCTGATCTGGTCGAACGGATCCAGGAGCAGCCCGACACGACGGTGGTCCTCGTCGACGGGACCACGTTCATCGTGACCGAGACGATCGAGGAAGTGATCGACGAGATCGCGGAGTACCGCGCTCGGGTGATCGCCCTCGCGCACTCGATGCACTTCGACGCCCCGGCCGCCGTCCCTGCGTCGTCGAGGGGGCCGCGCCGATTCGGCGTGGTCGACGGCGCCAAGGCTTCACCACGTCCGATCGGAGGGCGTTCCTGATGGATCCGGCGACCCTCGGCGGCATCATCGTCGCCATCGGCGCGCTCATCGCGATGGCGGTCATGGAGGGCGCCAACCCGATGAGCCTGCTGCTGCCGCCGCCGATGATCCTGGTCTTCGGCGGGGCGCTCGGCGCGGCCATCGCGTCGACGACGCTGCCGGACTCCATCGCGTCGCTCGCGATGATCCCGAAGGCGATGCTCTACAAGAACGTCAAGCTGGGCAAGGACGTGGACACGCTCGTCGAGCTGGCGGAGGTCGCCCGCAAGGACGGCCTGCTCGCGCTCGAGGCGAAGGCCGCGGACATCAAGGACCCCTACCTGAAGAAGGCGCTGCAGAACGTCGCCGACGGCATGGACGCGGACGAGCTGCGGATCATGATGGAGGACGAGGCCGCCGCGAGCGAGAAGTCCGGCCGCTCCGCCGCGAAGTTCTACGGCGCGCTCGGCGGGTACGCGCCGACCGTCGGCATCCTCGGCACGGTCGTGTCGCTGACGCACGTGCTCGAGAACCTCGACGACCCGTCCAGCCTGGGCCACTCGATCGCCTCCGCGTTCGTCGCGACCCTCTGGGGCGTGCTGTCCGCGAACCTGATCTGGCTGCCGATCGGCGGCCGCATCAGCAAGATGACGGACCTCGCGTCCGAGCGCTTCACGATGCTCACCGAGGGCGTGCTGGCCGTGCAGGCCGGCGCCCAGCCGCGCGTGCTCTCCGAGAAGCTGTACGCGATGCTGCCCGCCTCCGAGCGGCCCAAGGCCGGCGCGAAGGGTGCTCCCGTCAAGGGTGCGAAGGCGCCGAAGGCCGCGGAAGCGGCGGCGTAGCGTGTCCGGCCGCCGCCGGAAGGGGCATCACGAGGAGCACCACGTCGACGAGCGGTGGCTGGTGTCCTACGCGGACATGATCACCGTCCTGATGGCGCTCTTCATCGTGCTGTACGCGATGTCGACCGTCGACCAGAAGAAGTTCGACGAGCTGAAGAACTCGCTCGCCACCGGCTTCGGGGTGACGAAGTCGACGACGGTCGACGAGAACAAGGGCGTCGTGCGCCCGGAGGACGTCAAGAAGGACGGCGCCGGCTTCTCGAACTCGACCATCGCGCTGCAGCAGGTCGCGCGGGAGATCCAGGACGAGCTGAAGACGTCGGGCCTCGCCAGCGACGTGAAGGTCACCGCGGGCACGAACGCGATCACGATCTCCCTGGTCGGCTCCAGCACCTACTTCGAGGGCAACGACGCGACCCTGCAGCCGCACGCGCTGGAGGTGCTGCAGAAGCTGTCGCCGACGCTGCACAAGCACGCCGGCCAGGTGACGGTGGAGGGGCACGCCGACCCGCGCGGCTCCGCCGGCAAGTGGGAGACGGACTGGAACCTCGCCTCCGCCCGCGCGAACAGCGTGCTGACGTGGCTGATCGACCACCGGTCGGTGAACCCCGCGGACATCTCGTCGATCTCGTTCGGGTCGGAGAACGCGAAGAAGGCGGACACCGCGGAGGCGATCGAGCACAACCGCCGCGTCGACATCGTGCTGCACTCGGTCAGCATCCCGGCAGCGGCCCCCGCGGCCGACACCGAGAAGACCGCGTCGGAGGAGTCCTCGTCGCACGGGTCGTCGGAGACCGAGACGAAGACCGAGTCCGGCGCGCACCACTGATCGGCGTCGTGCGCTGCAGCAGCCTGCTGGAGCGCTTGAGCAGGCCGCTTGCGCTTCAGCAGGCTGCTCGGGCACTTGAGCAGGCCGCTCGCGCTTCAGCAGGCCCGAGGGGCCTTCCGTAGCCTGCTCAAGCACTGGTGGCCTGCCGGGGTGCTCGGCCGTGCCGCGGAGCCCACTCGGGCATGCCGCTCACGCTTCAGCAGGCCGGCGGAGCACTTGAGCAGGCCGCTCGTGCTTCAGCAGGCCCGATGCGCCTCTGGTGGCCTGCTGAAGTGCGGGTGGCCTGCCGAGGTGCTCAGCCGTCCTCGCACCACTGATCAGGGCCTGCTCTGGCGCGTCCCCGGAGTGGCGCGCCCCCGTTCGGGTGACGGTCCGGTGTACTTCGTCGCGTGACGGAACGGACGCCCTTCCGCGCCCGGGTCCACGCGCCGGGCGCCGAGCTCGACGTGCAGGCCTACGACTTCGAGTCGCCGGAGCTGATCGGCGGGGACGACCGCGCCCGGCTCGACGCGGCCCTCGAGGCGTGGGGCCGCCAGGTCGGCATGCTGATCACCGCGAAGACGCGAGCGGTGGTCGACGTCGCGACCGCGCCGTCGCGCATCCAGTCCTTCGGCGCCTTCATCGCCTCCGCCGAGGGCCCCGTGCTGTGGGCCACCGCCTCCTCCGCGGGCGGGCGAATCCTGTACCGGATCCCGCTCGAGGAGGCCAGGTACTGGGCCGCCCGCATGATCGGCGCGGCCGGTGACGCCGCCGGCGACGGCGCCCCGCTCACCTCCGTGGAGCGGGCGCTCGCGCGGCAGGTGCTGACCGAGCAGCTGGCCGAGCTGCAGCACGCGACCGGCGGCATGTTCGCCGAGCCGGTGCTGGAGGCGTTCGGCACGGAGCCGCCCTCCTCCGTCGACCGCGACGCGCAGGCGGTCGTCGCCGTGATCGGCACCCTGCGGCGGAACGACCGCCGGCAGCTGGCGGCCGCGATCGACGCCGAGCTCGTCCTGCAGCGGCTCGGCGCCGTCGCCCCGCACCAGGACGCGGCCCAGGTGCGGACCCGCATCGGCGGCCACCTCGCCCTCGCCCCCGTGGAGATCGCCCTCCGCTTCGACCCCACGCGCGTCGGACCCGACACGGTCCTCGACCTCGCCGCGGGCGACCTGATCCCCCTCGCCCACCTCGCGGACCGCCCGCTCGTCGTCACCCTCGACGGCGAGCCGGTCCTGCACGCCGCGGTCGGCGGCAACGGCGAGCGCCTCGCGTGCGTCGTCGTCTCGAACGGAGACCTCGTATGAGCATGTCGACCGTGCGCCCTGGTACCGCGACGGACGAGGCGGCCATCGCGGAGGCGCTCGTCGCGGCCCTGCCAGGCCCGCCCCTGATGGCGCAGCTGCACGGCTCCGACCTGGTGCCGATGCAGTCGCTGGAGACCGGCGTCTCCGCCACCTACGTCGGACCGCGCTCCGGCGACCTGTCCCTGATCCTGCTGGACCGCACCGAGCTGATCGCGGCCGGCGGCGGCGACGCCCGGGTCCGCCTCGGCGACGTGCTGCGCCCCGCGCTCGAGCTCGCCTCCGACGTGATCGGCGGCGGGCAGCTCGGCGAGGTCACCGACGGCGTGCCCGCCAGCCTGTTCCAGTCCGCGGACGCGGTGGTGTTCGACCTGATCGGCGAGGAGGGGGTCGCCGGCTGGTTCGCGGTGGCCCTGCGCACCCCGGCCCCGCCCCGCGCCTTCCGCGACGTGTCGTCGCGGCTCGGCCGCATCAGCACGGTGCAGATGACGCTCGCGGTGGAGATCGGGCGGGCCACGGTGTCGGTGCAGGAGCTGCTCGACGCGCAGCCCGGCACCGTCATCGAGCTGGACCGCGCCGTCGGCAGCGAGGCCGACGTGTTCCTGAACGGCCGGATGATCGCGCACGGCGAGATCGTCATCGTCGACCGGCGCTTCGCCGTCCGGGTGACCGAGGTCCTCGACCCCATCGACGAGATCTGACCTGTTGGACATCGAGACCGTCTTCCTCGCGCTGCGGGTCGTCGTCGCCCTCGGGGCGGTCTTCGGCGCGCTGCTGCTCGCGCACCGCTGGATCACGAAGGGCCGTCCCGGCGCTGCTCCGCGGAACCGGCAGATCTCCGTCGTCGCGCGGCAGGGGCTGGGACAGAAGGCGGGCATCGCGGTCGTGGACGCGGGCGGCCGCCGCTACCTGCTCGGCGTCACCGAGCACGCCGTCACGGTGCTCGACACGCTCGGCCCGGCGGAGGCGCCGACGGGCGAGCCCGCGCTCGTCGCGTCCCAGCCGATCGCCGTCGCCCGCTTCGAGCAGGAGCTTCGGACGGTCACGATCGCCACGGCCGACGTGCCCGTGCTGGTGCAGGGCGAGCCGGACCCCCTCCACCCGGGCGGGCCGATCACGCGGACCGTCTCGATCCTGCCGGCAACCGGCGTGCGCACCGCCGCGCCGATGACCGGGGTGATCACGCTCTCGAGCCTCGTGCAGGACCGGCCGCAGCCGGCCCGTCCCGCGTCGAGCGCGCTCGCCGACGTGGTCTACCCGAGCCGCCGCGCGATGCGCGCGGCCGAGGAGGCCGCCCAGCAGCCCGCAGCGCCGCAGCGGTGGGAGGCCGAGCAGCCCTCCGCGCAGCAGCCGTGGGACGAGCAGCCGGCCGCGCCGCAGCGGCCGCCGCAGGCCGGGCCCCTCGCCGGGTCCGTGCTGTCGCCCGGCACCTGGAAGCAGACGTTCGACGCGCTGAAGAAGCTGCGGTGACCGCGCTCGCCCCGCCGGACCGCGAACCCCGCGTCGTCCGGTTCGCGAGGGACCACTGGCCCCGCCTGGTGCTGGCCGCGTTCGCGCTGCTCGCCGTCGTCTGGATGGTCGTCGCGGTCCCCGCGCTCGCGCACGCGGACCCGATGGCGCCGGTGGCGCCGACCCCGGTGCCGACGCCGACCACCTCCGGCGACGTGAACATCTCGATCGGCGCGCCGTCCACCTCCATCACGACGCTCATCGCGATCACCCTGCTGTCGGTCGCGCCCGCGCTGATGCTGATGATGACGTCGTTCACGAAGATCTTCGTGGTCCTCGCGATGACCCGGAACGCGCTCGGGCTGAACACCATCCCGCCGAACCAGGTGCTGGCGGGCCTCGCGCTGTTCCTGTCGCTGTTCATCATGTGGCCGGTGCTCAGCCAGGTGAACACCCACGCGCTGACGCCGTTCCTGGATGGGAGGATCGAGTTCGACGCCGCCCTCGGCAGGGCGGCCGGGCCGCTGCAGCACTTCATGCTGCAGCACACCCGGGAGAGCGACATCGCGCTGATGACGCGGGCGGCGAACCAGCCGAACCCCGCGTCGCCGGAGACCACGCCGTTCTTCACGGTCGTGCCGGCGTTCATGCTCTCCGAGCTGCGCAGCGCCTTCATCATCGGCCTGGTGATCTTCGTGCCGTTCCTCGTCATCGACCTGGTCGTCTCGTCCGGGCTGATGGCGATGGGCATGATGATGCTGCCGCCGACGATGATCGCGCTGCCGTTCAAGATCCTGCTCTTCGTGCTGGTGGACGGCTGGAGCCTGATCATCACCGCGCTCGTCCAGAGCTACAACACCTAGGCGGCGCGCGTGTCTCAGAACCAGGTCGTCGACCTCGCCCTGCGGGCGCTCATGCTGGCCGCCGAGCTCGCCGCCCCCCTCCTGATCACCGCGCTCGTCGTGGGCTTCGCGATCAGCGTGTTCCAGTCGATCACGCAGATCCAGGAGGCGACGCTCTCGTTCGTCCCGAAGGCGATCGCCGTCGCCATCGCGCTGGTCGTGTGCGGCCACTGGATGATCTCCGAGGCCGTCACCTTCACCCACCAGCTGTTCGCGATGATCCCGAGCTACCTCAGCGCGTCGTGAACCTCGTCGGCGGCGTCGTCCTCAACGAGGTCTTCGTCGAGGCCGCGATGCTGGCCGCCGTCCGGATCACCGCGTTCCTGGTCATCGCGCCGCCGTTCTCCTTCTCCGGCATCCCGCTGCGGGTCAAGGGGATGCTCGCAGTGACGCTGTCGATCCTGGTGGCGCCGCAGGCGGCGCAGGGGCTGCCCGCCTCCATGGACACGGGCGCGTTCATCGTGTCGCTGGTCAGCCAGCTGGTCATCGGCGCGCTGCTGGGCTTCATGGTCTTCCTCGTGTTCTCCGCCATCCAGTCGGCCGGCAGCCTGATCGACCTGTTCGCGGGCTTCCAGATGAGCCAGGCGTTCGACCCGCTGATGCAGGTGAACGGCGCCCAGCTGACGCGGCTGATGCAGATGGTCGCGCTCGGGCTGCTGTTCGTCTCCGGCGGGGCGGAGCTGGTGCTCGCGGGCCTGTTCCGCACCTTCACCGCCCTGCCCGTCACCGGCTTCCTCGCGCAGGACGCGGGGGAGCGGCTGCTGCCGGGCCTCGCGCAGATGTTCGTCGCGGCGGTGCAGATCGCGGGCCCGATCGTGGTCGTGCTGTTCCTCGCGGACGTCGGCCTGGGCCTGCTGACCCGCGTCGCGCCCGCGCTGAACGCGTTCTCGCTCGGCTTCGTGCTGAAGATCCTGATCACGCTGCTCGCGGGCGGCGCGGTCTTCCTCGCCCTCCCGCGCATCGTCGAGGCCCTGCTCGAGGACGCCCTGCAGGTCATGGGCTCGATCACGTGACCGCCCTCGAGTGCTCGAGCAGGACAGAACGGCTTCAGCAGGACAGGATCGCCCGTTCCGTCCTGCTGTCGCCGTTCTGTCCTGCTGACGCTCTCGGCGGGGGAGGTGGTCGCTGATGCCGGACCAGCCCTCGGGCGAACGAACCGAGCAGGCGACCCCGAAGCGCCTCCAGGAGGCGCGGCGCGAGGGCCGCATCCAGCACTCCCGCGACATGGCGGGGTGGCTGTCGATGGCCGGCGCGGCGATGACGCTGCCGCTCGTGCTCGGGAACGGGGCGAGCGCCCTGCGCGGCCTCGTGCTCGGCCTGGAGCAGATCATCGCCGACCCCACGGAGGAGCGCGCGCAGGCGCTGTTCCTCGGCGGCTTCGCGGTGCTGCCCGGCGTGCTGGCGCCGATCATGGCCGCGGCCGTCGTCGGCGCGGTCGTCGGGTCGCTGGCCTCCGGCGGCATCTCGATCAAGCGCTTCAAGCCCCACTTCGACCAGTTCGACCTGGTCAGGGGCGCCGGGCGGCTCGTCGGCGGGCAGGCGCTGTGGGAGGGGGCGAAGTCGCTGCTGAAGACCGGCGTCGTCGGCATCGCGCTCTGGGTGGCGATCCAGGGCGCGATCCCGCTGCTGTCCACCTCCGGGTCCATGCCGGTGTCCTCCGTCGTCGGCGCGGCCTCCGGCGTCGTGGTCGCGATCCTCCAGGCCGCGATCGTCGCGGGCATCGGGCTCGGCGCGCTCGACGTCCTGGTCGTCGGCCGCCGCAACCGGCGGCACACGATGATGACGAAGCAGGAGATCAAGGACGAGGCGAAGTCGACCGAGGGCGACCCGCACATCCGCGGCCAGCGCCGCAGCCGGCAGATGGCCATGTCGCGCAACCGGATGATGGCCGCGATCCCCGCCGCGGACGTCGTGATGCTGAACCCGACGCACGTCGCCGTGGCGTTGAAGTACGAGCCGGGCAAGTCCGCGCCGCGCGTCGTCGCGAAGGGCGCGGGCGAGATCGCCGCGAGGATCCGCGAGAGCGCGACGGAGCACCGCGTGCCGATGGTCCAGGACATCCCGCTCGCCCGCGCGCTGTACGCGGCGTGCGAGGTGAACCAGGAGATCCCGGAGGAGCTGTACTCCGCCGTCGCCCGCGTGCTGGCATTCGTCATGGCGCTGAAGCGGCGCGGCGCTGCCCTCGGCGTGCACCGCCTGGCGAGCTGACCCCGTCCGTCCCGCTGTTTCGCGGATCCGGATTCGTCGCGCGGATCCGGATCGACGGGGCGACACGCCGGGTTCCGGAGCGCGGCACTCGGGGTGTCGCGCGTTCCATCCGGATCCGCGAAAGGGGGGAGGAGGATCGCACCGTGGACGTGACGCTGCGCCCCCTCACGCGGGACGACCTGATCCTGCTTGGCGCCTGGCTGCGCGAGCCCGTCGTGCAGGAGTGGTGGCACGAGGACGACGCCCCGGAGGCGCTCGAGCACCGGTACGGAGCCGCGATCGACGGCCGCGATCCCACGGCCCTGCGCATCGGCCTGGTCGACGGCGCTCCGGCGGGCTTCGTGCAGTGGTACCGCCTCGCGGACGAGCCCGAGTACGTCGCCGAGCTCGCTCCCTTCGTCCCGATCCCGGCCGACGCCTGGAGCCTCGACTACCTCGTCGGCGACGCCGCGCTGCGCCGTCGCGGCGTCGGGACCGCTTTCGTGCGCGCCGCGCTCGCCGAGATCGGCGCGGCCCCTGTCGTCGTGCCGGTCCATGCCCGGAACCCGGGATCGGCGGGCGTGCTGCGGGGCGCCGGCTTCCGGCTCGCCGCGGAGGCGCAGCTGGAGCCCGACAACCCGGCGCACTCGCGCGACCACCTCGTGTTCGTCCGGGCCGCGCTCAGCGCCTGATCCGCGCGACGCGCTGCTCGCCGAGCGCCAGCGCGAACCCCGCAGCGGCGAACGCCAGCGCGACGGCCGGCACGCCGGCGAGCCCGACGAGGGGCAGCGCGGCACCGCCCACGACCGCTCCGGACGAGATGCCGACGTTGAACGCCGTGGAGGTGCCCGCGGTCGCCACATCGACGGAGCCGGGCGCCACCGCCAGCACCTGCGCGCCGACCGCGGCGGAGAACGCCGCGAAGCCGGCTCCCGTGAGCACCGAGCCGACGATCGAGACCGCCGGCACGGCTCCGCCTGCGGCCTGCAGCAGCAGCCCGGCGAGGTGCATCCCGAGCGCGGCCGGCAGGACGGCGCGCGGGAAGCGGTCGACCATCCGGCCGGCCGCGAGCACCGCCACCAGGCCCGCCAGGCCTCTCGCCAGCAGCACGCCGCCGACCGCGACCTCGGGCACGCCGGAGACGTCGGTCAGGAACGGGCTGATGTAGGTGAACGCGGCCAGGGCCCCCGTCGACGTCAGCGCCGTCACCGCGACGAGCAGCAGGTAGCGCCGGCGGTCGGGCGCCGACCCGCCGACCGGCTCCGTGCGAGCTCCCCTGCTGCTCGGCAGGGCGATCGTGACGAGGGCGAGAGCGACCGCGCCGAGCGCGCTCGTGCCGGCGAACGCCGCTCGCCAGTCGACGGCCTGCCCCAGCCAGGTCGCGAACGGGACGCCGAGCACCGTGGCGACGGACCCGCCCGCGTACACCGTCGACACCGCGCGGCCCCGCACCGCCGGGTCGACGAGCACGGCGGCGATCGGCACGACGATCGCCCAGAACACGGAGTGCGCCAGCGCGGTCAGCACGCGTGCCGCGAGCAGCAGGCCGTACCCGGACGCGAGGGCGCTCATCGCGGTGCCGAGCACGAGCACCGCGAGCACGATCCCCATCAGCAGGCGCCTCGGCACCCGCTGCACGAGCCGGGTGAGCGGGATCGTCGCCAGCACGACGACCAGCGCGTACCCGCCGACCAGCAGCCCCACGGCGGCGACCGGCACGTCGAGCCCCCGCGCGATCAGCGGCAGCAGCCCGATCGGCAGCGTCTCCGCGGTGATGAACGTGAACGTCGCGAGCGTCAGGCCGCCCAGCGCGACCGCCGTCCGCGTCCGACCGATCCCCACGCGCCTCCGATCCCCGTCGACCGGCTGACGCTACCGGCGGGGCCTCCACCCAGCCCGGGATGGGAGAACTGCACCATGCGGTACCGGGAGGGCGCGAGGCTCGACACCTCGAACGTGCAGGACCGGCGCGGCTCCGGCCGCGGGCGCGCCGTCGCGATCGGCGGCGGCGGGCTGGGCGTCGTCGTCGTCGTCGTGGTCCTCCTCCTCCAGCTGCTCGGCGGAGGGGGCGGAGGGGGCGGCACGACCACCGACGCGCTCGGGCCGCTGCTCGACGGGCTCGCTCCGGGCGACTCGGCGAGCGGGGAGCAGCTGGCCGAGGACTGCCGGACCGGGGCGGACGCGAACACGAGGACGGAGTGCGCGGTCGTCGCGGACATCGAGTCGATCCAGGACTACTGGGCCGGTCGGCTGGGGAAGCGCTACGAGCCCGCCGACACCGTGTTCTTCACCGACGGCACCAGCACCGGCTGCGGCCAGGCGTCCAGCGGGACCGGGCCGTTCTACTGCCCGGCGGACGGGCTCGTGTACATCGACCTCGCGTTCTACGACGAGCTGAAGACGCGGTTCGGCGCGGAGGGCGGCCTGTTCGTCGACGCCTACGTGCTCGCGCACGAGTACGGGCACCACGTGCAGGACCTGCTCGGCACCAGCGACCGGGTGCGGGCGGGGGCGACGGGAGCCGCCGGCGGCAGCGTCCGCCTCGAGCTGCAGGCCGACTGCTACGCCGGCACCTGGGCGAACCACGCGACGACGGTCCCGGACGACTCGGGGGAGCCGCTCATCACCGAGGTGACGCAGGACGACATCGACCGCGCGCTCGATACGGCCGGCC
>NZ_CAXTOQ010000023.1:0-32735 GCF_964245895.1 uncultured Amnibacterium sp.
CCGAGCCGCTCGCGCGGCACGTCGGGCGGGAGGAGCACGGAGATCGCGAGCGAGTCGCCCGCCCGGGCGGTCCACGACCGGCCGAGCCGGCCCCGGCCGGCGGTCTGGTGGTCCGTCACCAGCACGGCGGGCGCGGGCCACGCGGCGGGATCCGCGGCGACGGCGCGCACCAGCTCAGTGTTGGTCGAACCCGCCTCCGGCAGGACGTCGAGCCGCGCGACCAGCGACGAGGACTGCGGCAGCTGCATGGCCGAAGGCTACAAACGCGGCGGCGGCGGGCGCCGTTAGGCTCGGGAAGCGTGACGGACAGCCCCGGGCCGGTGGCCACGACGACCGCGGAGCGCCTCGCGGACCTGAAGGACCGCTACCACGAGGCCGTGACCGCGAGCGGCGCGGCGGCCGTCGAGAAGCAGCACGCGAAGGGCAAGAAGACCGCCCGCGAGCGCATCGAGCAGCTGCTGGACCACGGCACGTTCGTCGAGCTCGACGAGTTCGTGCGCCATCGCACCACCGCGTTCGGTATGGACGCGAAGCGCCCCTACGGCGACGCGGTCGTCACCGGCATCGGCGAGATCCACGGCCGCCAGGTCGCGGTGTACAGCCAGGACTTCACGATCTTCGGCGGCTCCCTGGGCGAGGTCGCCGGCGAGAAGATCATCAAGGTGATGGAGCACGCCCTGAAGACCGGCGTGCCGATCATCGGCATCCTCGACTCCGGCGGCGCCCGCATCCAGGAGGGCGTCGTCGCGCTCGGCAAGTACGGCGAGATCTTCCGCCGGAACACCGCCGCGTCCGGGGTGATCCCGCAGGTCTCGATCGTGATGGGCCCGGCCGCGGGCGGGGCGGTCTACTCCCCCGCGCTCACCGACTTCGTGATCATGGTCGACAAGACCAGCCAGATGTTCGTCACCGGTCCCGACGTGATCAAGACCGTCACCGGCGAGGACGTGGCGATGGAGGAGCTCGGCGGCGCGCTCACCCACAACACCCGCACCGGCGTCGCGCACTACCTCGCCTCCGACGAGGACGACGCGCTCGACTACGCGCGCACCCTGATCGGCTTCCTGCCCGACAACAACCTCGCCGACCCGCCGGTGTACGCCACGACCGCGGCCCTCGAGGTCACGGACGCCGACCGCCGCCTCAACACGCTGATCCCGGACAGCCCGAACCAGCCGTACGACGTGCACGACGTGATCGAGACGCTGGTCGACGACGGCGACTTCCTGGAGACGCAGCCGCTGTTCGCGCCGAACATCGTGGTCGGCTTCGGCCGCATCGAGGGCCGGACCGTGGGGGTCGTCGCGAACCAGCCCTCCGCCATGGCCGGCACGCTGAACATCGACGCCGGCGAGAAGGCGTCCCGCTTCGTGCGGTTCTGCGACGCGTTCTCCATCCCGATCCTCACGCTGGTCGACGTGCCCGGCTACCTGCCCGGCACCGATCAGGAGTGGACCGGCGTCATCCGCCGCGGCGCGAAGCTGCTGTACGCGTACGCCGAGGCGACCGTGCCGCTCGTCACGGTGATCACCCGCAAGGCGTACGGCGGCGCCTACATCGTGATGGGGTCGAAGCAGCTGGGCGCCGACCTGAACTACGCCTGGCCCACCGCCGAGATCGCCGTGATGGGCGGTCAGGGCGCCGTGAACATCCTGTACCGCGGCGAGATCCGGGAGGCGGAGGCGGCCGGCGAGGACGTCGACGCCGTGCGCACCCGCCTGGCGAACGAGTACACGTACAACGTCGCCAGCCCGTTCCTCGCGGCCGAGCGCGGCGAGCTCGACGGCGTCATCGAGCCGGCGAGCACGCGCATCACCGTCATCAAGGCGCTGCGCGCCCTCCGCGGCAAGCGGGCGTCGGTGCCGCCGAAGAAGCACGGGAACATCCCGCTGTGACCGACGAGCCGCTGCCGCTGCACGTGATCGCCGGCTCCCCGACCGACGAGGAGACCGCGGCGATCGCCGCGCTGCTCAGCGGCCTGATGCTCGAGCGCGCGGTGTCGGCGCTGCCGCTGCCGGGCCGGCCGGCGCGGTCCGCCTGGGACCGCACCTCCCGGCCGCTGCGCCGGCCTTGGCCGACGGATCGGGACTGGCGCGACCGGTGAGCACGGATCCCCTGCTCCGAGCCTGATTCGTCGCCGGACGACCCTCGTTCGGGTGCAAACACGACGCAGGGGGAACAATCGCCTCGGATTTGTACCCCGATTGTCCTCCGATGTGCCGACTGTGAACACGCTGTACGTCGCGCACACTGGTACCACCACCGTCGCCCACCCAGGCGGCGGCCACCGGGCGAGAGCCGAGTCGGGTAACTCGGCTCCCCGGACCAGGAGCGGGACGTTCGGGTTGTCCCGCTCGCACGGGGGTGCACAGGGGCCGGTCTGGGGAGGCCGGCCCCTTTCCCTTCGTTGTGAAGGAGTTCTGGTCGCAGTCGCACCCGAGCCCGGATCAGCGAGGAACCAGAACTCCTTCACAACGCAGTCCAGGGACGCGACCACGCTGGATCCTCCTGCCCCGAGTCATGGGTCGCGTTCCCGGCGCACCCGCACCGACTCGCCCGTGCGACGCACGCTTCGTTGTGAAGGAGTTCTGGTCGCAGTCGCACCCGAGCCCCGGATCAGCGAGGGACCAGAACTCCTTCACAACGCAGTCCAGGGACGCGATCACGCTGGGTCCCCCCGCCGCAGGCGACTGAGCCCGGCGAAGCGGGTCAGGCCTCCACGGGGGCCGGGGCGCCCTCGGGGCGCGGCAGCTCGAGCCAGAGGTCGACCTCCTCGCCCTCGTCCTCGAGGCCGAGCGCCGCAGCGGTCTCGTCGATCGAGATCGCCACCACGGTCACCGACTTGTCGGAGCCCCTCGGCGCCGTGCGGATGATGATGCGGTCCGAGCGGACGTGCGAGATCGCCTCGGCCGCCCGGTCGAGCATCGGCTCCATCAGCGCCGGCTCGATGTCGTCGAGGCCGCCGTCGTCGAGCACCTGCACGAACGCGCCGCGACGCCGGTGCGCGATCACCTGGTCGCGCAGGGCCTCGTTCAGCAGCCGGCGGCCGCGGATCTCGTCCCGGATCGTCTGCTCCAGCACGCGGCACTCGAACCGGTCCGCGTCGTCGAGCTCGCCGTCCACCTCCACGATGTGCCGCAGCATCGGCAGCGCGACGCGGCTGGTCTGCGTGAGCCGCACCTGCCGCTCGAAGTGGTGCGCGTCCTGCGCGGCCTGCCACTCGACCGCCTCCCGCTCGGAGCGCGCGAACTGGTGGATGTCGCGCATCGCGTGGGACAGGGACCGCACGCCGAACGAGGCGGCGGCGACCCACAGCACCATGACCCCCGCGCCGGAGTCGATGACCGCGGCGGGGCCGCCGTGCACCAGCGTCTGCGCGAGCACCAGCCCGGCGCCGATCCAGGCGTGGATCTGGCGGCGCTTCAGCATCGCGGCGACCAGCAGGCAGCCGGCCGCGCCGATGTACCAGTCCTCGGGGCCGACCGAGTGGCCGGGAGGCACGTCGCTGGTGCACAGCAGGGCCATCGCGAGCACGACGCCCGCGTTCAGCCCGGACAGCAGCGGCGACATCGACGAGCCGCCGCTCTGCAGCGACAGGACGAAGCAGACGACGAAGATCCCGATCGCCACGACGACGCGCTCCGGGTGCGCGGCGGCGGTCGCGGCGATCACGCCGCTCGCGACGGTGCATGCGGCGACGCCGATGGCGAGCACCAGCAGCAGGGGACGGGGCAGCGGGATCACGCGAGCACCGCCGTCGCCCCGGCGGCCGGCTCGGTCGCGGCGATCGCGGACTCGGGCCAGGACAGCACGAACTCGGTGCCCTCGCCCAGCGCGGTGCGCAGCTCCACCGCGCCGTTCACGCGGCTCATCCGCTCGTAGATCGACACCCGCACGCCCAGCCGCTCGGAGGCGATCCGCTTCGGGTCGAAGCCGCGGCCCTCGTCCTTCACGTGCACGCAGACCGCGCCGTGCGCCGCGCCCTTCACCAGCACCGAGCGCGGCACCTCGGGCCCGCCCGCGTGCTTGACGCTGTTCGACATGGCTTGCACGGCGGCCGAGACGATGGCGTCCGCCACGTTCTCCGGCACGAAGTGGTCGCGCACCTCCTGCACGGCGTACGCGAAGCCGTCGCCGATGCCGCCGGCGTCCGTCCGTATCCGGCCGAGCAGGTCGCCGACCGGCACGCGCGGGCCGACGTGCGAGGCGACGGTCGCGCGGGAGAGCACGTTCATCGTGTCGGCGGCCATGCTGCGCGCCAGCGCCCTCGCCTCGGGCGTGTGGGCCGCCGCCGCGGACAGGAACGTGGTGAGCACCCGGTCGTGAACGAGCGCGTCGGTGCGGGTGCGCTCCGACTCCGTGGCCTCGTCGATCTGCGCGTCCGCGTAGCGGTCGAGCGCGGCGCCCTGCGCGGTGTCGACCCGGCGGGCGGCGCGGCGCACCGCGACGACCACGAGCAGCAGCGCGATCCCGAGCATGGAGGCGGTCACCGCGTCGAGCACCGCGGAGCCGAGGTGCACCTGCCCGCCCGCCGGGGTGAGGCGGATGGCGCCGATCGAGACGGAGACGCCGAGCACGTAGGTGAGCGCGACGTGCCAGCGCGCGGCGACGACCACGAAGGCGCAGGCGACGCCCGCGAGCTGGAACAGCCACGGGGTCGACGCGTCGCCGTACAGGCCGGTGACGGTGAGCGGCCACAGCGCGATCGCGGCGAGGTAGACGATGCCGGCGACCACGAAGACGGGCCGGGTCCACTGGTGCAGCAGCGCGGCCAGCGCCGCCAGCGCGATCAGGCCGTAGACGGCGACCGCGACCATGGGGCCCATCGCCGGATGCATCATGGGCATGTCGCCGACGAGCCGGGGCACGGTCAGCGCGGTGAACAGCACGCCGAAGACGCTGACCATCGACGCGAGCATGACCTCGATGCGGCGGGAGCCGATGGGCGCGAGGCCCATCCGCGCCGCCATGGCGCGGCCGCGTTCGTCAGTCGTCATGGGTGGTGTCGGGGTCGAGGCCGGGCAGGATGCCGTCCTCCACCGCGCGGCGGAGCAGATCCACCTTCGTCGGCGCAGGACGCCCCACCTCGACGTACTTCACCCGGATCCGATCCAGGTACTCCCGCACCGTCGACGGCGCGATCCCCAGCTGCTCCGCCACCATCCGCAACGGCAGACCCGACGCATACAGATTCAGCACATCCCGCTCACGCCGACCCAGCTGCGCCTTCGCGAACTCGACATCCGCATCGATCGCCGTCGCCCACTCCAGGTTGTTCAACACCTCACCCCGAGCAACCGTCCGGATCGCCGCCATCACCACCGCCGTCGCACTCGACTTCGGGATCACCCCAGCAGCACCCGCCGCCAACGCCTCCCGAACCCCCGCAGCACGATCCGCGATCGAATGGATCAGCACCCCAGCACCCGTCGCCTGACACGCCTTCACGTTGTCCGTGATCGACACCCCATCACCGAGCGACAGATCCAGCACCACGACATCGACATCACGACCGCCCAGACGACCGATCAGCTCCGCGACGTTCGCCCCCTCATCGACGAACTGGTACCCCTCACGCATACACGCAGCCAACAGACCCAGCCGCACCGACTCGTGATCATCGACCACCGCCACCCGAACCAGATCCGTGGCACTCTCCGCCGTCATCGACACCAACGGACTTCCTCCTCGTCTCGGGACGCGGGCGAGTGTAGGAGCGGGATCGCCCCGACCCGGGACCCCACTCCGCCGGGCGCCGACCCCAGAACGGGGTGCGCTCAGACGGGCAGCGGGCGGTCCAGCTCGAGCCAGAGATCGACCTGCTCGTCGTCCGCGTCGTCGATGCCGAGGGCCGCGGCGACGGGGTCGCTCGACATGGCGACGACGGACAGCGCCTTGGCGGAGTCCCTCGGCGCGGTGCGGATGATGATGCGGTCGGAGGTGAGCCCGTCCAGCGCGGCCGCGACCCGGTCGAGCAGCGGCGCCATCGCGTGCGCGTCGACGTCGTCGATGCCGCCGTCGTCGTTCACCTGCACGAGCGCGCCGCGACGGCGGTGCGCGATCACCTGTTCGCGGACCGCGTCGTTCAGCAGCCGTCGGCCGCGGATCTCGTCGCGGATGGTCTGCTCCAGCACGCGGCACTCGAACCGGTCGGCGTCGGTGAGGCCGTCGGTCGCGCCGGCGATCCGCTCGAGCATCGGCCCGGCGAGGGCGGCCGTCATGGCGAGCCGGGCGTGGCGCTCCGAGTGGTAGGCGTCCTGCGCGGCCTCCCACTCGAGCGCCTGGCGCTCGACGGCGGAGGAGCGGCGCAGGTCCTGCTCCGTGCGCGCGACGGCCCAGCCGCCCGCCGCCATGATCGCGATGAGCAGCGCGGCCGCCACCACGCCGAAGCCGTTGACGGCGTCGAGGCCGCCCCAGACGTAGGTGTGCAGCAGCAGCACGCCGAGCAGGGACCATGCGGCGATCGCCCGCCTTCGCCACAGCAGCACGACGACGATGCACGCGACGCCGCTGACGTACCAGGCGCCGCTCGAGTAGCTGTCGTGCACCGGGTCGAGCCCCTGCGAGCCGAGCAGGGGCAGCGCGATGCCGGCGCCGACGATCACGACCGTGGTGGCGAGGGGCGCCTGGCCGGTGCGTGCGACGCACAGGCCGAAGGCGATCCCGAACAGGACGAGCGCGACGAGGTCGCTGAGCGGTGCGCGCCCAACGGCGATCTCGATGACCGCGTAGGCGGCGGTGTACGCGGCGATCGCGGAGGCGATGCCGAACGAGAACCAGCGGCGGACGACGATCACGCGGTCAGCCCCACGGCGACCTCGGGCAGCGGCGCGACCCCGGACACGACGACGGATCCCCAGCTGAGGCGCACGACGGTCGGGCCGGCCGGACCGGACTCGACGATCGCCCGGCCGTCGACCGAGCGCATCCGCAGCGCGACGTCGCGCTGCGCGCGAGCCCGGGAGCCGCTGGGGTCGGCCGGGTCGAAGCCCGCGCCGTCGTCGGACACGACGACGCGGATGCCGTCGGGGCCGAGCTCGCTCATGCGCACGGTGCGCACGCGGGCGTCCGTCGCCTCCGCCAGGCTCGACGTCATCGACTGCAGCAGCGACTCGACGATCGCCTCGGCGGCCTCCACGGGCAGCACGAGGTCGGCGAGCCCGCCGACCTGCACGTCGAAGTCCGCCAGCAGCGGCAGGAGCCGGTCGTCGGCGTCGCCGAGCACCTTGCCGAACGGCACGGCCGGCCCGACGGCGGCGGACCGGTTGACGTGCGCGAGCACGCGCAGTGCGTTCGCCGCCATGCGACGCGCGAGGCCCTCGGCCTCGTCGTCGGTCGCGGAGGCGGCGGCGAGGAAGGTCGTGAGCACGGAGTCGTGCACGAGGGCGTCCGTGCGCGCGCGCTCCGCCTCGGTGGCGTCGTCGCGGCGGGACTGCCCGTAGCGGCTGAGCGCGGCGTGCTGCGCGAGGTCGGCCCGGTCGACGCCGCGGCGGACCCCGCTGATGAGCACGACGAGGACGACGGACACCGCGACGCCGAACAGCCCGTTCGCGAGCGCGTCGGCGACGGAGAGGCCGCCGCGCACGACGAGCGCGACGGCGATGCCGGCGCAGAGCAGCAGCGAGCACCAGATCGGCGCCGCGACGCCCCGGAAGCCGACCGTGAGGTACGCGGCCTGCACGGGCATCAGGCCGATGAACCACGGCATGGGTGCGACGGGCACGGGGCCGGTCAGCGAGAGGGGCCAGACGACCACGGCCGCGCAGAACAGCACGGCGGCGCCGAGGAAGAGGGCGCGCGCGTGCCGGGCCGATACCGGGGCGAGGCAGCCGAGCAGCACCGAGCCAGCGACGGCGGCGGTGGCGGCGACGCCGAGCGGACCGGGCATGGACGGCCGGTCGGCGACGAACGCGTCGAGCGTCTGCAGCGCGTAGAGCAGCCCGAACGCGGCGACGATGACCGAGAGGTAGCGCTCGAAGCGCTGCGCACCGAACCGGTCGGTCTCGAGAGCCGCCCGGTCAGTCGTCATGGGTGGTGTCGGGGTCGAGGCCGGGCAGGATGCCGTCCTCCACCGCGCGGCGGAGCAGATCCACCTTCGTCGGCGCAGGACGCCCCACCTCGACGTACTTCACCCGGATCCGATCCAGGTACTCCCGCACCGTCGACGGCGCGATCCCCAGCTGCTCCGCCACCATCCGCAACGGCAGACCCGACGCATACAGATTCAGCACATCCCGCTCACGCCGACCCAGCTGCGCCTTCGCGAACTCGACATCCGCATCGATCGCCGTCGCCCACTCCAGGTTGTTCAACACCTCACCCCGAGCAACCGTCCGGATCGCCGCCATCACCACCGCCGTCGCACTCGACTTCGGGATCACCCCAGCAGCACCCGCCGCCAACGCCTCCCGAACCCCCGCAGCACGATCCGCGATCGAATGGATCAGCACCCCAGCACCCGTCGCCTGACACGCCTTCACGTTGTCCGTGATCGACACCCCATCACCGAGCGACAGATCCAGCACCACGACATCGACATCACGACCGCCCAGACGACCGATCAGCTCCGCGACGTTCGCCCCCTCATCGACGAACTGGTACCCCTCACGCATACACGCAGCCAACAGACCCAGCCGCACCGACTCGTGATCATCGACCACCGCCACCCGAACCAGATCCGTGGCACTCTCCGCCGTCATCGACAAAAGGAAGCCCCCCGCTTCATTGAAATCGAATTCACGATAAAGCGAACGGGATATCGCGCTCTGCTCCCCGATCGGGGCGGCTCCGACCCCAGTGGAGGGGGAACGCGGACGTTCAGCGCGGCGTGAGGCGAGCCACGGCCTCCAGATGATGCGTGTTCGGGAACAGGTCGAACGCGTCGAGCCGGTCGACGCCCCAGCCGTGCTCCGCGAACACCGCGACGTCCCTGGCGAGCGCGACCGGATCGCACGCGACGTACACGACCTGCGCGGGACCTGAGGCGGCGATCGCCCGCACGATGTCGATGCCGGCGCCCGACCTCGGCGGGTCCAGCACGACGGTCGCCCCGGGACGCGCGACCCCGCCGGCGAGGAAGGCGTCGACCCGCGCCGCGACCGCCCGCGTGCGCGGCAGGTCGGCGAGGTTGTGCGCCGCGTGCGCGCTGGCCGCCGCGTCCGCCTCCACGGTCGTGACGCGCACGTCCTGCGCGCCGGCGAGCGCGGCCGCGAGCAGGCCGACGCCGCCGTACAGGTCGAGGTTGTCGGCGTCGGGGTCGAGCAGCGCGGGATCGATGGCCTGCTGCACCGCGGCGGTGAGCACGACGGGCGCGGCCGGGTGGACCTGCCAGAACCCCAGCGCCTCGAGCCGGAACGTGCGGTCGCCGACCCGCTCGACGACCGCCGGGCGCTGCTCGCGCGGCCCCGCTGCGAAGGTCTCGGAGCCGGCCGCGACGAGCTCGAGCTCGCGGCCCCTCGCGCGACCGGGCAGCAGCGCCTCCAGCGGCTCGACGGCGAGCGGCAGGTCCTGCACGGGGACGACCCGCCGCGAGCGGGACGCGAACGGCCCGACGCGGCCGTCCCGGTCGACGTGGAGGCGCACGCGGGTGCGGCTGCGGGTGCCGTCCGCCTCCCCGGGCGCCGCGGCCACGGCGATGTCGAGCGCGTCGATCTCGGCGTCGGGCATCCGCGCGGTGCGGCGCAGGGCGTCGCGCAGCACGGTGCGCTTGAGCGCGCGCTGCCGGTGCGGCGCGATGTGGCCGAACTCGGCGCCGCCGGCCCGGTGCTCGGGCGCCCGGTCGACGGAGGCCGCGCGCCACACGTGCCGCACGCGGTCCTGCGACGCCGCGAGGACCCGCACGGTGTCCGCCCGCCAGAACCGGTCGTGGCGGTCGTCGGTGATCCGGGCGAGCACCCGCTCGCCTGGCAGCGTGTCCGCGACGAACACGACCCGGCCGTCGAGCTCCGCGACCGCGACGCCGCCGTGCGCGATCCGCAGCACGTCCAGCTCGACCTCGTGCGCGCTCATGCCTCCAGCCTCCCGCAATTCCGTTTTGAAGGAGTCCCCGCGGCATCCGCGAAGGAACTCCTTCACAACGGATCCGCCCTACCGTGGGGGCGTGCGCCTGGTGCTCGCCTCCACCTCCCCCGCCCGCCTCGCGCTGCTGCGCGCCGCCGGCATCGAGCCGCAGACCGTGCCACCGGGCGTCGACGAGGAGGCGGCCGTCGCTGCGGAGGAGGCGCGCCGCGGCATGCCGCTGCCGCCCGACGACCTCGTGCAGCTGCTGGCGCGGCTGAAGGCGGAGGCGGTCGCGGACGCGCTCGGGCGGGACGACGCGCTCGTGCTCGGCGGCGACTCCGCGTTCGCGTTCGGCGGCGTCACGTACGGCAAGCCGCACACGCCGGAGGCGGCGCTGGCCCGGTGGCGCGCGCAGCGCGGCGGCACCGGGGTGCTGCACTCCGGGCACTGGCTGATCGACGCCCGGACCGGTGCCGGCGCGGGTGCGGTCGCGCGCGCCACGGTCCGGTTCGCGGCCGACCTCGGCGACGCGGAGCTGGCGGCGTACATCGCCTCCGGCGAGCCCCTCGAGGTGGCAGGCGCGTTCACGATCGACGGCCTCGCCGGGCCCTTCATCGAGCACGTCGAGGGCGATCCGTCCACCGTCGTCGGCCTGTCCCTGAGCACGCTGCGCCGGCTCGTCACGGCCACCGGCACGCCGTGGACGTCGCTCTGGGCAGCGCCTCGGCACATGGCGCGCGCGGAATGACTTGTGCGCCTCGCACTCGATTCCGGCGGAAGGTCTGTACGAGGTCGCCAAAGATCCTGCCCCGGCTGCGAATACAGTAGGGATCCATGTCCGTCCCCGACCGCCCCTCCCGGCGCCTTCGGCGCGACGAGCCTCCGGCGGTCGTGGGCCCACCGGCGCCGCGGCGCATCACCAAGCTGCTGATCGCCAACCGGGGCGAGATCGCCGTGCGGATCATCCGCGCCGCGCGCGACGCGGGCATCGCCTCCGTCGCCGTCTACGCCGACCAGGACCGCGACGCGCGCCACGTGCGGCTCGCGGACGAGGCCTACGCGCTGCAGGGCTCGACGAGCGCCGACACCTACCTGGTCATCGACAAGCTGCTGTCGGTCGCCCGGCGCAGCGGCGCCGACGCCGTGCACCCGGGCTACGGCTTCCTCGCTGAGAACAGCGCCTTCGCGCGGGCCGTGATCGACGCCGACCTGATCTGGGTGGGCCCCTCCCCCGACGCGATCGAGGCGCTCGGCGACAAGGTCACCGCCCGCCACGTCGCCGAGTCCGTCGGCGCCCCCCTCGCGCCGGGCACGCTGAACCCGGTCGCGGACGCCTCCGAGGTCGTCGCGTTCGCCGAGCAGGTCGGCCTGCCGATCGCGATCAAGGCCGCGTTCGGCGGCGGCGGGCGCGGGCTGAAGGTCGCCACGACGATGGAGGAGATCCCCGAGCTGTTCGAGTCGGCGACGCGCGAGGCCGTCGCCGCGTTCGGCCGCGGCGAGTGCTTCGTGGAGAAGTACCTCGACAAGCCGCGGCACGTCGAGACGCAGTGCCTCGCGGACGCGTTCGGCGACGTCGTGGTCGTCTCGACCCGCGACTGCTCGCTGCAGCGCCGGCACCAGAAGCTGGTCGAGGAGGCGCCGGCGCCGTTCCTCACCGAGGCGCAGCGGGACCTGCTCTACACCTCGTCGAAGGCGATCCTGAACGCCGTCGGCTACGTGGGCGCCGGCACCTGCGAGTTCCTGATCGGCGCCGACGGCACCGTGTCGTTCCTCGAGGTGAACACCCGGCTGCAGGTCGAGCACCCGGTGTCGGAGGAGGTCACGGGCCTCGACCTGGTCCGCGAGCAGTTCCGCGTCGCCGAGGGCCTGCCGCTCGGCTACGGCGACCCGGAGCCGCGCGGGCACTCGTTCGAGTTCCGCATCAACGGCGAGGACCCCGGCCGGAACTTCCTGCCCTCCCCCGGACCGGTGCAGTCCTTCCGCGTGCCCGGCGGCCCCGGCGTGCGCATCGACTCCGGCGTCACGACCGGCGACGTGGTGTCCGGCGCGTTCGACTCGCTGCTCGCGAAGCTGATCGTCACCGGCTCCGACCGGCAGGACGCGCTCGAGCGCTCCCGCCGCGCGCTCGCCGAGTTCGAGGTGGCGGGGCTGCCGACCGTGATCCCGTTCCACCGCGCGGTCGTCCGCGACCCCGCGTTCACCGCCGAGGACGGCCGGTTCGGCGTCTTCACGAACTGGATCGAGACCGGGTTCCGCAACGAGCTCGAGCCGTGGAGCGGCTCCCTCGGCGACCAGGACCCGACCGGCCCCACGCCGGACAGCAGGCAGCACGTCACCGTCGAGGTGAACGGCAAGCGCATCGAGGTGTCCCTGCCCGCGGGGCTGTCGAGGCCCGAGGCGACGGTCGCGGCGCCGCCCCCTCCGCGCCGCAGGTCGAGCGCGTCCCGGGCCGGCACCACCTCCGGCAACGCCGTGAAGGCGCCCATGCAGGCGACGATCGTGAAGGTCGCGGTCGTCGAGGGCCAGCACGTCGTAGCCGGCGACCTGGTCGCCGTGCTCGAGGCGATGAAGATGGAGCAGCCGATCACCGCGCACCGGGCGGGCGTCGTGACCCGCGTGACGGCCGCGCCGGGGACCACCGTGTCCTCGGGCACGGTGCTGCTCGAGATCCTCGACGAGGTGCCGGTCCCGGCCTGAGCCGGGGACGCGAGGAGGGCCGGGCGGCGTCGCCGTCCGGCCCTCCTGCGTGCGCGCTACGGGCGCGGCTGCGTCGGCACCACCCGCGGCGTGAGGGCGAGCGTGCCGTCCTTCGCGCTGCCCCACGCGTAGACGATCGTGTTGGTGTCCTTCGCGAGCGTCAGGTCGACCGGGCCCAGCACGGCCTTCTTCGAGCCGGCGAGGGTCACCTTCGTGCTGTACGTCCCGACCGGCGCGGTCAGGACCGCCTCGCGCGGGTTCTTCAGCCAGGAGACGATCCGCTTCCCGTCCGCCCGCACGTCCACGGCCGGCGCGGCGGCGACGTGGCGGACCGTCACGCGGGCCTGGCCGTGCTGCACCGGGGAGACGTCGTTGCGGTACTTCGTCACCGTGGGCGCGCCCCGCTTCGTCAGGTGCGCGATGACGGAGTAGTTCTTGCCGCCCTTGAACGACACCCTGGACTTGACGATCGGGTGCTTCCAGCTGGTCGCGTCGGCCGCGGTGATCCGCACCGTGTACGTGCCGCCGTCGACCTGCAGGCCGCCGACGAAGGTGCCTGGCTGGAAGTCGTCCGCGATCCTCGTCTTCCCGAGGTACACGTCGACGGGCGTGTTCGGCACCCCGTGGAAGAGCCCGACGGTCGCCTTCGGCACCGGGTGGGTCGCGGGGCTCGCCTGCGCGGGAGCGGTCACGCCGATCGCCGCGATCAGGCCGATGACCGCGCCGGCCACGATGGTGCGTCTCATGGAGGAACTCCTTCGTTCGCGTCGGGCAGGAGATCTGTCCGACCACCAAACCATCTCCCGGACATCGCCCCGCCACGGCGCCTTCCTGGCATCCCGATACGGTCCGCAGGGCTGCCGCCCAGGAAGCCCGGTCGGGTCGTGCGCGATCGGGCCCTCCGGCGCCCGGATCAGGCGACGATGTGCATCGCTCTGGCCGCGTCGGTGATCGCGCCCGACAGGCTCGGGTACACGCTGAACGCGCGAGCGAGCTGGTCGACCGTGAGCCGGTGCTCGACCGCCAGGGCGATCGGCAGGATCAGCTCGGAGGCGCGGGGCGCCGCGACGACGCCCCCGATGACCGTCCCCGACCCGGTGCGCGCGAACAGCTTCACGAAGCCGTCCTTCATGCTCTGCATCTTCGCCCGGGGGTTGGTCTCGAGCGCCAGCTTGTAGATCTCGCCCTGCGCGATGCCGTCCTCGATCTGCCGCTGCGTCCAGCCGACCGAGGCGATCTCCGGCGCCGTGAAGATGTTGCTCGACACGTTCCGCAGCTCGGTCGGCACGACGGCGTCGCCGAGCGCGTGGAACACGGCGGTGCGGCCCTGCTGCGAGGCGACGGAGGCGAGCGGCAGGAACGTCGTGCAGTCGCCGGCCGCGTAGACGGACGGGCGGGAGGTGGAAGCGACGCGGTTGACGCGGATGTGCCCCGACGCGTCCAGCTGCACGCCCGCCTCCTGCAGCCCGAGCCCCGCGGTGTTGGGCACGGATCCGACGGCCATGAGGCAGTGGCTGCCCCGGATCTGCCGGCCATCGGCGAGGGTGACGACGACCTCGTCGCCGTCGCGCTCGACCTTCGTCGCGCGGCTCTGCGACATCAGGTGCATGCCGCCGCGGGTGAAGACGTCCTCGAGCAGGGCCGCGGCGTCGGCGTCCTCGCCTGGCAGCACGCGGTCGCGGCTCGAGATCAGCGTCACCTCGCTGCCCAGCTGCATGTACGCGGAGGCGAACTCCGCGCCGGTCACGCCGGACCCGACAACGATGATGTGCTCCGGCACCTCGTCCAGCTCGTACAGCTGCGTCCAGGTGAGGATCCGCTCCCCGTCGGGCATGGCCGTCGGCAGCTTCCGCGGGCTCGCACCCGTCGCGATCACGGTGGTGTCGGCCTCGATCTCGTCGAAGTCGTGTGCGCGCTTGCCGTGCCCGGTCGAGACGATCACCTTGCCCGGCCCGTCGAGGCGCCCCTCACCGATCACGATCCGCACGCCGGCGTGCTCGAGGTTCGCGCGCATGTCCTCCGACTGCTGGTTCGCGAGGTCCTTGAGGCGCCGGTTCACCGCGCGGAGGTCGACCGCGACCACCGGGGCGACCTGGCGGCCGGCCTCGTTCGGCACCGAGAACCGCACGCCGAGCCGCGCGATGCGCTGGATGGCGCCCATCGAGTTCGCGGTCGCGATCAGCGTCTTGGAGGGCACGACGTCGGTCAGCACCGCGGAGCCGCCCACGCCGGAGCGCTCGATCAGCGTGGTCTCCGCGCCCAGCTGGGCTCCGGCCAGCGCCGCCTCGTACCCGCCGGGCCCGCCGCCGACGACGACGATCCGGTGGTTCCGCTCGAACTCGTAGCTCACCCCGTCACAGTATTCGCGCGCGCGGCGGCGTTGCAGCGGCCTGCCCCGCTGGTCGAGAGGCGAGCGCAGCGACCTCGAGACCACCCTGTCCGCATCAATAGGCTGCGGGGATGGCCGCGCCGTCGCTCGACGATCCCACCTCCCCGCCGACCGCCGTCGCGCAGCTCGCCGCCGCGGAGATCGCCCGCCGCACCGGCGTCGAGCGGCACGACGTCGCGCTGACGCTCGGCAGCGGCTGGGGGCAGGCCGCCGGCCGTCTCGGCGAGGTCGTCGCCCGCATCCCCGCGGAGGAGGTCCCCGGCTTCACCGCCTCCGGCATCCCCGGCCACTCGGGCACGCTGACCTCGGTGCGGCTGCCGAACGGCCTGCACGCGCTCGTGATCGGCGCGCGGACCCACTTCTACGAGGGCAGGGGCGTGCGCCGCGTCGTGCACAGCGTGCGCACCGCGGCGGCCGCGGGCGCCCGGATCATGGTGCTGACGAACGGCGCAGGCGGCATAGACCCGTCGTGGGAACCCGGCACCCCGGTCCTGATCTCGGACCACATCAACCTGACGGCCGCGTCGCCGCTCGAGGGCGCGACGTTCATCGACGTGACGGACCTGTACGCGAAGCGCCTGCGCGACCTCGCCCGCGAGGTCGACCCGAGCCTCGACGAGGGCGTCTACGTGCAGTTCCGCGGCCCGCAGTTCGAGACGCCCGCCGAGGTGCGCATGGCGCGCGCGATCGGCGGCACGATCGTCGGCATGTCGACCGCGCTGGAGGCGGTCGCGGCGCGGGAGGCGGGCGTCGAGGTGTTCGGCATCAGCCTGATCACGAACCTCGCCGCCGGCATCTCGGACAGCCCCCTGAACCACGAGGAGGTCCTGGAGGCCGGCCGGAACGCGGAGGAGCGCCTCGCGGGGCTGCTGTCGCGGATCGTGGTCCGCATCGCGGAGGACCTCGAGCGGCGATGAGCCCGCTCGAGGCCGCCGCCCGCGACTGGCTGGCGCTCGATCCCGACCCCGAGACGCGGGCCGAGATCGAGGCGCTGCTCGCCGACCACGACGGGAAGGGCCTCGCCGAGCGCTTCGGCGGCCGGCTCGAGTTCGGCACCGCCGGCCTGCGCGGGCCGCTCGGCGCCGGGCCGCTGCGGATGAACCGCGTCGTGGTGCAGCAGACCACGGCGGGACTCGCCCGGCACCTGCTGGCCCGCGGAGGCGCGCCGACGGCGGTCGTCGGCTACGACGGCCGCCGGAACTCCCGGGTCTTCGCCGAGGACGCCGCAGCCGTGCTCGCCGGCGCCGGGATCGCGGCCACGCTCCTCCCGCGCGCGCTGCCGACGCCCGTGCTCGCCTTCGCGGTCCGTGACCTCGCCGCCGACGCGGGGGTGATGATCACCGCGTCCCACAACCCGGCGCCGGACAACGGCTACAAGCTGTACCTGGGCGGCGCCGATGCCGGCTCGCAGCTGGTCCCGCCCGCCGACGGCGAGGTGCTCGCGCAGATCGAGGCGGTGGTCGCCGACGCGGCGCCGCTGCCACGCGCCGGGTACGCCGTCGCCGACGAGGGGGTGCTCGACCGCTACGTCGCCGCGACGGCCGCGATCCCCTCCGCCTCCCCCGCCGGGGACCTGCCGTGGGTGTACACGCCGATGCACGGCGTCGGCCTCGAGACCGCGCGGCGCGTGCTCGTCGCCGCCGGCCTGCCCGCGCCGGTCGTCGTGCCGGAGCAGGCCGAGCCGGACGGCTCCTTCCCGACCGCGCCCTTCCCGAACCCGGAGGAGCCTGGCACGCTCGATCTCGCGACCGCGCTCGCGACCGCCTCCGGCGCCGCGCTGGTTCTCGCGAACGACCCGGACGCCGATCGGCTCGCCGTGGCGGTCCCGCGCGACGACGGCTGGCACCGGCTGACCGGGAACCAGGTCGGCCTGCTGCTCGGCTGGCGGATCGCCTCGACGGCCGGCCCGGTCGGCGGCACGCTCGCCTGCTCGATCGTCTCGACGCCGGGGCTCGCGCGGATCGCCGAGCACTTCGGGTTCCTCGCCGTCGAGACCCTGACCGGGTTCAAGTGGATCTCCCGCGCGCCCGGCCTGCTCTTCGGGTTCGAGGAGGCGCTCGGCTACCTCGTCGATCCCGACGTGGTGCGGGACAAGGACGGGATCTCGGCGCTCGTCGCCGTGCTGGCCGCCGCGATCGAGCTGCGGCGCGGCGGCCGCACGCTGCTCGACCTGCTCGGCGACGTGGAGGCGGCGATCGGGCGGTTCGACTCGGACCAGGTCTCCGTGCGGGTCGACGACCTCGCGGAGATCGCGGCGATGACGGCCCGGCTGCGCTCCGCCCCGCCGTCGTCGATCGGGGGCCTGGCGGTGCTCGCGGCGGACGACCTGGCGTCGGGCGACGGCGGGCTGCCGGCCACCGACGCGCTGCGGTACTCCCTCGAGCGCGGCGCCCGCGTGATCGTGCGCCCCTCCGGCACCGAGCCGAAGCTGAAGGTGTACCTCGATGTGCACTCGGACGCGGCGACGCCGGAGGCGCGCGCGGCGGAGACGGCCGAGGCGCTGGACGCGCTGCGGGCCGGCGTCGGTCCCCTCCTCGGCCGCTGACCCCGGTCGTTCCGCGCGCCGGTTCCGTTTCGTAGGTCCACCAGACCTACGGAACGAAGGGAGGCCCACCGGACCTGCAGCACAGAGGGTGGACGGACGATGAACGGCGGCGCGCCCGGTCCGCGGGCCCGTGGCGCGCCGGGGTCGCGCGGCGGCATGCTGCGGGGGTGCACCGCTCCTCCGCCTCCCGCCCCCGCCGGCGGACCGTCGCGCTCACCGCCGCGACCGCGCTCGTCCTGTCCGTCGCCCCGCTCGGCGCCGTCGCCGCGCAGGCCGCACCGACGGCGGCCGTGTCCGCCGCCACGACGCGCGGCCTCCACGTCGTGCGGACCGACCACCTGAAGGGGACGGAGGGATCGCTCACCTACGACGTCGCGATCCCCGTGTTCGCGGGCTCCGGCGCCGCCGTCACGGTGAACCGGCGCGTCCGCTCCTCCGCCTGGACGACGATCCGCGCCACGGCGAAGGAGACGCTCGGAGGCGACCGGGTGCACCACACCCTCGGCGGCTCCGGCCGGGTGACGACGAACGACGGCAGGACCGTGCAGGTGGTCACCGAGTACGCCGACTACTTCGACCGCGCCGCGCATCCCACCGACACGGTGGCGACCGTCGCGCTCGTCGCGCGGACCGGTGCGCCGATCGTGCTGTCCGACGTGTTCAAGCACCAGCGCTCGGCGTTCACCGTGCTCGGCCGCGAGGTCGAGCGGATCGCCGCGAGGCAGGACGAGCCGGTCACCGACCGCAGCGGCCTGGCGCCGAGGGCGGCCAACTGGACGGCCTGGCAGACCACGCGCACCGGCTTCCAGGTCCACTTCCAGGACTACCAGCTGGGCGGCCACGGCCTCCGCGTGTACACCGTGCCGTGGAGGACCGTCGCGCCGCTGCTCTCCGCCGAGGCGAGGACGCTGCTCGCGCCCCGCCGCTGATCCCCGGGAGCCGAAAGCGCCAGGACTGGCGAAGTGGGCTACTCCAGGGCGTCGGCCAGCTTCCGCTCCAGCTCGACCTGATCGAGGATGTTGTCGACCACGATGATCTGCGCGTAGGTGCGGCCGATCGCGGCGACGTGCTCGGCCGTAGCCAGGACCACCTGCGCGTCCTCGCTCAGCCCGTGCACGTGCTCGCTGTCGGTGGCGCGCACGTCCGCCTCGATGCCGAGGCGCTGCAGCGCCCTCGTCGCGGTGACGCGGAGGATCTCGCTGGTCCCCACGCCGGCCCCGCACACGGTGAGGATCAGCACGCCGCCTCCTAGTCGATCGCCTCGAAGCCGCCGGTGATGCGGTCGACGAGCTCCTCGCGGTCCTCGAGCGGCAGGAACGCCGCCTCCGCCGCGTTCAGCTGGAACGTGAGCAGGTCGTCGAGGTCGTAGTCGAACGCCTCGGTCAGCAGCGCGAGCTCCTTCGACAGGCTCGTGCCGCTCATCAAGCGGTTGTCCGTGTTCACCGTCACGCGGAAGCCCAGCTGGTACAGCAGGTCGAAGGGGTGGTCCTCGAGCCGCTCGCCCCACTGCGCGATCGCGCCGGTCTGCAGGTTGGAGGACGGCGAGAGCTCGAGCGGGATCTCCCGGTCGCGCACCCACCGCGCGGTCCGGCCGACGGTCACGTACGACCGGTCGCCGTCCTCGCGCTCGACGACCAGGTCCTCCGCGATGCGCACGCCGTGCCCGAGGCGCAGCGCCCGGCCGTCGAGGAGAGCGGAGCGGATCGACTCGATGCCGTCCGCCTCCCCCGCGTGCACCGTCGCGGGGAAGCAGTGCTCGGCGAGGTAGTCGAACGCGATGCGGTGCCGGGAGGCGGGGAAGCCGGCCTCCGCGCCGGCGATGTCGAAGCCCACGACGCCCGCGTCGCGGTGGCGCACGGCGAGCTCCGCGATCTCGAGCGACCGCTCCGCGTGCCGCATCGCGGTGACCAGCTGGCCGACCCGGATCGTCCGCCCGCCGTGCCGCGCGGCGTCCACGCCGGCGTCGAGCCCGCGCTGCACCGCCTCCACCGCGCCGTCGAGCGACAGGCCGCCCTGCAGGTGCTGCTCGGGCGCCCAGCGCACCTCGCCGTACACGACGCCGTCGTCGGCGAGGTCGAGCACGAACTCCCGCGCCACCCGCTCGAGCGCGGGCGCGGTCTGCATGACGCCCGTCGTCACCGCGAACGTGGTGAGGTACTCGACCAGCGAGCCGGAGTCGGCGCGCTCGCGGAACCACGCGCCGAGCGCGTCCGCGTCGTGCTCCGGCACCCCGACCCCCGACTCGGCCGCGAGCTCGAGGATCGTCGCGGGCCGCAGCCCGCCGTCCAGGTGGTCGTGCAGGGACACCTTCGGCAGGGTCGCCGCATCGACGTCGCCCCACAACAGCCACCCCGCCACGAGGCCAGGGTAGCCCGGCGAGCCGTCGGGAGACCCTGGGGGATGTACCGGGAACCAGCGAGGTCAGGCGATGCGGGCGGCGACCAGAGGGCGCTCGGGGACCGGGGTCCCCGCCGGGGCGATCACGTGCGCGCCCGCGATCGCCTCGAGCCCGCGGGGCAGGCGGCCCGGGTCGTCGGTGAGCAGGGTCGCGAGCGGCTGCCCGGCCCGCACCACGTCGCCGCGCTTCGCGTGGAGGCGGACCCCGGCCGCGTGCTGCACGGCCTCGCCCTGCCGGGCGCGGCCGGCGCCGAGCCGCCACGCGGCCACCCCGACCGCCATCGCGTCCTGCTCGAGCAGCACGCCGTCCGCCTCCGCCACGACGGTGTGCCGCTCCCGCGCGACCGGCAGCGCGGCGTCGGGGTCGCCGCCCTGCGCCCGGATCATGCGCCGCCACACGTCCATCGCGCGCCCGTCGTCGAGCGCGGCCGCCGGGTCCGCGTCCGGCAGCCCGCCGAGCGCGAGCATCTCCGCCGCGAGGGCGAGGGTCAGCTCGCGCACGTCCGCAGGGCCTCCTCCCGCCAGCACCTCCACGCTCTCCTCGACCTCGATGGCGTTGCCGCTCGTCAGCCCGAGGGGCACGGACATGTCGGTGAGCAGGGCGACGGTGGTGACGCCCGCGTCGGTGCCGAGCGCGACCATCGTGCGCGCGAGCTCCTCCGCCATCGCGGACTCGCGCATGAAGGCGCCGGAGCCGAACTTGACGTCGAGCACGAGCGCGGCGGTCCCCTCCGCGATCTTCTTCGACATGATGCTGGAGGCGATCAGCGGGATCGACTCGACGGTCCCGGTGGTGTCGCGCAGGGCGTAGAGCCGCTTGTCGGCGGGCGCGAGGTCGCCGCCGGCGGCGCAGATCGCGGCCCCGACGTCGGCGAGCTGCGCACGCAGCGCCGCCGGATCGAGGTCGGGGCGCCACCCCGCGATCGACTCCAGCTTGTCGAGCGTGCCGCCGGTGTGGCCCAGCCCGCGGCCGGACAGCTGCGGCACCGCGATGCCGAAGGAGGCCACGAGCGGCGCGAGCGGCAGGGTGATCTTGTCCCCGACCCCGCCCGTGGAGTGCTTGTCGACCGTCGGCCGGCCGAGGCCCTCGAACGTCATCCGCTCGCCCGAGTCGATCATCGCGAGCGTGAGGTCGCGGATCTCCCGGCGGTCCATCCCGTTCAGCAGCACCGCCATCGCCCACGCGGCCATCTGCTCGTCGGCGACGACGCCGCGGGTGAACGCGTCGACCAGCCAGCGGATCCCGTCGGTCGGCAGCGTGCGCCGCTCCCGCTTCGCGACGATCAGATCCACGGCGTCGAATGCTTCGGTCACCGCGTCACGGTACGGCAGCGGCGCCGCCGGCGTCGTGGGCCGTCAGGGGCGCGGGTGCCGGTTGCCCCGCGCCACCAGGCCGCAGAGCAGCGCCAGCACGCAGGCGACGGGGAACCACAGGCCGCGCTCCCAGGGGCTGGAGGAGGCCAGGTTCGCGAGCGCGCCGAGCAGCAGCACGACGATCACGGCCCAGATCCCCCTCCCGAGGACCCCGCCGCCCGGGCCGAAGCCGGCACGCGCGGCGACGACGGACGCGCCCAGGATCCACACGCCGGCCGAGACCCCGCTCGCCGCGCGCAGCTCCACGGGCAGCACCCCCGGGTGCGTCCCGCCCCACGCGGCCCTGCCCAGCGGCGCTCCCGCGGCCAGCGCGACCTGGAACCCGGCGAGGGCGAGCACCCCGCCGATCGCAGCGACGGCCGCGCCGCGGACGAGACGGCTGGACATCACGGCTGCTCCTCCAGCGCCCGCAGGCTCTCCTCGGCCCACGCGATCGTCGCGAGGGCTCCGTGCCGGCCGGCGCCGAGCGTGATGCGCCAGTACGGCGCCCGGCTCGCGTGCTCGGGCTCCGTCGCGATCCCGGCCTCGATCGCCTCGTACCGGTCGAGCTGCTCCCGCGCCCGGTCCCGGGCCTCGACCAGCAGAGCGCGGCAGGCGGGCGCGCCGAGCACCTCCCCGAAGAACAGCCGCAGCAGCAGGCCGTTCCGCGCGGGCTCGACCCGCGCGGGTGCGGACAGCAGCTCGAGCAGCCGCTCCCGCCCCGAGGCCGTGATCGCGAAGGCGCCGTCCGGCTCGCGGCGGTCGACGAGTCCGCTCTGCTCCAGCGAGCGGAGGGTCGGGTAGATCTGCCCGTAGCTCTCGCTCCAGAAGTGCCCGAGCACGTCGCGGATCGCGGCGCGCACCGCGTAGCCGCTCATCGGCCCCGTGGTCAGCGCGCCGAGCACCGCCGCATCCGTCTGACTCGCTCGCACCACGGGATATATCTACCAGATACATCCCGGGTCCGTCGACCGGTCCAGGCGGATCGCGTCAGGGCCTCTGCAGCGCGACCGGCCCGACCGTCATGAACTCCGGTCCGGGCGAGCAGGCGACGGCCTCCGGGTCCTCGACGAAGAACGCCCGCTTCGAGTGCGGCGGGTACACCCGGTACCCGCCGCCGCGCACCACGGTGCAGCCGTCGAGCGGGCCGCCGTCCGGAGCGATGTTGGTGATCCGCAGCGTCGCGACCGCCGTCGCGCCGTCCGCGAGCGTCACGGTCCTGACCCCGGTCTGGAGGCGGTCGGCGGGCCGCCCCAGCTGCGTGCCGTCCCCCTCCCCCACCACCGAGACGCCGGGCGCGCCCCGCAGCACGCACGTCTCCCCGCCGGTGTTCGTGAAGAAGACGGTCGAGTAGCGGCTGCCGGCCGCGCCGCCGTCGGCGTCCGGCGCGACCGCGACCCCGATCGCGTCGTCGGGGCACTGGCCCTTCGGCCGGTTCGGGTCGAGCCCGGCCGGCGTCGGTGCCGGCTCCGGGTCCTGCCCGGGGTCCGCGGTGCTCGCGGCCGTCGGGGAGGGGGTCGGCGTCATGGTCGGCGTCGGCGTCGCGATGGTCGGAGCGACGGTCACCGACGGCGTCCTCATGGACTGCGTCGCCTGCGATCCGCAGCCGGTCAGCAGGAGCAGGGACAGCGCGGCCGCGGCCGCTCCACCGACGAAGCGCATGCGCGCACGCTACGACCGGGAGGTCCCCTGATCGCGGAGGCCGGGCGGGACGGCGCCGTGCACCACGCGGCCGCGCACGACGACGGCCACGATCGCCTCCAGTGCGAGCGCGCCGAGGTCCCGCCACGGCGCGCCGCGGACGAGCACGAGGTCCGCCTTCGCACCCGGCACGAGCCGGCCCAGGTCGTCGCGGCCGATCGCGGCGGCCGCGCGGGAGGTCGCGGACCGCAGCGCGCGCTCGGCCGACCAGCCGAGCACCTCGGCCATCCTGACGAGCTCCAGGTGCTCCTCCCCGAAGCCGACGTGGAAGCCGTTCGCATCGGTGCCGAGCACGAGGTCGACCCCGGCCGCGACGGCGGCCCGGAGGCGCTGGTCCCGCTCCGCCACGAGCTCGACCGCCTTCGCCGCCTGCTCGGGCGAGGCGCCGCGGCCCGCGGCGATCCGGTCGTTGATCAGCAGCGTCGGCGCGACGGTGATCCCCGCCGCCGCGATCCGCGCCGCCTGCTCGGCGGTGACGAGCGTGCCGTGCTCGATGGAGTCGACGCCCTCGTCGAGCGCCAGCTCGATGCCCGCCTCGGTGTGCGCGTGCGCGGCGACCCGCAGGCCGAGCGCGTGCGCCTCGTCGACGATGGCGGCGACCTCCGCGCGGGTGTAGCCCCGCCAGCCGGGGCGGTCGCCGACGGACAGGACCCCGCCGCTGGTGGCGATCTTGATGCCGTCCGACCCCGATCGCGCCCAGTGCCGCACGAGGCGCCGGCACTCGTCGGGTCCGTCCGCCACCGGCGGGCGGTCGACGACCGCGGGCGGCGTGAACAGGTCCGCGTGCCCGCCGGTCATGCCGACGACGCCGTGCGCAACGAGCCGCGGCCCCTGCACCACCCCCGCGTCGAGCGCGCGCCGGAGGGAGAACTGCACGTCGTCCGCGGCGAGGTCGCGCAGGGTCGTGACGCCGGCGGCCAGGGCGCGGCGGGCGTTCGCGAGGCCGTGCAGCACCCGCTCCTCCGCCCGCGTCGTGAGCGGCCAGGTGAGGAAGTCGACGCGCGCGCCGGTGGACTCGCCGATCAGGTGCACGTGGGTGTCGATGAGGCCGGGCACCGCGGTGAGGCCGGAGGAGGCGCTCGCCGGCTCCACCGAGGCGACGACCGCGTCGCTGCCCGCGTGCGCGAACCGCAGGGTGGACGGGCCGCGATGGGCGGTGCCGTCCCAGAGGTCGACGCCCTCGAGATCCGTGAGCATGAGCCGTCCTTCCGACCCGCCGAGTCTTCCAGACCGCCCCGCCGATCCTGCGGCCCGCGCTCCGGGCTCCGGGCTCCGGGCTCCGGGCTCCGGGAGGCCCGAGCACTTCAGCAGGAAGAATTCGCTCCGGCAGGAAGAACCGGCCCGATTCTTCCTGCCGACGTGGATCCTTCCTGCCGACGTGCTCCGTTCTTCCTGCTGTCGGACTCCGGGACCCGTGCCGCCCGAGGGTGCCCTGCCCCCATTGGCCGGCGGATGACCGCTCCGCGGGCCGGTGCTCGGCCGCGGGGCCGATGACCGCGTCGAGCGCGATCCCTAGGCTGCTCGCGTGCCTCCGGTGGACCTGATCGTGACCGATGCGACCGTGCTCACCCACACCGAGCCGGCCGCGCCCGGCTACCCCGACGACCCGGCCGCGCGGCGGGCGACCGCGGTGCTGCTCGAGCACCACGACATCGGCGTTCTCGACGGCGTGATCGCGTGGGTGCGCCCCACCGGCACGACCCCTGAGGCGGAGCGCGCCGGCGCCCGCGCGCTGGACGGCCGCGGCCGGCTCGCCATGCCGGGGCTGATCAACTGCCACACCCACTCCGCGATGACCATGTTCCGCGGCTCGGCGGAGGACGTGCCGGTGCACTCCTGGTTCAACGACCACATCTGGCCGATGGAGGTGAACATGACCCCGCGGGACGTCGCCCTCGGGGCACGGCTCGCGATCGGCGAGATGCTGCTGGCCGGGGTCACGACGTTCGCCGACCACTACTTCTCGATGGACGAGATCGCGAAGGAGGTGTCGGCCGCGGGTGCGCGGGCGGTGCTGGCACCGACCTACTTCTCCTCCGAGGGCCCGGCCGGGCTCGACCGCTCCGCCGCGTTCGCGGCCGAGTGGCACGGCGCCGCCGACGGCCGCATCACCGCGATGCTCGGCCCGCACGCGACGTACACGGTCGACGACGCCGACCTCGAGCGCACCGCGCGGATCGCGACCGAGCTCGGCGTCCGCGTCCACATCCATGCCGCGGAGGGCATGTTCCAGACCGACTCGAGCCTCGAGAGCCGCGGCGTCACGCCGATGCAGGTGCTGCACGACACGGGCGTGCTCGAGGCCGGCGCGATCATCGCGCACGGCGCCGGCATCACCCCGGACGACGTGCGCTGGCTCGCGCCGGTTGCGGACCGGATCGGTGTCGCCGCGTGCGACAAGGTCTACCTGAAGCACGCGCAGCAGAGCACGACGCCGGTGCGGCTGCTGCACGACGCGGGCGTCCCGGTCGGCATCGGCACCGACGGGCCCGCCTCCGGCAACACCCTCAGCGTGCTGGAGAGCCTGCGCCTGCTCGCCCTGGTCGAGAAGCAGAAGGAGGCGGACGCGACGTGGCTGACGAGCGCGCACGCGCTCGATCTCGCCACGCGGCAGAGCGCGCTGACCGCGGGGCTCGGCGACCGCGTCGGCGCCCTGCTCCCCGGTCGGCGGGCCGACGTCGTGCTCGTCGCGCTCGACCGCCCGCACCTCCAGCCGCTGCACGACGTCGCCGCCGCGCTGGTGCTCAGCGTCCAGGAGGCGGACGTCCGCACCGTGCTCGTCGACGGTCGGGTCGTGGTCGACGAGGGGCGGCTGACCACGATCGACGTGCAGGAGGCGATCGACGGCCTCACCGCCCGGGTCCCGCAGCTGCGGGACCGCTCGCACGGCCGCCGCATCCAGGACTACGCGCCGTGATCGGCTCCCTCGGTCAGGCTGTTCTCGCCGACACGTCGCTCAGGGACGATGCCGGCCCCGCGCACCGCCGGAACGACCTGAACGAGGAGACGTGCTGAGGGCGGAGGACGCGACGGCCCCGCAGCTGGTCGCCCACCTCTCCGGCGGCCGCGGCGTCGCGGTGCTGCCGGTCGGCGCGCTCGAGCAGCACGGGCCGCACCTCCCGCTCGCCACGGACACGCTGACCGCGCAGGCCGTCGCGGACCGGGTGGCGGACGCGCTCGACGCGGCGCTGCTGCCGGCCGTCGGGTACGGCGCGACCTGGAACATGTCCGGCTACCCGGGCACGGTGACGCTGCGCCCGGAGACGGTGGAGGCGTTGGCCGTCGACATCGGTCGGGGCGCCGCGGCGGCCGGCGCCCGGCTGCTGGTGGTCGTCAACGGCGACTGGGGCAACCGCGCGCCCCTCGCCCGCGCGGCGGCCGCGTTGCAGGCGGACGGGGTCCGGGCCGTGGTGCTCGACCATCCCGGCCTCGACGAGGCGGCGGAGCGCCTCCGGGAGTCCCGGCCGGCGGCGCCGGGCCTGATGCACGCGGAGGAGATCGAGACCTCGCTCGTGCTGGCGATCGCCCCGCGCCTCGTGCAGGGCGGCGCGGCGGCGGTCTACCCCGACTTCCCGCCGGGGTTCGGCTCGGTGCCGATGCGCATGCACCCCTTCAGCGAGTCCGGCGTCTTCGGCGACCCGGGCCCGGCGACGGCCGCGAAGGGCGCCGCCCTGCTGGACGCGGTGGTGACCGAGTCCCTCCGCCTGATCGAGGGCCTCCTCGCCTCCCTCTGAGCACTTCAGCAGGCTGTCCGCGCTTCAGCAGGCTGCCAGGCGCCCCTGCGGCCTGCTCAAGTGCGCGCGACCTGCTCAAGTGCGCGCGTCCTGCCGAAGTGCTCGTGGCCTGTACAAGTGCTCGGTGAGCACTTCGGCAGGCTGTCCGCGCTTCAGCAGGCTGCCAGGCGGCCCTGCGGCCTGCTCAAGTGCTTGCAGCCTGCTGAAGCTCGCGCTCAGCCCTTGAGGTACGGCCGCCCGGCCGCGGCCGGCCCACGCACGCGGCCGACCAGGCCCGCGACCGCGATGATCGTGACGACGTAGGGCAGGGTCAGCAGGATGTCGGACGGCACGGGGCTGCCGACGATCCCCAGGATGTTCGCCACCTGGCTCGCGAAGCCGAACAGCAGGCCCGCGGCGGAGGCTCGCAGCGGGTCCCAGCGGCCGAAGATCACCGCTGCGAGGGCGATGTAGCCCGCGCCGGAGGTGATGTTCTGGCTGAACGACCCGACCGAGCCGAGCGTGAAGTACGCGCCGCCGAGCCCCACGATCGCGCCCGCGAGCGCCACGTTCCAGAACCGCGTCGCCGACACGTTGATGCCGACGGTGTCGGCGGCCTGCGGGTGCTCGCCGACCGCGCGCAGCCGGAGGCCCCAGCGGGTGCGGGTCAGCCCGATCCACACCACGACCACCGCGACGATCATCAGGTACGTGACGATCGACTGGTCGAACAGCACGGCGCCGATCACCGGGATCAGGGACAACCCTGGGATCGCGAGGTTCGAGAACGTCGGCGGCGAGTTGAGCACGTCCGTCGACGGGATCAGCACCGCCTGGTACAGGAACGTGGTCAGCCCGAGCACCAGCACGTTCAGCACGACGCCGACGATCACCTGGTTGACGACGTACTTGATCGACAGCGCGGCCAGCACGAACGAGACCAGGGTGCCGGCGACGACCGCCCCGATCAGGCCCACGAGCAGGTTCTGCGTGACGGAGGCGAGCACGGCGGACACGAACGCGCCGGCGAGCAGCTGGCCCTCGATCGCGATGTTCACGATGCCGACGCGCTCGGAGACGACCCCGCCGAGCGCGCCGAAGATCAGCGGCGCGGCGAGCGCGAGCGAGCCGGTCAGCAGGCCGATGATCGGCAGCCGCTGGCCCGCGGTCGCCCAGACGAGGAAGCCGACGACGAGCAGCAGCGCGAACACGACGACGATCCAGCGCGGGGCGGCGCCGCGGAGGCGGACCAGCGCCGTCGCGGCGACGGCGAGCAGCACGGCGAGCACGGCGACGACGAGCCCGGTGCCGCGCACCGGGAACCCGACGGCCGGCAGCGTGATCGTGCCCGTCTGCGCGAAGGAGAACGTCGAGACGCCGTCCCGGGCGAAGACCACGAACAGCAGGATCGCCAGCACGGAGAAGGCGCCGAGCGCGATCGGGGTCTTGTAGCTCACGCCCTTCACCGCGGAGGGGGCCACGGCCGTCGCGGTCATGCCGTCACCGCCTTGGGCTGCGGCAGGCGGAAGATCGTGCGCACCAGCGGCGGCGCGGCGATGAAGAGCACGATCACCGACTGCACGACCTGCACCGCGTTGATGTCGACGTTCTGCGCCGCCTGCATCGTGTAGCCCCCCGCCTGGAACACCCCGAACAGGATCCCCGCCCAGAACACGCCCCACGGCCGCGAGCGGCCGAGCAGCGCCACCGTGATCGCGTTGAAGCCGATGCCGGCGTCGACGCCGCTCGTGAAGCCCGTGGTCGTGGTGCCGAGCACCTGGTACACGCCGGCGAAGCCGACGAGCACGCCGGAGATCACCATGGCCGCGGTGAGGACGCGGTCCACCTCGATGCCCGCGACGCGGGCGGCGCGCGGGTTCTCGCCGACCGCGCGCATCTTGAACCCGATGCTCGAGCGGGACAGCAGCCAGGAGCAGGCGAAGGTCGCGGCGATCGCCAGCAGGAAGCCGACGTTGACGTGGTAGTCGGGCGGCAGCACCGGGAAGAACACGGCGCTCGCGTTCGTGGGCGGGCTGATCGGGTTCACCGACTTCGGGTCCTGCAGCAGCGGCGTCTGCAGCGCGAAGTCGAGCAGGTAGTAGACGACGTAGTTGAGCATGATCGTGACGATCACCTCGTTCGCGCCGGTGCGGGCCTTCAGCACCCCGACGAGGCCGGCGAGCAGACCGCCTCCCAGCAGGCCGAACAGCACCGCGACGAGCAGCGTGATCACCGGCGGGCCGTCCCAGGTGAAGCCGACGTAGCCGGCGAACGCTGCGCCCATCAGCACCTGGCCCTGGCCGCCGATGTTGAAGACGCCCGAGCGGAACGCGACCGCGATGCCGAGCCCCGCGGCGATCAGCGGCGTCGCGAAGCCGATCGAGTGGCCGAGGGACTGGAGGGCGACGAGCGGGTTCGTCTGCGAGAAGTCGTAGACGCCGCCCTGGAACAGCGCGGCGTAGGAGCCGGAGACGCACGCCCAGATCGCCGCGAGCATGTCGGTGGGCCGCGCGAAGAAGTACCCGGCGGTGCTCTGCACCGTGGGGTTCGTCGCCGCGATCAGCACCGCGCCGACGACGAGGGCGATCACGACCGCGAGCACCGTGGTCAGCGCGCTGCCGTCGCGGATCGCGATCAGCGTCGCGCGGAACCGGCCGTCCGGCTGCTTCGGCAGCCGTGCGCGCTCCTCCGGCGGGATCTGGTCGGGATCGACCCCGCCGCCGACGAGCCCGGTGTCGCCGACCGGGACGGCGCCGGCCGCGCTCGTGCCGGTCACGCCGCGACCTGCACGCCGTCGGGCAGCTCGCCGGCCATCATCAGGCCGAGCACGTCGCGGGACGTGTCGCCGGCCACGATGCCGACGATCCGGCCCCGGTACATCACCGCGATCCGGTCGGCGAGCGCCGCGACCTCGTCCAGCTCGGTCGAGATCACGATCACCGGCACCCCTTCGTCCCGCGTCGCCACGATGCGCTCGTGCACGAACTCGATCGAGCCCACGTCGAGCCCGCGCGTCGGCTGCGCGGCGACGAGCAGACGAAGGGAGCGGGAGAGCTCCCTGGCCAGCACGACCTTCTGCTGGTTCCCGCCGGACAGCCGGCCGACATGCGTGTCGATGCCCTGCGCGCGGACGTCGAACTCCTTGACGGTCGCGGCGGCGAACGACTCCAGGTCGCGGCGCTGCACCGCGCCGCCCTTGACGAACGGGGCGCCGTCCGACCGGTCGAGCATGAGGTTCTCGGCGATGGAGAACTCCGCGACCAGCGCGTCCTCCTGGCGGTCCTCCGGCACGAAGCCGACCCCGGCGTCGAGCACCTGGCGCACGGACAGGCCCGTCAAGGCGCGCCCGTCGAGCACGACCGAGCCCCGCACGTCCTCCTGCAGCCCGAGGATCGCCTCCGTCAGCTCGGTCTGCCCGTTGCCCTGCACCCCGGCGATCGCCAGGATCTCGCCGCGCCGCACGACGAGGTCGACGTCGTCGACGACGACCTGGCCGGCCGGGTCGAGCACGGTGAGGCCCGAGACCGCGAGGCCGGTGTCGCCGCCGCCGGAGGGGGTGCGCTGCACGGTCAGCTCGACGCTGCGGCCGACCATCAGGGACGCGAGCTCGGCGTTGGAGGCGGTGGGCTCGGCCTCGCCGACGACCTTGCCGAGCCGGACCACGGTGATGCGGTCCGCGACCTCGCGGACCTCGCGCAGCTTGTGGGTGATGAACACGATCGCGGTGCCGGCGTCCTTCAGCTGGCGCATGATCGCCATCAGCTCGTCGGTCTCCTGCGGGGTGAGCACGGCGGTCGGCTCGTCGAACACCAGGACCTTCGCGTCCCGCGAGAGGGCCTTCACGATCTCGACGCGCTGCTGCACGCCCACCGGCAGGTCCTCGACGAGCGCGTCGGGGTCGAGGTCGAAGCCGAAGCGGGCGGAGATCTCCGTCACGCGCCTGCGGGCGGCGGGCAGGTCGAGGAAGCCGCCGCGGGTCTGCTCGTGGCCGAGCATCAGGTTCTCGGCGACCGTGAACACGGGCACGAGCATGAAGTGCTGGTGCACCATGCCGATGCCGGCGCGCATGGCGTCGCCGGGGCCCGCGAAGTGCTGCACGTCGCCGTCGAGCCGGATCTCCCCCGAGTCGGCCTTCAGCAGGCCGTAGAGGATGTTCATCAGCGTCGACTTGCCCGCGCCGTTCTCCCCCAGCAGGCAGTGGATCTCGCCCGGTTCGACGACGAGGTCGATGTGGTCGTTCGCGATCAGGGCGCCGAACGCCTTGGTGATGCCGTGGAGCTCGAGGCGCACGTGCTCTCCCAGGAACGAGGCCGGAGCCGGGCGGACGCCCGGCTCCGGCCAGGGACGGGTTACTTCAGGGTGGTCGCCGCCGGCGAGTCGACCGTGATCGACCCGTCGATGATGCCCGCCTTGATGGTGTCCAGCTCGCTCGACAGGGTCGAGGGCACCTTCGACTCGTAGTCGTGGAACGGGGCGAGTGCGACGCCGCCGTTCTTCAGGTCGCCGATGTAGGTGGAGTTGTCGAAGGTCCCGCCCTTCGCCGCGTCCTCGGTCGCCGTCTGCGCAGCGACGTCGACCTGCTTGATGATCGAGGTCAGGATGAGCGCCTTCACGCTCGGGTCCGACTCGAACACGTCGGCGTCCACGCCCTCGAGGACCGCGTCCGACTTCGCCGCCGTGATGGCCTTGCCCGCGCCCTGGTAGAGGGAGCCGGCGACCGGGACGATGACGTTCGCGCCCTGGTCGAGGAACCCGCTCGCGATCTGCTTCGACTTGTTCTGGTCGGTGAAGTTGCCGACGAACGAGCCGTTCTGCGACTTCACGCTCCAGCCGAGCATCTTGACGTCGGCCTTCTTCTGCGAGTTGTAGTACGCGACGCCGTCCGCGATGCCGTCCATGAAGATCGTGACGGTCGGGAACTTCTGGCCGCCGTAGGTCGCGACGGCCGGGCTCTTCGAGACCTTGTCCGCGTACGCGGCCGCGGCGTAGCCGCCGAGGAAGCCCGCCTCGCTGGTCTTGAACACGACGTCCTTGACGTTCGGCAGCACCGGCGTGGTGGTGTTGTCGATCATCACGTAGTCGATCTTCGGGTTCGCCTTCGCGGACGCGACCAGCGGGTCGCCGAACTGGAAGCCGGCGGCGACGATCGAGTTGCACTTCTGCGCGACGAGGCTCGCGAACGCGGGCGCGTAGTCGGTGGAGGTCTGCGACTGCACCTTCTTGGCGGTGGTGCCGAGCGTCTTCGCGGCCGCCTGGACCCCCTCCAGCGACAGCTGGTTGAAGGAGTGGTCGTTGAAGCCGCCGACGTCGCCGACCACGCAGGGCAGGAAGGTCGACGCCGACGCCCCGGCGGAGCCGGTGGCCGTCGAGCTGGGAGCCGAGCCGCAGCCGGTCAGGAGGGCGACGGAGCCGAGCGCCGCGACGGCGCCGAGTCCGATCCGCGTGGTGAGCGATGTCAAAGAAGGACCCTTCGTCAGGTGCTGTTCCGCCGCGGAGCGGGTGAGGGGCTCCGCGGACCGTCGGTCAGGGTAGGACGGCCGTGTTACGAAGGATGACGCGATCGGGGCGCGAGCGCCAGGCGTTATCGATCCGATATTTCCCCCGGAAGCGGGGGCTTCAGTCCGTGTCGGGGCGGCCGTCGGCGAAGGCGGCCAGCTGGCGGGGGCCGAACGCGTCGGGCAGCACCTGGTCGATGGTGCGCAGGCCGGAGACCGTCTCCAGCACCATGCCGGGCGCCGCGTGCTCGACGAGCAGCTGCCGGCAGCGGCCGCACGGCATGAGCACCCGTCCGTCGCCGTCGACGCAGGCGAACGCGGTCAGCAGCCCGCCCCCGGTCATCACGAGCGCGGACACCATCGAGCACTCGGCGCAGAGCGTGACGCCGTAGGAGGCGTTCTCGACGTTGCAGCCGGAGACGATGCGGCCGTCGTCGACGAACGCG
>NZ_CAXTOQ010000024.1:0-32627 GCF_964245895.1 uncultured Amnibacterium sp.
GATCGCCTCCCAGAGGTGGGTCCTGCGGTAGTCGGGCCACAGGGTGTCCTGGAACACCATCTCGGCGTACGCCGCCTGCCAGAGCAGGAAGTTGGAGGTGCGCTGCTCGCCCGAGGAGCGGACGAACAGGTCGACGTCGGGCATGTCCGGCAGGTACAGGTGCCGCGCGATCGTCTTCTCGGTGATCGCGCTCGGCTTCAGCCTCCCGGCGGCGACCTCCTGGGCCACCTGCCGCACGGCGTCCTGGATCTCGACGCGGCCGCCGTAGTTGATGCACATCGTGAGCGTCAGCGTCCGGTTGTCCCGCGTCAGCTCCTCCGCGCTGCGCAGGTCCCCGATGACCGTGCGCCACAGCCGCGGGGTGCGGCCCGCCCAGCGGATCCGCACGCCCCACTCGTTCAGCTGCTCGCGACGGCGCCGCAGCACGTCGCGGTTGAAGCCGAGGATGAACCGCACCTCGTCGGGCGAGCGCGACCAGTTCTCGGTCGAGAACGCGTAGGCGGAGATGTGCTTGACGCCCGCCTGCAGCCCGCCGGCCACGACGTCGAGCAGCGCCGCCTCGCCCGCACGGTGGCCCTCGATCCGCGGGAGTCCTCGCCGGTTCGCCCAGCGCCCGTTGCCGTCCATCACGATCGCGACGTGCTCCGGCACCTTCGCGAACGCCTGCGGGTACTCGTGCGTCCAGTCGACGGGTCGGATCGGATCCAGCTGCACGCGGGCCATCAGGTCGCCTCCACGTTCGCGGATCCGGATGGATCCGGCGACACGCCGCGACGGGAGGCGTGCTGCCCGGCGTGTCGCGCCGTCCATCCGGATCCGCGAGAGGGATCCGGATCCGCGAGAGGGGTCACGTGGCGGTCACCGCGCGGTCGAGGTGGTTGAGGGACTTCAGGCCGCGCTCCAGGTGCCACTGCACGTACGCGGCGATGACGCCGGAGGCCTGGCCCCGCGTGGAGGTGTCCGCGGCGTCGGCGACCGCCCAGTCGCCCGAGAGCAGGGCGCCGAGCAGCTCGATCGTGATCGGCGTCAGCCGGGGAGCCCCGGGAGGCGCCACGGCGTCGGCCACGACGCCGCCCAGCTGGGCGACGAACGCGGTGTGCGGGCCGGGTGCGCCCGTGACGGCGCAGTCGCCGAACGTCGGCGCCCAGCCGGCGATCGAGAGCGCCCGCAGCAGGTAGGAGTCGAGGATCAGGGACGCGCCGTGGTCCGCGCGCGCGAGCGAGCGCAGCGCGCCGACCAGCAGCAGGTACTGCTGCGGCGACGCCTCGTCGGTCAGCCGGTCCGCGGTCTCGACGATGACGTTGGCCGCGGTGAACGAGGCGTAGTCCGCGGCGATCTTCGCCCCGTAGGCACCGAGCGACTCCGCCTGCTGGATCACGTCGAGGCTGCGTCCCTCGTAGCACTGCAGGTCGACGACCATGAACGGCTCCACGTGCGAGCCGAACCGGCTGGAGGTGCGCCGCACGCCCTTCGCGACCGCACGGATCTTGCCGCGGTGCTTGCCGAGCATCGTGATGATGCGGTCCGCCTCACCCAGCTGGTGGGTGCGGAGCACGACGGCTTCGTCGCGGTAGGTCGGCACCCGTCGATTCTCGCAGTGCCCGCCGACCCCCGGCGGCGCGATACTCGTCGAGCCGGCGGCGGACGCCGTCGGAGGAGAGAGGAGCAGCGATGGCAGGACTGTTCGACAAGGCGAAGGACCTGCTCGGCAGCGAGCAGGCCGAGGGCATCAGCGACCAGGCGCTCGACAAGGCCGCGGACTTCGCGTCGAAGAAGACGGGCGGCTCGCACGACGACGCGATCAAGGGCATCCGCGACGCGGCGGACCAGCGGCTCGGCAACGAGTAGCCGCAGACGGAGGGGGGCCGGTCGCTTCCGCGATCGACCCCCCTCCTCCGTCAGTGCGTCAGGCCGCTTGCGCGAGCGGGTACGCCCTCGCCTCCTCGAGCGAGGTGAAGCGGTGGATGCTCGAGATCGAGCCGTTGCGCAGGCCGAAGGCCGAGAACACCGTCACCGGGGTGTTCGTGTCGTCGCTGTTCCAGGTCGCGTCCTGGGCGACGACGATGCCCCCCGGTACGTCGTAGCAGTCGCGCGGCATCAGCCGCACACCGGCCGTCTCCACCCATCTGACCATCTCGTCACGTCCGCTGGACTCGCCTTTGGGCCCCGCGACCACGACGTCGTCGGTGCAAGCGGCGGCAGCGGTTGCGCCGTCCTTGTTGTTCACCGCGACATGCCAGATGACGATGACGGAATCGAGAGTCGAAGTCGTGAGCGTCATGGCCCCAAGGGTGCCGTACGCCCTCCCGGCACGCCAGGACCGTTCACGGAATGTTTCCTACGAGTCGCCGAAGTTCGCCCATAACGAACAGATCACGGGGATTCCGCCCGGGAAAGCACCGGCACCCGTTTCCGCCGATCAGGAGTTCTGGTCTGGAGGCGACCAGAACTCCTGATCGGCGAAGGGCTCAGGCCAGCGCCAGCTCGCCGATCTCGGCCCGCACGGCGCGGTTCACGGAGGAGACGATCGCCTTCAGCGACGCCGTGGCGATGTCCGCGTCGATGCCGACGCCCCACAGCCGCACGCCATTGACCTCGAGGTCGACGTACGCGGCCGCCTTCGCGTCGCCGCCGGCGCTGAGCGCGTGCTCGACGTAGTCGTAGAGGGAGATCCGGAACCCCTGCTCCCCCATCACGCGGAGGAACGCGTCGATGGGGCCGTTGCCGCGGGACTCGACGTCCTGCACCTCGTCCTCGATCCGCAGCCGGACGCCGAGATCGACGTCGCCGCCCATGTCGCTGGAGGTGCGGGTGCGCAGCAGCTCGAACCGGCCCCACTTCGCCTCCGGGTCGGGGTGGGGCAGGTACTCGTCCTGGAAGACGGCCCAGATCTGCTCGCTGGTGACCTCGCCGCCCTCGGCGTCGGTCTTCGCCTGCACGACGCCGGAGAACTCGATCTGCAGCTTGCGGGGCAGATCGAGGGCGTGGTCGTTCTTCAGGAGGTAGGCGACGCCGCCCTTCCCGGACTGCGAGTTGACGCGGATGACGGCCTCGTAGCTGCGACCCAGGTCCTTCGGGTCGACGGGCAGGTACGGCACCGCCCACTCGAGGTCGGCGACGGCGGTGCCGGTCCGCTCCGCGGTCGCCTCCATCGCCTCGAACCCCTTCTTGATCGCGTCCTGGTGGCTGCCGGAGAACGCGGTGTAGACGAGGTCGCCCGCCCAGGGGCTGCGCTCGGGCACGCGCAGCTGGTTGCAGTGCTCGGCCGTCGCACGGATCCGGTCGAGGTCGCTGAAGTCGATCTGCGGGTCGATGCCCTGCGTGAACAGGTTGATGCCCAGCGCGACGAGGTCGACGTTGCCGGTGCGCTCGCCGTTGCCGAAGAGGCACCCCTCGATCCGGTCGGCGCCGGCCAGGTAGCCCAGCTCCGCGGCGGCGATTGCGGTGCCGCGGTCGTTGTGCGGGTGCAGGGACAGGATGACGTGCTCGCGGTGATCGAGGTGGCGGTTCATCCACTCGATCGAGTCGGCGTAGACGTTCGGCGTGGCCATCTCGACCGTCGCCGGCAGGTTCAGGATGACGTTCCGCTCCGCGGTCGGGACGAACACCTCCAGCACGCGGTTGCAGACCTCGACCGCGAACTCCAGCTCGGTGCCCGTGTACGACTCCGGCGAGTACTCGTAGTAGACGGCCGTCTCCGGCACGGTCGCCTCGTACCGCTTGCAGAGTCGCGCGCCCTCGACCGCGATGTCGACGATGCCCTGCCGCCCGGTGCGGAAGACCACGTCGCGCTGCAGCACGCTCGTCGAGTTGTACAGGTGCACGATCGCCTGCTTCGCGCCCCGGATGGAGTCGTAGGTGCGGGCGATCAGGTGCTCGCGGGCCTGCGTCAGCACCTGGATGGAGACGTCGTCCGGGATCGCGCCCTCCTCGATGAGGCTGCGCACGAAGTCGAAGTCGGTCTGGCTGGCCGACGGGAAGCCGACCTCGATCTCCTTGTAGCCCATCTGCACGAGCAGATCGAACATGATCCGCTTGCGCTCGGGGCTCATCGGGTCGATCAGCGCCTGGTTGCCGTCGCGGAGGTCGACCGCGCACCAGCGCGGCGCCTTCGTGATTCGGCCCGACGGCCAGGTGCGGTCGGGGAGGTCGACCCGGTACTGGTCCAGGTAGGGGCGATACCGATGGATCGGCATCGAGGACGGCTGCTGCCGGTTCTGCATGGGGGTGTGCGTTCCTTCTACTCGTCGAGGGCGGCCAACGCGGGACTCCGCGACGAGGAGGGCCTGGAGTTCTAGGCCTCGTCGCGGCAGCGAAGGAGGAGGAGCGCCGTCTGCACGAGGGCAGGGTACACCCGCCGTCCGGCGGGAGCACCTGAGCAGGCTGCCCGCGCTTCAGCAGGCCAGAAGCGGGGCTCCCGGCCTGCTGGACGTCGCACGGCCTGCCGAGGTGCTGGTGCAGCCTGCTGGGGCGATCGCGGGAGCGCGGAGCGGCGAGGGCTCAGCCGCCGTGCCAGTGCACGACCAGCTGCACGCGGTCGCGCAGCCCGAGCTTCGCGAGGATGCGGGACACGTGCGTCTTCACCGTCGCCTCGCTGACGTACTCGTGCGCGGCGATCTCGCCGTTGGAGAGCCCCTTTCCCGCGAGGTCGTAGATCTCCCGCTCGCGGGGGCTCAGCACGGCGAGCGCGTCGTCGCGGCGCGCGCGCCCGGCGCCGAAGGTGTCGAGCAGGTGCCCGATCGCCGCGGGGGCGATGACGGCGGCGCCAGCGTGCACGGTGCGGACCGCGGCGAGCAGGAACTCCGGCCGCGCGTCCTTCAGGACGAACCCGGAGGCGCCGGCGCGCAGGGCACGGGCGGCCGCCTCGTCGAGGTCGAACGTCGTCAGCACGAGCACCTTCGGCCGGTCGCCGCGCGCGGCGAGGCGCTCGGTGGCGGTCACGCCGTCCATCCCGGGCATGCGGACGTCCATGAGCACGACGTCGGGATCGGTGCGCTCCACCTCCGCGAGCGCCGCCTCCCCGTCGCCCGCCTCCCCCACGACCTCCAGGTCGGGCTGGGAGTCGAGCAGCATGCGGAGGCCGGAGCGGAACAGCGCCTGGTCGTCGACGACGACGACGCGGATGCCGTCAGGCACGGGGCTCCGCGGCGGCGGCGAGGAGCGCGGCGAGCGGGTTCGCCGCGGCCTCAGGCTCCGGCTCGGGCTCCGGCTCCCGGGGGATGGGCAGCGCGACGCGGACCCGGAAGCGGCCGTTCGAGCCGACGCCGGCCGAGCAGTCCCCGTCGGCGTCGGCGGCCCGCTCCCGCATGCCAGGGATGCCGTGGCCCGCGCGCTCGGTCGCGGCCACCCCGTCGGCCGGCACCGCGTTCGTCACCACCAGCACCACCTCGCGCTCGCCCCAGTCGAGCTCGAACCCGACGGGTTCCGCACGGTCGCCGTGCCGCATCGCGTTGGTCAGCGCCTCCTGCGCGATCCGGTACAGAGCGAGCCCGCTGCGCTCGTCGAGGGGCCGGGCCTCCCCGAACGTCGCCTCGTCGACCTCGACGTCGAGCGCGCGGATCCCGGCGACGAGCCCGGCAAGATCCTCCGGCCCGGGGATCACGCCGGCCTCGCCGCTCGTGCGGAGGTCGTGCAGCATGGTCCGCACCTCGCCCAGCGCACGGCGGGCGGTATCGGAGATCGCCTCCAGCGCCGGTCCGACGGAGGCGGGCTTCGTCTCGGCGGCGAAGCGCGCGCCGTCCGCCTGCGCGATCACGACGGCGAGCGAGTGCGCGACGACGTCGTGCACCTCCCGCGCGATCCGGTTCCGCTCCAGCTCGAGCAGGACGTCGCGCTCGGCGGCCGTCGCCTGCTGCGCCGTCTCCACGAGGCGGCCCTGCAGGATCTCCGAGCGGCGCAGCTGCTGCCACCCCCAGCCGAATCCGATCGCCAGCACGCCGAAGAACGCGACCGCGATGAACGCCCCGGTGCCTGCGCCGCCGAGCGTGAGGAAGCAGTACACGAGCACGAGCAGCGCCCCGCCCCAGCGCAGGCGCTGGTCGGCGGTGAGCCAGGCGCCGAGGACCGCGAACCATGCCGTCGCACCGACCGAGATCGCCCCGCCGTTCGCGCTCGTCGCGAGGACGAAGGTGAACACGAAGAGGAGGAACAGGACGAACACGGAGCACGCGATGGCGACCCACGGGCGCGTGCGCCACCAGATCAGCACGAGCACGGAGGGGATGCCCGCGAAGGCGATCGGGATCCAGTTGCGCCCAGCCTCGCCCGCGATGGAGAGGATGTACCAGCACACCGCGACGAAGACGGCGAACCCCAGACGCAGACGGGCATCGGTCAGGACCGCGCGGACGGACGGAGGCAGCTGCACGGCGCCACAGTAGGTGCCGCTCGAGCGTCGCGGACCTGGTCGGACGCCGAATCATCCCGCGGGATGACGGCGATGCGCTTCAGGACGACACCGCGCGACGGCGGGCGGGCGATCGGCTGCAGCCATGCGGATCGCGATCGTCCTCGACTACTCGCTCGACCTGATCGGCGGCGCCCAGCGGGCCGCGCTGAACGAGGCGGCCGCGCTCGTCGCGCACGGGCACCGGGTCGTGCTCGTGGCGCCGCGGCCGGCGGGCCCCTCCCTGCTGCCCGCGGGCGTGGACGCGTTCTGGACCACGTCGAAGCGCCTGCCCGGTCTCGACTTCCCGCTCGTCGCGGACGACGACGCGCTGCGCGGCCGGCTGCTCGCCCACCTCCGGGCCGCCCGGGTCGACGCCGTGCACCTGCACTCCGAGTTCGGGCACGCCCGGGCCGCGCTGCACGCCGCGCGCCGGCTCGGGCTGCCGGTGGTCCACACGGTGCACACGGCGTACTGGCCGCGGGTCCCCGCTCCCCTGCGGCCCGCGGCGCGCCGGCTGCTGGCGGGCGTCGCGGGGTCGGTCGAGCCGCGCACCGGCAACCCGCTGCTCGACCACACGGTCGCCGTGGCGCTCGCCGCGGACGTGGTCGTGTCGCCGTCCGCGCACCAGGCCGCGGATCTCGAGGCGCGCGGCGTACCGGGCATCGTGGTCCTGCCGAACTGCGATGCGGACGGACCGGTCGCGACGCCGCTGCCGCGGACGGACCACCTCCGCGTCGCGTGGGTCGGGCGGTGCGTGCCGGAGAAGCGGCCGCTCGCCTTCGTCCGCGCCGTCGCCCTGGCGCAGCGGCGGCTGCCCGCCGACCGGCTGCGCGTCGCGATCGCCGGCGACGGCCTGCTGCTGCCGGTCGCCCGCGCGCTCGCGGCGGACGTGCCGGGGCTCGTGCTGCTCGGGCGGCTCGAGCGGCAGGCCGTGCGAGACCTGCTGGCCGCCTCCCACCTGTCCGCCCTGACCTCGAACGGCTTCGACAATCAACCGATGACGGTCGTCGAGTCGATCCGCGCCGGCCGACCGGTCCTGCACACCGATCCGCGGCTGACGGAGGGGCTCGACGTCGCCGGGCTGCTGACCGCGACGCCCGACGCCCGCGGCATCGCCGACGTCCTGGTCGAGCTGGCGCTCGACCGGACGCGCCTGCGCACCGCCGCGGCGGGAGCCCGCGACGCCGCCGGGCTGTTCGCGCCCGCAACGCACCTGGCGGGGCTCCTCCCCCTCCTCGCGGGCGAGATCGCGGCCCGCGCGGCCTGAGCCCGTTCGCGGATCCGGTTGGATCCCGCGACACCCCGCGTTCTGCGACCGCGCGACGGCGTGTCGTCGAATCCATCCGGATCCGCGAGAGGAATCCGGATCCGCGAAGGCTTAGAAGCCGAGGCGGCCCAGCTGCTTCGGGTCGCGCTGCCACTCCTTCGCGACCTTCACGTGCAGGGCGAGGAAGACCTTCGTGCCGACCAGCGGCTCGATCTGCGCGCGGGCGGCGGTGCCGACCTCCTTGAGGCGGGCGCCCTTCCTGCCGATCATGATGATCCGCTGGCTGTCGCGCTCGACCCAGACGTTCGCGAAGATCCGGGTCATCCCCTCCTGCTCCTCGATGTCGTCGACCGTGACGGCGAGCGAGTGCGGCAGCTCCTCCCGCGCGCCCTCGAGCGCCGCCTCGCGGATCAGCTCGGCGATCCGCTGCTCCAGCGTCTCGTCGGTGACGGCCTCGACGTCGTAGAGCGCGGGGCCCTCCGGCATGAGCGCGAGCGCCTCGGCGACCAGCACGTCGAGCTGCACGCCGTCCTGCGCCGACACCGGGATGACGCTCGCCCAGTCGCCGAGCGCGTCGACGGCCATCAGCTGCGCGACCACGCGGTCCTTGGGCACGGCGTCGATCTTCGTCACGATGGCGATCCGCTTCGCGCGCGGCGCGTCGTCGAGGCGCGCGTGCAGGAACCGGTCGCCCGGCCCGATCGGCTCCCCGGCCGGCACGCAGAAGCCGACGACGTCGACGTCGGACAGGGTCGTCGCGACGACGTCGTTCAGCCGCTCGCCGAGCAGGGTGCGCGGGCGGTGCATGCCGGGGGTGTCGACGACGACCAGCTGCCCCGCCGGCCGAGTGACGATCCCGCGGATCGCGCGGCGGGTGGTCTGCGGCTTCGGGGAGGTGATCGCGACCTTCTGCCCGACCAGGGCGTTCATCAGCGTCGACTTACCGACGTTCGGCCGCCCCACGAAGGTCAGGAACCCGGAGCGGTACGGCGGTGTCGTGCCGTCGGTCATGCGCCCATCACCTTCGCGTCCTCCTCGTCATCCGCGTCGTCGGCCCGGAGGCGCTCGACGAGCACCCGGGTCAGCCCGCGCCTGCGCCCCTCGACCAGCTCCGCGGTGAGGCGCAGCCCGTCCACCTCCGTCCGGTCGCCGAGCATCGGCAGCCGGTCGAGGTGCTTCGTCAGCAGGCCGCCGACGGAGTCGACGTCCTCGTCCTCGATCTCGTGCCCGACCAGGTCGGACAGCTCGTCCAGCTGGAGGCGCGCGGAGACCAGCCACCGGCCGTCGCCGGCCTCGACCGCCTCCGGCGCCTCGCGGTCCGACTCGTCCGTGATGTCGCCGACGAGCTGCTCGATCAGGTCCTCCAGCGTGACGAGGCCGGCGATGCCGCCGTACTCGTCGACGACCATCGCGAGGTGGTTCGAGGCGGTCTGCATCTGGCGCAGCGTCGCGTCGGCCTTCTTCGAGTCGGGCACGAACAGCACGGGACGCGCCAGCTCGGCGGCCTTCGGCCGGTGCTTGCGCTTCCCGGGCGACTCGGTGAGCACGCGCGCGACGTCGCGCAGGTGCAGCACGCCGACGATGTCGTCCGCGTCCTTCGCGCGCACCGGCACGCGGGACAGCGCCCGGTCGAGCAGCAGCCGCATCGCGGCCTCCGCCGGTGCGGCCGCCTCGATCGTGACCATGTCGGTGCGCGGCACCATGACCTCGCGCACGGCGGTGTCGCCCCACTCGAAGATCGAGTGGATCAGCTCGCGGTCGTCCTGCTCGAGCACGTCCAGCTCGGTCGCCTCGTCGACCATGCTGAGCAGCTGCTCCTCCGAGCTGAACGAGGCCGCGCTGCGCGGCCGGCCGGGGGTCACGTGGTTGCCCAGCCAGACCAGCACGCCGGCGAGCGGCCCGATCACCAGCCGGGAGGCGCGCACCAGCGGCGCGAAGACCCGCAGCAGCACCCGCGGGTGCGTGCGGCCGACGCTGCGCGGGCTGGCACCGACCAGCACGAACGAGACGCCCGTCATGATCACGGCGGCGACCAGCAGCACGAGCCACGGGCTCGACAGGAACGAGGTGACGGCGAGCGTCACGAGCACGGCGGCGCTCGTCTCCGCGAGCACGCGGAGGAAGTTGACCGCGTTGATGTGCGCGCCGGTGTCCGCCGCGATCGCGAGCAGCGACCGGCGGAAGCGCGCCCGGATCGCGGTCTCCTGCAGCTCGGCGCGGGAGAGGGTGACCATCGCTGCGTCGCATGCGGCGAGGAGGCCGCCGACCGCGACGAGCACCACGGCGGCGATGAGGAAGAGGGCGGTCATGCCCGTCGCTGCTGCTTCTCCTGCACCGCGAAGCCGACCAGGATGTCCCGCTGCACGCCGAACATCTCCCGCTCGTCCTCGGGCTCGGCGTGATCGAAGCCGAGCAGGTGCAGCAGCCCGTGCGCGGTCAGCAGCTGGATCTCCTCCAGCACGGAGTGCCCGGCGGTCCTCGCCTGCGCCTCCGCCACCTGGGGGCACACGACGATGTCGCCGAGCAGGCCGGCGGGCGTCGGGGCGTCGTCGGTGCCGGGCCGCAGCTCGTCCATCGGGAAGCTGAGCACGTCGGTCGGCCCCGGCTCGTCCATCCACTGCACGTGCAGCTGCTCCATCGCGGCCTCGTCGACGAACAGGATCGCGACGTCGGCGTCCGGGTGCACGTGCAGCAGGTCCAGCCCGAACGTCACGAGGCGCTGCACGGCGGCCTCGTCGACGGGCAGGCCCGACTCGTTGTTGACCTCGACGCTCACCGGTGCCGTCCCCCGTCGCGGTCCTGCGCACGCCGCTCGGACCGGTTCTGCGCGGGCCGGAAGTCCGTCGGCTGCCGTGCGGCACCCGGCTCGGCGCCGTCCTGCTCGACGCGCTCGGGCCGCCGCGCCGCCGCGAGCGCCAGCCGCTCCTCGTCGTAGCGGCTGTAGGCGTCGACGATGCGGCCGACCAGGGAGTGCCGCACGACGTCCTCGCTGCCGAGGCGGGCGAAGTGGATGTCCTCGATGCCGTGCACGATCCGCTGCACGGTACGCAGTCCGGAGACGTTGTCCGGCAGGTCGACCTGCGTCACGTCGCCGGTGACGACCATCTTCGAGTTGAAGCCGAGCCGCGTGAGGAACATCTTCATCTGCGCCGGGGTGGTGTTCTGCGCCTCGTCCAGCACGACGAAGGAGTCGTTCAGGGTGCGGCCGCGCATGTAGGCCAGCGGCGCGACCTCGATCGTGGACGTCGCCATGAGCTTCGGCACCAGCTCCGGGTCCATCATCTCGTTCAGCGCGTCGTACAGCGGCCGGAGGTAGGGGTCGATCTTGTCGGTCAGCGTGCCGGGCAGGTAGCCGAGCCGCTCCCCCGCCTCCACGGCGGGCCGCGTCAGGATGATCCGCGACACCTGCTTTCGCGTCAGCGCCTGCACGGCCTTCGCCATCGCGAGGTAGGTCTTGCCGGTGCCGGCCGGGCCGATGCCGAACGTGATCGTGTTGTGGTCGATCGCCTCGACGTACGCCTTCTGCCCGAGCGTCTTCGGGCGGATCGCCCGCCCGCGGGCGGTCAGGATCGCCTGGCTCAGCAGCTCGGCCGGATGCGAGTCGCGGTCGCCCTCGAGGATGCGCGCCGACGAGTCGACGTCGACCGGCGCGAGGTCGTGCCCGTTGCGGACCATCTGCAGCAGCTCCTCGATGAGGCGCTGGGCGGCGGCGACCTGGGCGGGCTCGCCGTCCAGGGTGATCTCGTTGCCGCGCACCAGCACCTCGACGAGCGGGAACTGGTGCTCGATCTGGCCGAGCAGCCGATCCTGCGGGCCGAGGAGGCGGACCATCGCGATCCCGTCGACCGCCATCGTGCGGGTCTCGGATCCGGCCGCCGGGTAGCGGCGGGTCACGGACGAGGACGTGCGGCCGGAGGACGGACGGAGGTCGTCGGCGTCGGTCAAGCTCCCTCTCCATCGGGCATGCCGCCCGCCATGGTGCGCTCGTCGACGACCCCGGCGGGATCGGCCAGGACGTGCGCGTGGACGTGGAAGACGGTCTGCCCCGCGCCCGCGCCGGTGTTGAAGACCAGCCGGAAGTCGGCGGCTCCGGCCCGGGTCGCGGCGACGCGCGCGACCTCGACCATGTGCGCGAGCAGCCGGGGATCGCCGGCGGCGAGCGCGACGACGTCGGAGAACTCGTCGGTCTTGGGCACGACGAGCAGGTGCACGGGGGCCTGCGGCGCGATGTCGCGCAGGACGAAGACGTCGTCCGTCTGCAGCACGATGTCGCCCCGGATCTCGCCGCGCAGGATGCGCGTGAAGATCGAGGGCTCCGTGCCGACGCGCTCCGTCATGGCCGCCGATCCTACCGTCGGCGGCCGTGGGCGGCCGCCCCGATCGGCGGCCGCCCACGGCGCACGGAGCGCGGAGCGATCAGGCCGCCTGCGGCATCCGTCGCAGCGACCGGCCGTGCTCACGGGCCGACGCCTCCGCGGCGACGCGCAGCTCGTCCGCGATCGCCGTGAACTGGTCCAGCGCCGGGTTCGTGCCGACCAGGGTGAACTCGCGCGTGACGATCCGGAGGTCGAGGCCCCAGACGTCCTCGAGGATGCGCCGCATCCACCCCGTCGCGTGGTCCCAGCCCTCCTTGGGCGTGCCCGCGGCGTAGTTGCCGCCCTGCACCGTGGCGAGCACGGCCGGCTTGCCGGCGAGCGGGGTCGAGCCCGGCGCCATCCGTGGTTCGGCGATCACGAGGTCGACGTACGTCTTGAAGTGCTGCGAGACCCCGAAGTTGTAGAGCGGCACGGCGAGCAGCAGCGCGTCGGCGTCGGCCAGCTCGTCGACGAGCGCGGTCGAGAGGGCCGTCGCGGCGGCCTGCTCGGGAGTGCGCTGCGATTCGGGCACACCTGCGCCGGACACGGCTTCGGCCCAGGCGGTGGCGGGGATCGGCTCGGTACCGATATGGCGGCGGACGACGGGCGAGCCGGGTCGGCCAACGCGCCACTCCTCCTCGACGATGTCGGCGATCGCTCGGCTCGCGGAGCCGTCGATGCGGATGCTGGCGTCCAGACGGAACAGGGACATGTGCTCTCCAGTGCTACTCGAGTCGTAGTTGCTTGTTTTTTCACAGCAACACCGGAGAACGTAGCAGGATCGGGGTAACATCGACGTCATGCCCGAGCACGAAGCGCGCGCCTGCGACGGCGCGTTGGTGAAGGCGTTCGAGGTGCTCGGGAAGCGCTGGAACGGGATGATCCTCAGCGTGCTCGCCGGCGGCCCCGCCGCGTTCAGCGAGCTGCGCCGTGCGCTCGGCACGATCAGCGACTCGATGCTCTCGGAGCGGCTCGGCGAGCTCGCTGCGGCCGGGCTGATCGAGCGGAGGGTCGCCCCGGGCCCCCCGGTCTCCGTCTCGTACGGGCTGACCGACTCCGGCCGCGGCCTCGAGCCGGCGCTCGAGCTGCTGGGCCGGTGGGCCAGGTCGAGCCTGAGCGGTGCCGCCGAGGCGGACGGGGCGGCCCAGCGGGCATGAGGACGGGTCTCGGGGACCGGTAGTTTCGACACCCGTGTCGAAGATCCTCTCGGACCTCCCGGTCGGCCAGCGCGTCGGCATCGCCTTCTCCGGAGGGCTCGACACCTCGGTGGCGGTGGCCTGGATGCGCGAGCACGGCGCGGTGCCCTACACGTACACCGCCGACCTGGGGCAGTACGACGAGCCCGACCTCTCCGGCCTCCCGGACCGCGCGAAGGCGTACGGGGCGGAGGGGGCGCGCGTTGTCGACTGCCGGCCCGCGCTCGTGGAGGAGGGCTTCGCCGCGCTCGCCTGCGGCGCCTTCCACATCCGCGCGGGCGGCATGCCGTACTTCAACACGACGCCGCTCGGTCGCGCGGTCACCGGCACCACGCTCGTCCGCGCGATGCAGGAGGACGGCGTCGACATCTGGGGCGACGGCTCCACCTTCAAGGGCAACGACATCGAGCGCTTCTACCGGTACGGGCTGCTCGCGAACCCCGACCTGCGCATCTACAAGCCCTGGCTCGACCGCCGGTTCGTCGGCGAGCTGGGCGGGCGTGCGGAGATGTCGGCCTGGCTGACCGAGCGCGGCCTGCCGTACCGCGCCAGCGCCGAGAAGGCCTACTCGACGGACGCGAACATCTGGGGTGCGACCCACGAGGCGAAGAAGCTGGAGGAGCTCGACGCCTCCGTGGAGCTGGTCGAGCCGATCATGGGCGTCCGGTTCTGGGACCCGGCGGTCGCGATCGAGACCGAGGACGTCACCGTCGGCTGGGAGCAGGGCCGCCCCGTCAGCGTGGACGGCACCCGCTTCGACGACCCGGTCGCGCTGGTGCAGGCGGTCAACGCGGTCGGCGGCCGGCACGGCCTCGGCATGACCGACCAGATCGAGAACCGGATCATCGAGGCGAAGAGCCGCGGCATCTACGAGGCGCCCGGCATGGCGCTGCTCTTCATCACCTACGAGCGGCTGGTGTCGGCGATCCACAACGAGGACGTGCTCGCCTCCTACCTCACGGAGGGACGCCGCCTCGGCCGCCTGCTCTACGAGGGCCGGTGGCTGGAGCCGCAGGCGCTCATGCTGCGCCAGGCCCTCACCCGCTGGGTCGGCGCCCCGATCACCGGCGAGGTCACCGTCCGCCTCCGCCGCGGCAACGACTGGACCGTGCTCGACACGGTGTCGCCGAACGCGACGTACCACCCGGACCGCCTGTCGATGGAGCGCACCGAGGACGCCGCCTTCAGCCCCGACGACCGGATCGGGCAGCTGACGATGCGCAACCTCGACCTCGCCGACTCCCGCGCCAAGCTCGAGTACTTCGACGGCCTCGAGGTGCTGGGCGGGACCGTGAGCGGCCTCGTCGGCGACCTGGAGCCGGGCCGCGCCGACCACATCGCCTCGAGCGGCCGCGACGACAGCGCCGAGGACGCCCTCGACGCCGCCGCCATGGAGGCCGGCACCGATTGAGCCGCCCGCCCTGTCCGTTGTGGAGGAGCTTCGCCTCGAGGACGCGCGAAGTTCCTTCAAAACGGAACGGGTCAGGGCCAGAGGCCGAGCGGGCCCGCCAGCGCGGCGAGCGCCGCGGGTCCCGCCGTGGAGGTCCGGAGCACCAGGGGGCCGAGGCGCACCGGGATCGCGCCCGCTGCCGCGAGCCGGTCGAGCTCCTCCAAGGCGACGCCCCCCTCGGGACCGACGACCAGCACGACCTCGCGGTCGTCGGGCAGGTCCACCTCGAGCAGACGCCGCCCGGCGGTCGGCTCCAGCACGAGCACCGCGGCGGTCGCGGCCATCGCGGCGACGTCGGCCGTGGATGCGAGCGGGCGCACCTCCGCCGGCCACGCGCGCATCGACTGCTTGCCCGCCTCCCGCACGATCGACGCCCATCGGGCCGTGCCCGCCTCCGCCTTCGGCCCCGCCCAGCGCGGCACGCTGCGAGCGGCCTGCCACGGCACCACGGCCGTCACGCCGAGCTCGGTCGCCGCCTGGATCGCGGCCTCGTCCCTGCCGCCCTTCGCCAGCGCCTGCACGAGCACGAGGCGCCGGAGGGGGGCCGGCTCGTGCCGCAGCGCGAGCACGCGCAGCACCACGCGGTCGCGCGCGACCTCGACCGCCTCCGCGTCCGCGACCCCGCCGCGGCCGTCGCCGACGACGACGCGCTCCCCCGCACGCAGCCGCGCGACCTGCGCCGCGTGGCGGGCCTCCTCGCCCACCAGCTGCGCGCCCTCCTCCGACAGGGAGGCAGCGAGGTAGAAGTGGGCCATCAGCTGGTCGGCGCCGGGGGCTCGAGGCTCGCTCCGCTCGCACCTCGACCGACGGGAGCGAGCGCGGAGGCGACCATCTAGACGCCGAGGAAGCGGTCGCGCAGCTTCGCGAAGAGGCCCTGCTGGAAGTGCGCGAACTGCGGCGGCCGCGTCTTCGACCGGCCGGCCAGCTGCCGGACCAGCTCGGTCGCCTTCGCGTCCAGCTTGGTCGGCGTGACGACCTGCACGCCGATGCGCAGGTCGCCGCGGCCGACGCCGCGCAGGTGCGTGATGCCGCGCGCCGGCACGGTGAGGACCTCGGCGCTCTGCACGCCGGGGCGCACGTCGATCTCGACCGGTCCGTCGATCCCCTCCAGCGTGGCGGTCGTGCCGAGGATCGCGTCCGTCATCTGCACCTCGAGCGTCGCGAGCAGGTCGTCGCCCGCCCGGCTGAATACGTCGTGGTGGCGCACCTTGATCTCGAGGTACAGGTCGCCGGCGGGACCGCCGGCCTGCCCGACCTCGCCCATGCCGGCCAGCTGCAGGCGCACGCCCGTCTCGACGCCACCGGGGACGTCGACGGGGATGGAGGTGTGCGCGCGCACGCGGCCCTGGCCTGCGCAGGTCGTGCACGGGTGCGGGATGACGGTGCCGTACCCGCGGCACACCGTGCAGGGGGTCGAGGTCATCACGTTGCCGAGCAGCGACCGGACCGCGCGCTGGATCTGGCCGGAGCCGTGGCAGATGTCGCAGGTGGCGACGGAGGTGCCGGGCTGCGTGCAGGCGCCCCGGCAGGTCTCGCAGAGCACCGCGGTGTCGATCGGGATGTCCTTGTGGACGCCGAACACCACGTCCTCCAGGTCGACCTCGACGCGGATCAGCGCGTCCTGGCCGCGCTCCTGCCGCGACTTCGGGCCGCCCGACCGCATCCCGCCGCCGAAGAAGGACTCGAAGATGTCGCCGAAGCCGAAGCCCTGCGCGCCCTGCGACCCGCCGAGGTCGTACTCCTGCCGCTGCCGCGGGTCGGACAGGACGTCGTAGGCGTGCGTGACGTCCTTGAACTTCTCGGAGGCGTCCGGGCCCGGGTTCACGTCCGGGTGCAGCTGCCGGGCGAGCCGACGGTACGCCTTCTTGATGTCGTCGGCCGAGGCGTCGCGCGCGACACCCAGCACCTCGTAGTGATCAGCCACAGGGGCCCTCCTGGTCGCCGCGGATCGGGCGACGATACGTCGTGGCCGTGGTCGACGGCCGAGCGGGTCACTCCTCGCCGAGGAGCTTCGACAGGTAGCGGGCGACCGCGCGGACCGCGCCGATGTTGCCCGAGTAGTCCATGCGGGTCGGGCCGAGCACGCCGATCCGGGCGAGCGCCCCGGCGGAGGAGCGGTAGCCGCCCGTCAGGATCGAGGTCTCCGCCAGCCCGACGGCGGGGTTCTCCCGGCCGATGGAGATGCTGACGCCGCGCTCGTCGAGCTCCATCTCCCGGAAGAGGCGCAGCAGCACCACCTGCTCCTCGATCGCCTCCAGCACCGGCAGGATGCTGCCCGGGAAGTCGCGCTCGGTCCGGGCGAGGTTCGCCGTGCCCGCGAGGAGGAGGCGGTCCTGCCTGCGGTCGTCGACGGTCGCCGCGAGCGCCGCCGTGATCCGCTCCAGCGGCGGGCGGCGGGCCGGCGGCAGCGATGCGGCGAGCTCGGTCAGCAGCGCGGGCAGGTCGACGATCAGCCGGCCGACGAGCGCGGTGTTGATGCGCGCCCGCAGCTCGGCGACATCGGCGTCGTCGAGGCGCTCGTGCTCGGCCTGCGGCAGCTCGACGACCTTCTGGTCGACCCGCCCGGCGTCGGTGATCAGCACGACCAGCAGCCGGCCGGGCGACAGCAGCACCAGCTCGAGGTGCCGCACGTAGGAGCGGGGCACGACCGGCACCTGCACCAGGGCGACCTGGTTCGTCAGCTGGGCCAGCATCCGCACGGTGCGCGCGAGGACGTCGTCGAGGTCCGCGCCGTCGTCGAGGAAGGTGCGGATCGCGAACCGCTGCGCGGTCGACAGCGCACGGATCTCCGCGAGGTGGTCGACGAACATCCGGTAGCCCTTGTCCGTCGGCACGCGGCCGGAGGAGGTGTGGGGCGCGACGATCAGGCCGTCCTCCTCCAGGGCGGCCATGTCGTTGCGGATCGTGGCGGCGGAGACGCCGAACGCGTGCCGGTCGACGATCGTCTTCGAGCCGACGGGCTCCCGGGAGGCGACGTAGTCCTGCACGATCGCACGCAGCACCTCGAGTCCGCGCTCCGAGACCATCGCGCTCCCTCCGGCCGTTCCTGGCACTCCGTGCTGCTGACTGCCAATTCTACCGCTCGGCCGCGCGGGGTCTGGCGTTGCACACCTGCCTGTCGATACCCTGAGCGCCGGTTGGCGGCGCGTCGAGTGCCCCGTGTGAGGTCAGGAGGCGGCGTGTCGCAGGTCCCTCCCGGTGCCCCCGCGCCGCCGCTGTCCCCCGCGGACGAGAAGCTGTGGTCGACGCTCGCCCACATCGGCAACATCGTCGGCTTCCTGCCATCCCTCCTGATCCTCCTGATCCTCGGTCCGCGCAGCCCGCGCGTGCGCGAGGCGTCGAAGGAGGCGCTGAACTTCGTGATCACGGCGATCCTGGCCTGGGTCGCGCTGTGGATCGTCGGCCTGGTCGTCACTGTGATCTACATCAACACCCCGTCGGGCGTCGACGTGATCTTCGGCCTGCTCGGCACGCTCATCAACCTCGCCCAGTTCGCGATCTGGGTGCTGGTCGTCGTCTTCTCGATCGTCGCCGCCGTGCGCGTGAACGCGGGCGGCTCGTTCCGCTACCCGGTCTCGCTGCGGCTCATCAAGTAACAGGAAAGGACCCTCGTGACCAACGACCAGCCTCCCGCCTACCAGGCGGCGCAGCCGCTCAGCCCGAGCGACGAGCGGATGTGGGCGACGCTCGTCCACGTCGGCGGCATCGTCATCGGCTTCATCTCGCCGCTGCTCGGGTACCTGCTGCTCAAGGACCGGAGCGCCTTCGTCGGCGAGAACTCGAAGAACGCGCTCAACTTCCAGATCACGATCCTGATCGCCTACGTCGTGGGCGGCATCCTCACGCTCGTGCTCATCGGCGGCCTGGTGCTGCTGGCGGCCTGGATCGTGAACATCATCTTCTCGATCATGGGCGCGCTCGCGGCCAACAAGGGCCAGGTGTACAAGTACCCGCTGACGATCCCGATCATCAAGTAACCCGATCCGGACCCGCGACGCGGGCGGTCGCCTCCCGGTGACCGCCCGCGTCCGCCGTCGCACGGCAGGATGTGCGCCATGACGAACGAGCCCTACCCGGCCGCACCTCCTGCGCGCCCGCTGTCCCCGTCGGACGAGCGCCTCTGGGCGACGCTCACCCACCTCAGCGCGCTCGTCGGGATCGTCGTGGGCGCCGGCTTCATCGGGTGGCTCGGGCCGCTGATCGTCTTCCTCGTGCTGAAGGACCGCAGCGCCTTCGTCGCCGAGCACGCGAGGACGACGCTGAACTTCCAGATCACCATGTTCATCGCCGCGGTCGTCGCGGCCGTCCTGTGGCTCGTGCTGGTCGGCTTCCTGATCACCGCGGCGATCTACGTCGTCGTGATCGTGTTCTCGATCATCGCCGCCGTCGCCGCGAACCGCGGGCAGCGGTACGAGTACCCGCTCACGATCCGGTTCATCCGGTAGCGGCCGGCAGCAGCCGCCTGACCACCGCGTCCGCGAGCAGGCGACCCGGCCGGGTGAGCACCACGCGACCCGCCAGCGCCTCGCGCGGCACCACCAGGCCGTCGGCGATGAGCCCCGCGACCGCGCTGCGTCCCTCCGGCGCGAGCCGCGCGACCGGCAGCCCGTCGGCGAGGCGGGTCTGCAGCAGCACCCGCTCGAGCGCCCTGGTCGGCTCGTCGAGGGTCTCCCGGCCGGCGGCGGGCGACGACCCCGCGGCGATGCGCTGCGCGTAGGCGGCGGGGTGCTTGACGTTCCACCAGCGCACGCCGCCGACGTGGCTGTGCGCGCCCGGACCGACGCCCCACCAGTCCTCGCCGGTCCAGTACGCGAGGTTGTGGCGGGAGCGCGCCGCGACGTCCCTCGACCAGTTGCTGACCTCGTACCAGCGCAGCCCCGCCGCCTCCAGCAGCTCGTCGGCGAGGTCGTACATGTCGGCCTGCAGGTCGTCGTCCGGAGCGGCCACCTCCCCGGACCGGATGCGGCGGGCGAGCGCGGTGCCGTCCTCGACGATGAGGGCGTAGGCGGACACGTGGTCGGGCGCGAGCGCCAGCACCGCGTCGAGGCTGCGGCGCCAGTCGTCGAGCGTCTCGCCAGGGGTGCCGTAGATCAGGTCGAGGCTGACGTCGAGGCCGGCGTCCCGCGCCCAGCCGACGACCAGCGGCACGCGCGCCGGGTCGTGCGTGCGGTCGAGGGTGCGCAGCACCGACGGCACCGCGGACTGCATGCCGAAGGAGACCCGGGTGAAGCCCGCGTCCGCCAGCTCGCGGAGTGCCGCGGCGTCCACCGAGTCGGGGTTCGCCTCCGTCGTCACCTCCGCGCCGTCCGCGAGGCCGAAGCGGTCGCGCACCGCCGCCAGCATGTGCGCGAGATCGGCGGGCGGCAGCATCGTCGGGGTCCCGCCGCCGAAGAAGACCGTGCCGGCGGGCCGCTGCGGCAGCCCGGAGGCGCGCAGCACCCGTTCGCCGAGCGCGACCTCCCGCGCGGCCTGGCCGGCGAAGTCGCCGCGCTTCGCGCCCCGCAGCTCGTCCGCGGTGTAGGTGTTGAAGTCGCAGTACCCGCAGCGCACGCGGCAGAACGGGACGTGCAGGTAGACGCCGAACGCCCGCTCCTCCGCGCCGGCGAGCACCGACGGCGGCAGCAGCCCGTCCGCCGGCGCGGGATCGCCGAGGGGCAGGGCGGAGGGCATCCCTCGATTCTTCCTGGATCCGGGGAGGTGCGTGCGCGGCGGCCGGTTCCCCGGATCCAGGAAGGATCGGGCGGGTGAAGATCGTGCTCTGGGACGTCGACGGGACCCTGCTGCTGAACTCGACCCGGGCCGGCGCCTACTACCACCGGGCGATCCGTGAGATCGCGGGCGTCGGGCCCGCGCCCGACGAGCCGCACGCGGTCGAGCACGGCAGGACGGACGCGCAGATCGTCACCGAGCGGCTGGCGCGGTGGGGCGGCGATCCCGCGCACTTCGACGCGGTCTCCCGCCGGCTCGACGAGCTGTCGGACGAGTACCTCACCGACGCGGGCCGCCGGACGGCGGCTCCCGGCGTCGACGCCGCCCTGCACGCGGTCGCCGGCCTCGGCTGGCGGAACGGCCTGCTCACCGGCAACTCGCGGCACCGGGCGCGCGTGAAGCTCGAGGGCGCAGGGGTGGACGTCGCCGCGTTCGACTGGGACCGCTCGTACTTCGGCGACCGCTTCGTGCGCCGCAGCGATCTCACCGCCGCGGCGCGCGACGACCTGGACGGCGCGACCGCGGTGATCCTCGGCGACACCCCGGCGGACGGGGCCGCCGCGGACGCGGTCGGCTTCCCGTTCCTCGCGGTCGCGAACGGCGTGTACCCGGAGGAGGCGCTGGCCGCGACCTCCGCGGTGCTCGTGGTCCCGGACCTCGAGCAGGGCCTCCCGGCGATCGTGGCGGCGCTCAGCCGCCGGTGAGCGCGCGGAGGTAGCGACCGGTGAACCGCTCCTGCAGCAGCAGGCCGATCGGCGCCGCGAGCGAGTACGGGAACGCCGGCCTCGAGAGCGCGCGCAGCTCGAACACGGTCTCCGTGCCCACCCGGCGGACGAGGAACGCCTCCTCCCCCACCTCCGGATGGCCCCTCCTCGTGCCGTAGGCGAAGCCGACGAGGTCGCGCTCGCGCACCACTCGGGTCACGACCATCGGCGCGGTGATGCCGACCCCGAGGGCCGGCACGACGACGACGCCGGCGAGGCCCTCCTCCGCGGGCGGCGCGTCCGCGCCCTCGGCGGTGCGCACCGCGATGCCGCTCGCCCGCTGCACCGTCCAGTCGAGCACCGCCCGGCCCGCATCGGCGAAGGCCCGATCGGTGCCGACAACGGACCGGCGCAACAGCCGTCGGTATCCGCGCGGCGCGTCCTCCCCGAGCACCGTGCCGGGCGCGAAGTCGAACGTGACTCCCCCCACTTCGCTCACGCGTCGTGCCGCTCGATCTGCGATCGGGCGGCAGGAAGCGTGAGCAGAGTCACGGTCAGGCGGAGTGGGAGGGGTGCAGGGCGCGGACGATCCGCTCGTCGATCCGGCGCTGCCGCACGGCCGCCGCGCGCGCGAGCCGGCCGAGCCGCGAGACCGGCGAGTCCCAGATCGTGCGCAGGGTCACCCACACGCCGTCCTCGTCGTCGTGCTCGACGACGAGGTACCGCTCGGCGATCTCGACGTGGCCCGGCATCGAGCCCCAGACGAAGCCGATCCGGCCGGGCTCCTCCACGGTGCTGACGACCTTCACCGGCCCGGCGGGCATCGCCGGGTCCGTGCTGGTGAGCAGGGCGGTCATGCCCGGCGTGATCCAGGGCGTGCCGTCGTCGAGGAACCGCGGTCCGGCGCCCAGCGGCCAGTCCGCCTCCGGCTCGGCCCGCACGTCGACGACCCCGTACCCGGCGGCGCGCAGCCCGCCCCAGGTCATCAGGGCGCGGCCGGCGACGTCGAAGCGCCGCGCCCCGCTGCCGATGCGGTGGCGGTACTGCGCCGAGGCGAAGCCGAACGGCGGGAACGCGACGACCTCGACCGAGGTGGTCGCGTTGATCGCCGCGTAGTTCAGCCCGCGATCGGGCTCCACCGCGCCGCCGCGGCGCATCGGGCCGCCGACCCGGACGGTGGTCACTTCTTCGCGCTCTCGGTGTCGCCCGACAGCGCCGCGATGAACGCGTCCTGGGGGACGTCGACGCGGCCGATGGTCTTCATGCGCTTCTTGCCCTCCTTCTGCTTCTCCAGCAGCTTCCGCTTGCGGGTGATGTCACCGCCGTAGCACTTGGCTAGCACGTCCTTGCGCATCGCCCTGATCGACTCGCGGGCGATGATCCGAGCGCCGATCGCGGCCTGGATCGGCACCTCGAACTGCTGCCGCGGGATCAGCTTCTTCAGGCGCTCCGTCATGAGCACCCCGTAGGCGTACGCCTTGTCCCGGTGCACGATCGCACTGAACGCGTCGACCCGCTCGCCCTGCAGCAGGATGTCGACCTTGACCAGATCCGCCTCCTGCTCGCCGACCGGCTCGTAGTCCAGGGAGGCGTAGCCGGCCGTCCGGCTCTTCAGCTGGTCGAAGAAGTCGAACACGATCTCGCCGAGCGGGATCGTGTACGTGATCTCGACGCGCTCCTCCGACAGGTACTCCATGCCGACGAGCGCGCCGCGTCGGCTCTGGCACAGCTCCATCACCGTGCCGACGTAGTCCTTCGGCGCCAGGATCGCGGCCTTCACTATCGGCTCGCGGACCGCGGAGACCTTGCCGATCGGGAACTCGCTCGGGTTGGTGACGGTCACCTCCTTGCCGTCGTCCGTCGCGACCTCGTAGATCACCGACGGCGCGGTGGCGATCAGGTCGAGGCCGAACTCGCGCTCGAGGCGCTCCGTGACGATCTCGAGGTGCAGCAGGCCGAGGAAGCCGCAGCGGAACCCGAAGCCGAGGGCGACGGAGGTCTCGGGCTCGTAGACCAGGGCGGCGTCCGACAGCTTCAGCTTGTCGAGCGACTCCCGCAGGTCCGGGTAGTCGGCGCCGTCGATCGGGTACAGCCCGGAGAAGACCATCGGCTTCGGCTCGGTGTACCCGGCGAGCGCCTTGGCCGCCGGCTTGACGGCGGTGGTCACGGTGTCGCCGACCTTGGACTGGCGCACGTCCTTCACGCCGGTGATCAGGTAGCCCACCTCCCCGACGCCGAGCCCCTGCGTGGGCGTCGGCTCGGGCGACGAGACCCCGATCTCGAGGATGTCGTGGGAGGCGCGGGTCGACATCATCTGGATCCGCTCGCGCGGGGAGAGCTGCCCGTCGACCATGCGCACGTAGGTGATGACGCCGCGGTAGGCGTCGTACACGGAGTCGAAGATCGCCGCGCGCGCCGGCGCCGCCGGGTCGCCCTTCGGCGCCGGGATGCGCTCGACGACCCGGTCGAGCAGCGCCTCCACGCCCATGCCGGTCTTGCCGGAGACCCGCAGCACGTCGGCCGGGTCGCCGCCGATCAGGTTCGCCAGCTCGGCCGCGTACTTCTCCGGCTCCGCGGCCGGCAGGTCGATCTTGTTCAGCACGGGGATGATCTCGAGGTCGTTCTCGAGCGCCAGGTACAGGTTCGCCAGGGTCTGGGCCTCGATGCCCTGGGCGGCGTCGACGAGCAGGATCGCCCCCTCGCAGGCGGCGAGGGAGCGGGACACCTCGTAGGTGAAGTCGACGTGCCCGGGGGTGTCGATCATGTTCAGCGCGAAGGCATCCGCGCCCACCTGCCACGGGAGGCGCACGGCCTGGCTCTTGATCGTGATGCCGCGCTCGCGCTCGATGTCCATCCGGTCGAGGTACTGCGCCCGCGCGTCGCGGTCGGACACGATCCCTGTGATCCCCAGCATGCGGTCGGCCAAGGTCGACTTGCCGTGGTCGATGTGGGCGATGATGCAGAAGTTCCGGATGCGTGCCGGGTCCGTCGACGCGGGTTCGAGGGGCGTGAGGGCGCGGGGCATGGCGCCGACAGTCTCCCCCATGCGCGGCACGGCTAGCGTCGTGCCGTGCCGACGCCCGACTTCGTCCTCCGCCTGCGCGAGCACATCGGCACCGACCCGCTGTGGCTCATCGGCACCACCGCGGTGGTCGTGCACGACGACCGGCTGCTGCTCGTCAAGCGCGCCGACACCGGCGAGTGGGCGCCGGTCGCCGGCATCGTCGAGCCCGGCGAGCACTCCGCCGACGCCGCCGAGCGCGAGGTGTGGGAGGAGGCGCGCGTGCGCGCCGTCGTGGAGCGGCTCGCCGCCGTCGGGGTGACGCAGGAGTACGCGTACCCGAACGGCGACCGCAGCCGGTACACCGACCATACCTACCGCCTCCGCTACGTGTCGGGCAACCCGAAGGTCGGCGACGACGAGTCGACCGACGCGGGCTGGTTCCCGCTCGACGACCTGCCGCCGATCCCCGAGCGGTACCTGGCCCGCATCCACCGAGCGCTCGCCCCGGGCCCCGAGACGATCCTCGTCCGAGACGCCGAGGGCTGATTCGTCCTGAAGGCGTTCTGGCCCAGGCCAGAACGCCTTCGAAACGGAACGGCGGGGGCTGTCACCGGGGCGTGCGAGCGTTCCGGCGTGACCGACGTCAGCACCGACACCCGCACGGACGCGCTGGCCGTGCTCCGCTCCCTCGTCGGGCGGGAGGACGCGGGCTTCCACGAGGGCCAGTACGACGCGATCGCGGCGATCGTCGACGACTCCCGCCGCGCGCTCGTCGTCCAGCGGACCGGGTGGGGCAAGTCCGCGGTGTACTTCGTCGCCACGAGGCTGCTGCGCGACCGGGGCGCCGGGCCGACCCTGCTCGTCTCCCCGCTGCTCGCCCTCATGCGCGACCAGGTCGCCGCCGCGGCGCGCGCGGGGGTGCGGGCCGCCTCGATCGACTCGGCGAACCCGCACCTCTGGGACGACGTCCGCGCTCGGCTGGAGGCGGACGAGATCGACGTGCTGCTCGTCTCGCCCGAACGCCTGAACAACCCGGACTTCCGCGACACCCAGCTGCCGGCGCTCGTCCACCGGACGGGCCTGATCGTGATCGACGAGGCCCACTGCATCTCCGACTGGGGCCACGACTTCCGCCCCGACTACCGGCGGCTGCGCGAGCTGGTCGCCGCGGCCGGCAGCACGCCGGTGCTCGCCACCACCGCGACCGCGAACGGGCGGGTGGTGGAGGACGTGGAGGCGCAGCTGGGCGCGCCCGACCAGGTGCTCACGATCCGCGGGCCGCTCGCCCGCGCCTCCCTCCGCCTGGGCGTGCTGCGCACCCGGGACCAGGCGACGCGGCTCGGCTGGCTCGTCGAGCACCTCCGCGACCTCGAGGGCTCGGGCATCGTGTACGCCCTGACGGTGTCGGCCGCCGAGGACACCGCGCGGCTGCTGCGGGAGGCCGGGTACGACGTGCTCGCCTACACGGGCAGGACCGAGAACGCCGAGCGGGAGGCCGCCGAGCAGGCGCTCAAGGAGAACCGGGTGAAGGCGCTGGTCGCCACCAGCGCGCTGGGGATGGGCTTCGACAAGCCCGACCTCGGCTTCGTCGTGCACCTCGGCGCGCCCTCCTCCCCCGTCGCCTACTACCAGCAGGTCGGTCGCGCCGGGCGGGCCACCGCCTCCGCCGACGTGCTGCTGCTGCCGGGAGCCGAGGACGAGGCGATCTGGTCCTACTTCGCCACGGCGAGCATGCCGACGGAGGAGCGGGCGGACGCGGTGCTGCAGCAGCTGGACCCCGAGCGCCCCATCTCCACACCGGCGCTGGAGGCGCTCGTCGACGTCAAGCGCAGCCGCCTGGAGCTGCTGCTCAAGGTGCTCGACGTCGACGGCGCGGTCCGGCGCGTGCGCGGCGGGTGGGTCTCGACGGGGCAGCCCTGGTCCTACGACGCCGAGCGCTACGAGCGCATCGCCGCCGCGCGGCAGGCGGAGCAGCAGCACATGCTCGACTACGAGTCGCTGCCCGCCGGGCCGGAGGGCTGCCGCATGCAGTACCTGCAGCGCGTGCTCGACGACCCGACCGCGGCCCCGTGCGGGCGCTGCGACAGCTGCGCGGGCGTCTGGTTCCCGACGGAGGTGTCCGGGGAGTCGGCGGGCGCGGCGGGCGCGGCGCTCACCCGGGTCGGCGTGGCGATCGAGCCGCGCAAGCAGTGGCCGGCCGGCGCCGACTCCCGGGGCCTGCCGGTCAGGGGGAACATCGCGCCCGGCGAGCGGCCGGAGGAGGGGCGGGCGATCGCCCGGCTCACCGACCTGGGCTGGGGCGGCACGCTGCGTCGGCTGCTCGCGCCCGGCGCGCCGGACCAGGAGGTGCCGCGCGGGGTCGTGGAGGCGGCGGTCGCGGTGCTCCGCGACTGGGGCTGGGACGAGCGCCCGGTCGGCGTGGTCGCCATGCCCTCCGCGGGCCACCCGCTGCTGGTCGCCTCCACGGCGCAGGCGCTCTCCGAGATCGGGCGGCTGCCCCTGCTCGGCGCGCTCGAGCCGACGGCGCCGGAGCCTCCCGGCGGCGGGGGCGGCGCCAGCCTCGCGCGGCTCGCCGGCGTCTGGACCGCGTTCCGCGTGCCGGACGATCTGCGCGCCCGCCTCGCGGAGACGTCCGGGCCGGTGCTGCTGGTCGACGACGCCGCGGACAGCCGCTGGACCCTCACCGTCGCCGCGCGCCTGCTGCGCCAGGCCGGCGCCTCGACGGTGCTGCCCTTCGCGCTCGCGCTCCGCGCCTGACCCATTCCGTTGTGAAGGAACTTCTCGGCCAGGGCTCGAGAAGTTCCTTCACAACGGATCAGGGGGCGGGGAGGCGGCGGAGGCCCTCGAGCAGGTCCTCGCGGCTCGCCGCGACGCAGACGCGGATCCAGCCCTCCCCCGCGGCGCCGAACGCGCTGCCCGGCGCGACCGAGACCCTCCGCTCGAGCAGGAAGCGCTCGGCCCAGGCCGCGACGTCGCCGCCGGTCGCATGCGCCACGTCGATCCACAGGTAGAACGCGCCCTCCGGCTCGCGGTACCGGATGCCGCGCTCGTCGAGCAGCGCCGTCGCGGCGGCGAGGTTCTCGCGGTAGTGCGCGGCCGCCGCGACGACCGCGTCCTGCGGCCCCTCGAGCGCCGCGACCGCGGCCCGCTGGGCGGGCGTGTTCACGCAGGAGATCAGCGCCTCCTGGAAGCTGCGCAGCAGCGCGGCCGGCGTCGGCGGCGTCACGAGGTAGCCGACGCGGCCGCCGGTCAGGGCGTAGGTCTTGGAGAACGACTGGACCGTGAGCACCCACGACGGGTCGATCGCCGCCGGGCTCACGTGCGGCAGCCCGTACGTGAACGCCTCGTAGACCTCGTCGCTCACGATCCACAGATCGTGCCGCGCCGCGAAGGCGACCAGGTCCCGCACGACCGGCTCCGGGAAGACGACCCCGAGCGGGTTGGACGGGGAGTTCAGGACGATCGCCCGCGTGCGCGGCGTCACGAGGGCGTCGAGGTCGGCCGTGCGCGGCAGGAAGGCGTGCTCGGCGTCGAGCCGGTACGGCACGGGGATCGCGAACTGCATCCTCGGCGCCATCGTGAACGTGGTGTACCCGGGGTCCGGGATCAGCACCTCGTCCCCGGGCGACAGGATCAGGCCGAGCGCGAGGTAGAGCGCCTCCGTCGCACCCGGCGTGATCCACACCTGGTCGGCGCCGACGTCGATGCCGTTGTCCCGCCGCAGCTTCGCGGCGACGGCCGCCCGCAGCTCGGGGATGCCGCCGTTCGCGGTGTAACGCGTCTCGTCCGCCAGCCAGGCGGCGCTCCCGGCCGCCAGCACGTGCGGCGCGACCGGCAGATCCGGTTCTCCCACCGCGAGCGCCACGATGTCGTCGAGCGTCAGCGCGATCTCGAGGATGCGGCGGATGCCGCTCTCCGGGACGGACAGCGCGTTGGCGGTGTACGACGGCATCCGGGCATTCAACCGTCGCCGCGGGGATCTCGTCGGGCTGCTAGGCTGCCGGTCGGCTTTCGGGCATCAGCGCGCCCTCCGCGCCGCCCGTCGAGGCTCCTCCCCCACCGGAGCGGCCCTCCACCGAACTGCGAACCAGGGAGTTCCCGCATGGCCAACATCAAGAGCCAGATCAAGCGCATCGCGACCAACAAGAAGGCGACCGACCGCAACAAGGCGGTCAAGAGCGAGCTGAAGACGCACGTCCGCGCCGTCCGCACCGCCGTCAGCGCCGGCGACAAGGACAAGGCCGTCGCCGCGCTCGGCGTCGCGTCCAAGAAGCTGGACAAGGCCGTCTCCAAGGGCGTCATCCACAAGAACCAGGCCGCGAACCGCAAGTCCGCGATCGCCAAGCAGGTCGCCGCGCTGTAGTCGTCGACGGAACGGGGCCGTCCACTCGGGTGGACGGCCCCGTTCCTTGTCTCAGCGGCGGCGGGTGCCGAAGATGCCCTGCAGCACGCCGCCGAGGATCTTCTGGGTGGACCGGCTCGTGAGCACCCGCGTCACCTGGTCGACCGTCTTCCGCTGCGCCGAGGCCTTCGCCTTCGCGGCGCGCTCGGCGGCGGCCTGGTCGCGCTGCGCCTCCCGCCGGTCGGCCGCGTCCTTCCGCGCCTCCGCGGCGGCCTCCGTGGCCTGCCGGCGGGCCTCGGCGGCCGCCGCCTTGTCCGCCGCGGCCTTCGCCTTCGCCTCCTCCGCCTGGTCCTTTGACGCCTGCTCGGCCGCGGCCGCCGCGTTCATCCGAGCGGTCAGGATCTCGAACGCGGTCTCGCGGTCGAGCGCGGTGCCGTACCGCGCCTCCAGCGGCGAGGCGGCGACCACGGCCTGCATCGCGCCCGGCGCGCTCGGCGCCATGGAGCCCTGCGGCGCGCGGAGGCGGGTCCACGCGACGGGGGTGGGGGCGCCGTTCTCGTTCATCACCGTGACGACGGCCTCGCCGATGCCGAGTGTCGTCAGGACCTCCTCCAGCTCGTACGCCGAGCGGGGGTAGGTCTGCACGGTCGCCCGCAGCGCCTTCGCGTCGTCGGGGGTGAAGGCCCGCAGCTGGTGCTGCACCCGGGAGCCGAGCTGGCCGAGCACGTCGCCGGGCACGTCCTTCGGGGTCTGCGTGACGAAGACGATCCCGACGCCCTTCGACCGGATCAGCCGGACGGTGCGCACGACCTGGTCGAGGAAGTCCTTCGACGCGTCGGCGAACAGCAGGTGCGCCTCGTCGAAGAAGAACACGAGCTTCGGCTTGTCCGCGTCGCCGACCTCGGGCAGGTCGTTGAACAGGTCGGCCAGCAGCCACATCAGGAAGGTCGAGTAGAGCGCCGGCCGGTCGGCGACGCCGGGCACCTCCAGCAGGCTCACGATGCCGCGGCCGTCCGGCGCGGTGCGCAGGAACTCCTTCGTGTCGATCTCCGGCTCGCCGAAGAAGCCCTCGGCGCCGGCGTCCGCGAACGCGACGAGCTCGCGGAGGATCACGCCGACCGTCGCGGGCGAGATGCCGCCGAGCCCCGCGAGCTCCGCCTTGCCCTCGTCGCCGGTCAGGTACTGCAGCACCGCGCGCAGGTCCTCGAGCTCCGCGAGGGCGAGCCCGTGGTCGTCGGCGTAGTGGAACACGAGCGCGAGGCTCGACTCCTGGGTCTCGTTGAGGCCCAGCACCTTCGCCAGCAGCAGCGGCCCGAACCCGGACACGGTCGCGCGGATCGGCACCCCGGTGCCGTTGCCGCCGAGCGAGAAGTACTCGACCGGGAAGGAGGCGGGGCTCCAGTCCTGCCCGATCGCTGAGGTGCGGGCGGTCAGCTTCGGGTTCGCGGAGCCGGGGGTCGCGACGCCGGACAGGTCGCCCTTGATGTCCGCCGCGAACACCGGCACGCCGTGGGACGACAGCTGCTCGGTCAGCGCCTGCAGGGTGCGGGTCTTCCCGGTGCCCGTGGCGCCGGCGATGAGGCCGTGCCGATTCAGCATGCCGAGCGGGATGCGCACCTGCGCGTCGGGGACGGGCGTGCCGTTCAGCAGCGCCCCGAGCTCGAGCGCGACGCCCTCGAAGGCGTACCCGCGGCGGATCGCGTCGACCTCCGCGGCGGACAGCGGCCCCGCGGACGCCGGCGGCGCGGCGGAGGGAGACGCGGCGGGCGCGGGCTGCGCCGCGGCGGCGGCCTGCGCCTTCGCGGCCTCGACCGCGGCGGTCGCCGCCGCAGCGGCCTCCTGCGCGCGGGCGAGCGCCGCCTGCGCCTCCGCCTGCAGCCGCTCCGCGTCCGCGGCGGCCGCCGCTGCCGCCGCCTTGGCCCGATCGATCGTGGGGTCGCTCATACCGCGATCCTGGCACCCCCGAAGGTGCTCCTGGATCCGGGGAGCCGTCCGGTTCCCCGGATCCACGGACACCTTCGCGGTCAGCGGCGCGGCTCCTGCGCCTGTCGGAGGGCGCCCCGCGCGGCGATGAAGGTCACGAGGCGCTCGACGGCGAACTCCGGGTCGCGGGCGCCCCCCTTCACCTTCTCGTCCGTCTCCGCCGTCATCACGATCGCCCGCCCGAGGCCGGCGGCCTCCCAGCCCTGCGCGTCGCGCCGCGCCCGGTCGACCTGCCACGGCGCCATGCCGTGCTCGGCGGCGAGCTTCACGGCCGGGCCGCGCGCATCGAGCACCTTCGCCATCGAGCGCAGCTTGGCCGCGAGCGCGGCGACGATCGGCACCGGATCGGCCCCGCTGTCGATCGCGTGACGCAGCAGCACGAGCGCCTCCCCCGCCCGGCCGGCCAGCGCGGCGTCCGCGACCGCGAACGCGTCCGTCTCCACGCGGCCGGCGTAGTAGGCCTGCACGGTCGACTCGCCGATGTCGCCGGTGGTGTCCGCGATCAGCTGCTGGCAGGCGCTCGCGAGCTCGGCGAGCCCGCCCTGGAACGCGGACACCAGCACCCGCAGGGCGCCGGGCGCGATGCGGCGCCCGGCGGAGCGGAACTCCGCGGAGGCGAACGCGGACCGGTCGGCGTCCCGCTTCACCTCCGCGCAGGCGATCTCGATCCCGCCGCCCGCGCCGCCCCGGATCGCGTCGAGCAGCTTCTTGCCCCGCACGCCGCCGGTGTGCCGCAGCACCAGGGTGGTGTCGTCCGCCGGGGACTCCAGGTACCGGAGCGTCTCGGCGAGGAACCCCTCCGACAGCCGCTCGACGCCCGCGACGCGGATCATCCGCGGCTCCCCGAAGAGGCTCGGGCTGGCGAGGGTGCTGAGGTCGCCGGGCACCGCGGCGGCGGCGTCCAGGTCGGAGACCTCGAGACTCGGATCGGCGGCCGCGAGCGCCTCGCGGATCCGGCGGGTCGCGCGATCGGCGAGCAGGTCCTCCGGTCCCGAGACCAGCACGACCGGGGCAGGTCGCGCCTCGTCCCACGGGACCTGCGGAATCCGGGCGGCGGTGCGCCCGGCGGGCCGTGCTGCCATGCCTCGAACCTACTTCGCCGGGACCCACACGGCCGCGGTCACCGGCCGCTCGGTCCACAGCCGCAGGCGGCCGTGCGGCCAGCCGATCAGCACGAGGCCGTCCTGGTCCGTCCGCACCACCTGCACGCCCGCGTCGCGGAGCAGCCGCAGCGCCCGCCGCGTCGGGTGCCCGTAGTCGTTCTCCGCACCGACCGAGACGATCCCGAGCATCGCTCCGGCGGCCGTGTAGAACGCCGGGCTCTGGTCCGCGGACCCGTGGTGGGCGACCTTCACCACCTCGGCCGCCGGCAGTCGGCCGGCGGCGAGCAGCGCGTCCTGCGCCGCCTCCCCCAGGTCGCCGGTGAGCAGCAGGGAGGCGCCGCCGCCGGTCACGGAGAGGGTGACGCTCGCCGCGTTGCCGGGCTCGATCGCGCCGAGCGGCGCGGGCGGCCAGAGCACGGAGAGGGTCAGCCTGCCCAGGCGAGCGGTGTCGCCCCGCTGGACCTGCTGCACGGCCGCTCCCGCCCTGCTCAGCCCGGCTCGCAACGCGTCGGCGGCCGGCCCGTCCGACGGCCCGACGAACGCGCTGCGCACCCGGGAGGCGAGCGACTGCGCGGCGCCGACGTGGTCCGCGTCCCAGTGGGTCAGCACCAGCAGGTCGATCCTGCCGATGCCGAGGCGCGCCAGGCAGGCACGCATCGGACCCGGCTCGCGCCCGGTGTCCACGACCGCGTACCGTCCGCCTCCGCCGTTCAGCACCAGCCCGTCGCCCTGCCCGACGTCGCACGCCGCGAACGTCCAGTCGGTCGGGGTGCCGACGACGCGGCCGACCGTGCCGCCGACGGCGCCGCCGGCGACGGCGAGCGCGGTCGCGACCAGCGCAGCCGTGCCGACGGCGCGCGCACGCGGCGCCGCGCGGAGGAGGGCGAGCACCCCGGCGAGCAGCAGGAGCCCCGCGAGCACGGCGCCGACCGCGCCCGCCGGCCAGCCGACCTGCGGCAGCGTCGAGACCGTCCGCGCGACCAGGCCGATCCACGCGGCGGGCAGCCAGGCCAGAGCAGCGATCGCGGTCGCGAGGGGCGGCACGGCCGGGCCGATCAGGCAGGCGACGAGCCCCAGGACCGTCGCGAATGGTGCCGCGGGCTCGGCGAGGAGGTTCGCGACGACC
>NZ_CAXTOQ010000025.1:0-31498 GCF_964245895.1 uncultured Amnibacterium sp.
AGAGCGCGCCGTCGTCTTCGGGCACCCCACGCTGTCGCGGCAGGTGCCGCGGCTGCTCTCGAGGACCGAGGTCGACACCGTGCTCGTCGGACCGCCGGGCGGCGAGTGGTTCGATCCGACCGGTGGGCGCGCGGCGCGCACGGGCGCGGTCTCCGCCTCCGGCCCGCATCCGGACCGCGGGTGGGCGGGCCGCTGGGTGACGACGTCGCGCGGGCTGCTGGAGGCGACGGACGACCTCCCGTACGCCGGGCGACCCGGCGAACCCGGTGCGAAGGAGCTGCGCGAGCACCAGCGAGCCGAGCTGGCGGCCCTGCGCGCCCCGATCACGCGCCGGGTGCTCGTGGACGCGATCTGGCGCGCGACCTGGCCGCACGACCGGCTCGTGGTCGCCGCCAGCAGGCTGATCCGGGAGATGGACTCGGCGGTCCCGGGCAAGCGCATCCGGGTCGTCGCGAACCGCGGGCTGGCCGGCATCGACGGCACGATCTCGACCGCGCTGGGTGTCGCGCTCGGGCTGGAGGAGGCGGAGCGCGCGGGCACGACGAGGGTCCTGGTCGGCGACCTCGCGTTCCTCCACGACGCCGGTGCGCTGCTGCGAGCGCCGGGGGAGGCGGCGCCGCGGGTGCAGGTCGTGGTCGGCGACGACGGCGGCGGGACGCTGTTCGACTCCCTCGAGGTGGCCGGCACCGCCGACGCGGCCGACTTCGAACGGGTGCTCCGCACGCCCCGCTCCGTCGACATCGCCGCGCTCGCGGCCGCCTACGGCTGGCAGCACCAGCGCGTGGAGACCCGCGGCGACCTCGACCGGGTGCTCACCGCGCCGGCCGCCGGCCTGAGCCTCGTCGAGGTCCCCCTCCGCTGATCCCCTTCGTTTCGTAGGTCTGCTGGACCTGCAGAACGAGACCGGCGGACCTACCGGACGAAGGGGGTGCGGACGGGGGCGAGGGCCTCCTGGATCGGGCGGAACTTCCAGCCCGTCTCCTCCAGCTCCTGGTGGGCGTCGGAGGCGGCGACCACGCCCGCGCCGGCGTACGCCCGCACCCGGTCGGGGCCCTCGATCTCGGCGGAGCGCAGCGCGATCGCCCACTCGCCGTCGCCGGCGGCGTCGATCCAGCCGACCGGACCGGCGTACCGGCGCCGGTCGAACGGCTCGAGCGCCGCGATCGCCGTCAGCGCCGCGTCCCGGGGCGCTCCGGCGACCGCCGCCGTCGGGTGCAGCAGCGCGACGAGGTCGAGCGCGCCGACCTCGGGCAGCACCCGTGCGGTGGCATCCGTCGCGAGGTGCCACACGTTCGGCAGGCCGAGCGCGAACGGCCGCCCGATCGTCAGGTCGTCGACCGTCGTGCCGAGCGCGAGCAGCAGGCTGTCGACCGCCAGCGCGTGCTCGAACCGGTTCTTCGGGGAGGTCAGCAGCGCGTCCCGGTTCGCGTCGTCCGTCGCGGCGTCGTCGCCGCGCGGGGCGGTGCCGGCGAGCACCCGCGACGTCGCGAGGCCGCCCGTGACGGTGGCGAGCGTCTCCGGGCTGGCGCCGAACACGCCGTCCAGCGCGAACACCCAGGCACCGCGGTACCGGTCGGCGAGCACCGCGAGGGCGGCGCCGAGGTCGAATCCCGGCGCCTCGATCACGAGGTCCCTGGCGAGGACGACCTTCTCCAGGCCGCCCGCCGCGATCCGGTCGACCGCCTCCCTCACGGCGTGCTCGTAGGCGGCGGGGGCGAAGCGCGCGTCGGGTGCCGGAACGGGCGCCGCCGTCGCGGGGATCGGATCGCCGAGCTGCGGCACCTCGATGCGGTACGCGGAGCCCGCGCGCTCGATCAGCACGACCCGGGGCAGCAGCAGCAGGCTCGTCGCGGCGGAGTCGTCCGCGAACGCGAAGGCGCCGAAGGCGACCGGGACGGCGCCCGGCACCGTCGTGTCGATCCGCGCCCGAGCGGCGAGCGCGCGCCACGCGGCGGCTGCGGCCCGCACGCGGTCCGGACCCCCGAACCCCAGCCGGGCTGCCGTCCCGAAGCCGGTCAGCGCGTCGTCGCCGTGCCGCCAGACGGCGACCGGCGCACCGAGCTCGGTCGCCGCGGCTTCCGCTGCGGCCGTCGGATCGACGATCCGCCTGATCGTGACGGGGAATGGCGCCCCCGCTCCCTCCGTCACCCGCTCAGCGTACGCGGGCGGCTCGACTACGCTTGCGCTCCGTGTCCGCGGCCGATCTGAGCAAGACGCCCGCCGACGTCGCAGCGATGTTCGACCAGGCCTCGCGCCGGTACGACCTCATGAACACGCTGCTGTCGGGCGGCAACGCGCAGCTGTGGCGCGCCGCGACCGTCCGCGCCGTCGCGCCGCGCGCCGGGGAGCGGATCCTCGACCTCGCCGCCGGCACCGGCACGTCCAGCGAGGCGCTCGCCCGCACGGGCGCCCGCGTCGTCGCCGCCGACTTCTCGAAGGGCATGCTCGCGGTCGGCCGGGAGCGCCACGCGGAGGACCAGCGCATCGAGTTCGTCTTCGCGGACGCCCAGGCGCTGCCGTTCGGCGACGACGAGTTCGACGGCGTCACGATCTCGTTCGGCCTGCGGAACGTCGCCGACCCGCACCGCGCCCTGGCCGAGATGTTCCGGGTGACGAAGCCGGGCGGCCGCATCGTCGTCTGCGAGTTCTCGAAGCCGACCGTCGCGCCGTTCCGGGCCGCGTACTTCGCCTACCTGGACCACGTGATGCCGACGGTGTCGCGCATCGCCTCCTCCAACGCCCCCGCGTACGGCTACCTCGGCGACTCCATCAAGGAGTGGGCGGACCAGACGACGCTCGCCTCCTGGCTGCGGGAAGCGGGGTACCGGCAGGTCCGCTACCGCAACCTGACCGGCGGCATCGTCGCCCTGCACCGCGGGATCAAGCCGTCCGCCGGCGTGTGGGCCAGCGAGTGACGGCCGACGGGGCCGGACGCAGCGCCTCCCTCCGGGCGCAGCTGAGCTTCACCGAGCGCCTGTTCGCGTCCCGCGAGGACCGGGCCGTCGCGGCGCGGATCGACGAGGGGCTCGAGCTGGTCGAGGCCGGCATCCTCGAGCAGGTCGCGTTCCACGACCGGGTCGCCGACGTCCGGTCCCGCTACCTGCTCGCCGCCGGAGGCAAGCGGGTGCGGCCCGTGCTCACCCTGCTGACCGCCCAGCTCGGCGACGGCGTGACCGCCGACGTCGTCACCGCGGCGCAGGCCGTCGAGATCCTGCACGTCGGCTCGCTGTACCACGACGACGTGATGGACGAGGCGGCCGAGCGCCGCGGCGTCCCCTCCGCGCAGCAGGTGTGGGGCAACTCGGTCGCGATCCTCACCGGCGACCTGCTGTTCGCGCGCGCCAGCAAGCTGATCGCCGGCATCCGCAGCGACGACGGCGTGCTCGCGCAGGCGGAGGTGTTCGAGCGGCTCGTGCTCGGGCAGCTGCACGAGACCGTCGGCCCGCAGCCCGACCAGGACCCCGTCGACCACTACCTGCAGGTGCTCGAGGACAAGACCGGCGCGCTGATCGCGGCCGCTGCGGAGTGGGGCGCGTCCTACTCCCACGCGCCTCGGGAGTACCGGGCGCCCCTCGCGACGTTCGGCCGCCGCATCGGCGTCGCGTTCCAGCTGATCGACGACGTCATCGACCTCGCGCCCGAGGAGGCGGACACCGGCAAGGTCGCGGGCACCGACCTGCGGGCCGGGGTGCCGACGCTGCCGCCGCTCCTCCTCCGCAGGTCCGCCGAGACCGAGCCGGCCGACCGCGCGCTCGTCGAGCGCATCGAGTCGGTCGGCGCGGACGACGCGGCGCTCGCGGAGGCGGTCGCGGAGCTGCGCGCGCACCCGGCGACCGAGCTGACCCGCACCGAGGCGCACGCCTGGGCGGCTTCCGCGAAGGGCGCGCTGGACGTGCTGCCCCCGAGCACGGTGAAGCGGGCGCTGCTGCGGTTCGCCGACCTGCTCGTCGACCGCTCCAACTGACATCCGCATGGCCGGCCGGCGCAGCGCGCCCCCGGCTCGAAGGAGGACGAATGACCACGCTCCGACTCGCGATCGTGGGCGCCGGCCCCGCCGGGATCTACGCCGCCGACATCGCGAAGAAGGCCGAGCGCGGGTTCGACGTCTCGATCGACCTGTTCGAGCGCCTCCCCGCCCCCTACGGGCTCGTCCGCTACGGCGTCGCGCCCGACCACCCCCGCATCAAGGGCATCATCGGCGCGCTGCGCGAGGTGCTCGACGGCGGCGCGGTGCGGCTGTTCGGCAACGTCGAGTTCGGCACCGACATCACGCTGACGGACCTGCAGCAGCACTACCACGCGGTGATCTTCGCCACCGGCGCGATCCGCGACGCCTCCCTCGACATCCCCGGCATCGACCTGCCCGGCTCCTACGGGGCCGCCGACGTCGTGTCCTGGTACGACGGCCACCCGGACGTGGCGCGGGAGTGGCCGCTCGACGCCCGCGAGGTCGCGGTGATCGGCAACGGCAACGTCGCGCTCGACGTCGCCCGGATCCTCGTCAAGCACACCGACGACCTGATGCCCACCGAGATCCCCGCGAACGTGGAGGCCGGGCTGCGCTCCTCCCCGGTGTCCGACGTGCACGTGTTCGGCCGGCGCGGCCCCGCGAACGTGAAGTTCACGCCGCTCGAGCTGCGCGAGCTGGGCGAGGTCCGGGACGTCGACGTGGTCGTGCGGGACGAGGACTTCGACTACGACGACCAGGCGCGCACCGCGATCGCCGCCAACAAGCAGGTCATGGTGATGGACCGCATCCTGCAGGGCTGGCGGCGGCGCGACGCCGGGGAGGCGAGCCGGAGGCTGCACCTGCACTGGTGGGCGAAGCCGGTCGAGATCGTGGGCGACGGCCGCGTGGAGGCGATCCGCTGGGAGCGCACGGAGCCGGACGGGCTCGGCGGCGCGCGCGGCACGGGCGAGTTCCGCGAGCAGCCCGTGCAGGCCGTGTACCGCGCGGTCGGCTACTTCGGCTCGCCGCTGACCGGCGTCCCCTTCGACGAGCGCCGCGGCGTGATCCCGAACCACGAGGGGCAGGTGCAGGATGACGACGGCGCCCTGGTCAACGGCGTGTACGCCACCGGCTGGATCAAGCGCGGCCCCGTCGGCCTGATCGGGCACACCAAGTCCGACGCGATGGAGACCGTCGAGCACGTGCTGACCGACCAGGGCACCTGGTGGGACCCGGCGCATCCGGAGGAGAGGGCGGTGGACGAGCTGCTCGCCTCCCGCGGCGTGCGCTGGACGACCGTCGAGGGGTGGCACCTGCTGGACCGGCACGAGCTGGCGCTCGGGGAGGCCGCAGGCCGCACCCGCGTCAAGGTGGTGCCCCGCGACGAGATGCTCGAGGCGTCCCTGGGCGCCTCCGCCCGCTGATGTTCGCGGATCCGGATTCCTCTCGCGGATCCGGATCCAGCGCGCGACACGCCGTGTCCGGATGCGCCGGAGGCGGCGTGTCGGCCCGTCGATCCGGATCCGCGAGCGATCAGCGCGGTCAGAGGGCGGCGGTGTCCGAGGTGTCCGCGACGCGCGCCGCCCGCCGGTAGCGGAGGGTGCCGTCGGGGCCCTCCCCGATCAGCGTCCAGGTGCCGGGGAAGTCGACGTGCGGGTTCTCCAGGACCTCCGGGGTGCCGGGAACGCCCGAGTCGACCGACACGTCGTGCACCTGCGGTGCCGGCGGTCGTTCGTCCAGGACGTCCTCGGGCACGAACTCGACCCTGAGCGTGCGTGCAGCCATGACCGGACGCTAGAGCCGCGGCGCTGGAGGCGGGCTGCTGGACCGCTGTGAGCCGGATCACCACGCCTCCGCGATCACGTCGCCGAACACCGCCTCCGCGTCGCGGTCGACGCCGCGGCTCGCGAACCAGGTGCAGACGTTGACGACGTCCCGGTGCAGCAGATCGGGCCCCAGCGGGTTCGCGATCAGGTCGACGATCTGCGGCAGGTCGATCACGACCACCCGCCCCTCGTGCAGCAGCAGGTTGTAGGCGGAGAGGTCGCCGTGCGCGAACCCGCCGCGCGCGAAGCCGCGCAGGATCTCGACGACCTGCTCGAAGGCGTCGGCGAGGTCGTCGCCGCGCAACCGGGTCTGGGCCAGCCGCGGCGCCGCGGTGCGCCCGGAGCCGATGAACTCCATCAGCAGCTCCGTGCCGTCGATCTGCACCGGGTACGGCACCGGCAGCCCGGTCGTCCACGCGCGGCGCAGCGCGGCGAACTCGCTCGCGGCCCAGTGCCCGGCCGCGACCTGCCGCCCGTAGGAGGACTTGCGCTCCACCGCGCGGCTGTCGCGCGTGCTCCGCATCCGCCGCCCCTCCTCGTACGCGCCCGACCGGTGGAAGTCGCGGTGGTCCGTGCCGCGGTACCGCTTCGCCGCGAGCCGGCAGCCCGCCTCGCCCGGCACGGCGCGCTCGATCAGGAACACGTCCGCCTCCTTGCCGGTCTTCACGACGCCCAGCTCGGTGTCGAAGGCGGCGGAGGAGGTCACGAGCCAGTCCGGCCAGGGGCGCGGACCCCGATCGGTGGGGATGACGGACGGCCAGGTGGACCAGCGCTGGCCATCGCCGGGTTCCTCGTCGGGCAGCTGCCCGACGAGGCGGAAGACGTCGTCGTACGACATGGGTGGGGCTCCGGAGGGACGGGAGGCCGCACCCGGGATTCAGCGGGCGGCCTCGCAGGGGAGGGGATCTGGGCGCGCGGCATCGACGGCCATGGCGACTCCTCCCTCCGCACTCGGAACGGCCGACACGCTAGTCGCGTCGGCCGCGCCGCGCGAGACTTCCCCGCATGCAGATCTCGGGCCACGTGACGGAGGACACCCCGGATCCCCACGACCACGTGCGCGAGCGCGTCGGCTCCCTGGGCATCGCGGCGGCAGGCCTGGTGCCGCAGCGGCACCTCGAGGATCGCGGCGTCGAGGGCATCAGCGAGTCGCGGCACCAGGACGCCGACGGGCCGGAGGTGCTGGAGGAGGTCACCCTCTCGCGCTCCTACGTGCTGTGGCGCGACCCCGACGACCGATCGAGTCCGCGCAACCTCGCTCAGCTGGACGACGCGCTGCGCGCCGCCCTCGACCGCCCGCAGGAGCGGCCGCTGCCGAAGTGGCTGCTCGACGCGCGGGAGCGCCTGCGGTACCCGCACCTGTGGGAGGCCGTGCACACCTCCTGGACCGCGCCGGGCACGGACCCGCAGACCGTGGAGGACCGGGTCGCCGGCCATGCCGAGAACGTGCTGCTGAACCGGTTCCGCCGCGAGCTCGGGCTCGGCGACGACGACCTGATGGCCGAGGTCGTCGTGCCGCGGAACGCGCTGCAGCCGCACGAGGTCGTCGTCGACGGCGTGCCGCGACCAGGGCTGCTGCTCGACACCGACCCGTTCGTGCTCGCCGTCGGGGTCGCGCTCGACGACGGCCGGGTCGTGACCGTCGTGGTCCCGCGGGACGAGCTGCCCCTCGTGCGGCTGGAGCTCGCCTCGGACCTGCCGCTCGGCTAGGGCTTGAGGCCGGCCTCGCGCGGTGTCCCCGCCGCGTCGCGCGGTACCCCGACTGCCGCGCGGTGGGTCGACCTACCGCGCGAAGGTCGGGACCACCGCGCGACGGGTCCCCGAAGCCGTCGACGGCCCGGGTGCCCTCGCCTCCGAGCGCCTCTGCGGCTCGTGGTCCGACGCGGAGGCTCGTCGGGGGCGCTGGCGGTGTCGGTGCGATGCCTGTCGCGCGGTAGGTGTGGCGTCGCGCGGTGCGCATGCGTACCGCGCGACGCCACGGCTACCGCGCAAGGGGACACGACTACCGCGCGTCGCCGAAGGTACCGCGTGAGGAATCGACCGCGCCGCGAGCGGGCCGGACCCCCGACCAACCTGCGGTCCGACCACTAGCCCGCCAGCGCCGCCGCCACCAGGTCCGCGAGGTGCTCCGGGAACACCGTGTCCCCGGTCGTGCGCAGCTCGTCGAGGGTCCACCACCTGGCCTCGCCGAGCACCCGCTGCTCCAGCGGCGTCCAGCCGGCGGAGGTCGCCTCGAACGCCTCGACCCGGGCCACGAAGTAGAGCTCGCGCTGCTCGATCAGCCGCCCGTCGAACCGGAACACGGAGGAGCGGCGCGCGACCGGCCCGACCAGATCGGCGACCTCGTGCCCGGTCTCCTCGAACGCCTCCCGCACCGCTGCCGCCCTGGCGTCCTCGCCGGGCTCCAGGCCGCCGCCGGGCGTGAGCCACCAGTGCCCCGCCTCCGGTGCCTCCGGATCGTGCCCGCGGATCAGCAGGACGCGGCCGTCGGGGTCGAGCAGCAGCGTGCGCGCGGCGTTGCGGACGATGGGCCGCGGCGGGGTCTTCATCCGAGCACGGTACGGCGGTCTACTGCAGCGCGGCGGTCAGCCGGGCGACGTTGTCCAGGACCGCCGTGCGGAGGGGGCGCGCCTGCCACTCGTCGAGGGTCAGCCGCCGGCTCGCGCGCCGGTACCCCTCCTCGATCTGCCGGAGGTCGTTCACGAACGCGCGGCCGCGCACCATCATCGACACCTCGAGGTTCAGCGTGAACGACCGCATGTCGAGGTTGCTCGACCCGAGGACCGCGACCTCGTCGTCGATCGTGAAGTGCTTCGCGTGCAGGATCGTCGGCTTCCGGTACAGCCAGATCACGACCCCGGCCTTCAGCAGGGTCTCGTAGTAGCTGCGCTGGGCGTGGAAGACCACCGCCTGGTCGCCGATCTCGCTGACGAACAGCTCGACCTCCACCCCGCGCTGCGCGGCGGTCGTCACCGCGTACAGCATCGAGTCGTCCGGCACGAAGTAGGGGCTGACGAGCACGATCCGGCGCTGCGCCGCGTAGATCAGTCCGTTGAACAGCCGCAGGTTGTTCTCGCCCTCGAACCCGGGCCCGCTCGGCACCACCTGGCAGTCGAGGTCCTCGTCGCCGACCGGCGCGACGGTCTGGCGCGCCTCCCGCTCCAGCACGACGTTCGTCTCCGTGTACCAGTCGGTGAGGAACACCGTGTTCAGCTCGGCCACCACGGGACCCTCGACGCGGACCATCAGGTCCTTCCACCGCAGCCCGCGGCGGCGGTTCGTCCAGCGGTCGTAGGTGCGGTCGATCATGTTCTGCGAGCCCATGAACCCGACTTGGCCGTCGACCACGAGGACCTTGCGGTGGTTGCGCAGGTCCGGGCGCTGGTACCGGCCGCGCCAGGGCTGCACCGGCAGCAGCAGGTGCCACTCCGCGCCCATGCGCTTCAGCCGGCGGATCGTGCGGCGGTAGCCGCGAACCCGGAGGGAGGCGATGTGGTCCAGCAGCACCCGGACGGTCACGCCCCGGCGCACCGCGTCGTCCAGCGCGTCGAAGAACGGCGCGGTCGTCGTGTCGAGGGACAGGATGTAGAACTCGACGTGCACGAAGGTCCGCGCCGAGCGCACCGCCTCCGTCATCTCGTGGATGGAGCGGTCGTACTCGCCGAACAGGCGGGCGGTGTTGCCGCCCAGCAGCGGCATCGCGCCCAGCCGCCGGTTCAGCGCGGCGAGGGAGGCGAACCACTGCGGCCACGTCGGCTGCTCGGTGGCGAGCTCGATGCCCTCCGTCGCCTCCATCACGTAGCGGTTGATCTGCGTCTGCTTCAGGCGCCTGCGCCTGGGCAGCCTGGTGCTGCCGAACAGCAGGAAGGCGATCACGCCCGCGTACGGAATGAAGAAGATGGCGAGCAGCCACGCGGTCGCGGTCGCGGGGCGGCGGTTCTTCGGCACGAAGATCACGGCGAGCACGCGGATGGTGACGTCCAGCGCGACGACCACGTAGGGGAGCGCCAGCGACAGACCGGCCTCCATGCCCCGGATCCTAGGGGCGGGCCCGCTCCGCGCTCTCGCCCGAGAAGTGGGGCCGCCCCGTGCGTTCCAGCAGGAAGACCGGAGCACTTGAGCAGGAAGAACGCTCTTCAGCAGGAAGAACTCGGCAGATTCTTCCTGCCGTTGAGGATTCTTCCTGCTCAAGTGCTCCGGTCGTCGGAGGCCTGTCCTGCTGAAGCGCTCGGCGCTACCGGAAGTTGACGAACTGCAGGTCGAGGTCCAGGTCGGCGCCCCGCAGCAGCGCGATCGTCGCCTGCAGGTCGTCGCGGCTCTTCGACTGCACGCGCACCTCGTCGCCCTGGATCTGTGCCTTGACGGTCTTCGGCGCCTCGTCGCGGATCAGCCTCGTGACCTTCTTGGCGTTGTCGCTGTCGATCCCGTTCTTCAGCCTCGCCTCGATGCGGTACTCCTTGCCGGAGGGGAACGGCTCGCCCGCGTCGAGCGCCTTCAGCGAGATGCCGCGCTTGATCAGCTTCGACTCGAGCACGTCGAGCACCGCCTTCACGCGCTCCTCGCTGGACGCCTTGAGCAGGAACTCGGAGCCCTTCAGCTCGACGGAGGCGCCGACGCCCTTGAAGTCGTAGCGCTGCTCGATCTCCTTGCGGGTCTGGTTGAAGGCGTTGTCCGCCTCCATCTCGTCCACCTTGCTGACGACGTCGAACGAGCTATCGGCCATGGGATCAGGAGTGTAGGAGGCTGGCGCCATGGACGACTGGATCGAGCTGAACCGGGCGAACTGGGACGAGCGGGCCGTGCCGCACGCCGCGTCGCCGGACTACGCGGTCGAGCGCTTCGTGGAGGACCCGGAGTTCCTGTCCGACGTGGTCCGATTCGACCTGCCGCGGCTGCCGGACCTGCGGGGGAGGCGCGGCGTGCACCTGCAGTGCCACATCGGCACGGACACCCTGTCGCTCGCGCGGCTCGGGGCGCGGATGACCGGGCTCGACTTCTCGGCGGAGGCGCTCGCGCAGGCGCGGTCGCTCGCCGCCCGCGCGGGCGCGGAGGTGACCTACGTGCAGGCGACGGTCGACGACGCGACGTCAGTGCTCGAGCCGGGTGCGTTCGATCTCGTCTTCACCGGCATCGGCGCGCTCTGCTGGCTGCCCGACATCGCCGCGTGGGCGCGCACCGTCGCGGCGCTGCTGCGGCCGAGCGGCGAGCTGTTCCTGCGCGAGGGGCACCCGATGCTGTGGTCGATCGACGAGACGCAGGGCGAGGCGCTCGTCGTGGCGTACCCCTACTTCGAGACCGCCGAGCCGACCGTGTTCGACGAGCCCGGCACCTACGTCGCGTCCGAGCACGAGTTCCAGCACACCCGCAGCGCGTCGTGGAACCACGGCCTCGGCGAGATCGTGACGGCCCTGCTCGGCGCGGGCATGCGGCTGACGATGCTGGAGGAGCACCGCAGCGTGCCGTGGGAGGCGCTGTGGGGCCGGATGGTGCGCACGGACCTGGACGAGTGGCGGCTCGCCGTGCGCACCGAGCTGGTGCCCCTCACCTACACGCTGCGGGCGGTCAAGGAGGCGTAGCCGCGCGGTCGCTTCCCGCGGTCCTGATCGCGCTGCGCGTCGCGGACGGGACCGCGGAGGTCACGGTTGCGACGCGGCCGCGGGCGCCCGGTTCCGCCGGCGGTTCCCGGCCGGGTATCCTGCTTCCCGCGCCTCGGGCCAGCCTGCACAGGGCTGGCCCGAGCAGCCAGGCGGGTTACCCAAGCGGCCAAAGGGATCTGACTGTAAATCAGACTGCTTCGCATTCGGGGGTTCGAATCCCTCACCCGCCACGGCGCAGCGCAGGCCCGTAGTTCTAAGGAACTGCGGGCCTTCCGTCTGTCCGCACGCCCCCGCACCTCCGGTCGAGCGCCGCGGTGGCTCGCGGGTGGCCAGCGCCGCATCAAGGGAGCCGTTCTGGAACGACCGTGCCAGCGCCCTGAGGGTGGCAACAGTCCGCCCTAGCGATGTCGGTCGTGGCCGCCACGCGTGACCGCGCCGCGTCGCAGGCTGGCACAAGACGGCCTCGATCGTCGTATCCCCGTTCGGAGAGCTATCGAAGTTTTCAGCGTCCGCCTCCGTCGCGAACCTGCTGTAACGAGTTTCGATCGGCCGAATCGGTTCAACGCGTGCCTGTTGCATCGCAATCCTCTCGACCGACACGACCCGGCAGTGCCTCGACGACGATAGATTGGGTTCCGACTCGCGGCATAGACGGATATCGCGGGCTGCTGCTACCTTTCCCGCACCCCACCAGCACCCACTGGAGCAGCGTCATGCGGCGGACAATCGCCCTTTTCAGTGCAGCCTGCCTTGCTGCGAATCTCGCCGTCGGTGTCGTCGCCACGGCGCAATCGGCTCAGGCCGCGGACTCATTCGTGTCCGCCCGCACACTGTTGAATCGTTTGAAGGTCGTGGCCGAGTACGAGAAAGAAATCAACACGGAGCTGTTCGACTACGGCGATGACTACGACGCTGATCATGACGGATGCAGCACCCGCAAGGAGGTCCTCCTCCGTGATGCAATCTCCATCTACCTCGTCACACCGTCTTGCAGGATCGAGGGGAAATGGAAGTCGCTGTACAACAACCTTGTGTCCACCAACCCTCACGACTTCGAGATCAATCGACAGGTCTCCATCAACGAAGCTTGGAGATCGTGCGCGAGCAAGTGGACGCACCGCCGGGGCGTCGCATTCAACAACGACATCGACTACAAGTGGTCGCTACAGCTCGCGAGCTACCTCAACGGTCCTGGCCGAGGAAATCGAGATCCTGCCAACTGGCTACCAGCGAAGAATCACTGCACTTACGTCAAGGGGTGGGTCGGCGTCAAAGCGCGTTGGGGGCTTAGTGTCGACTCCGCAGAGAAAGCCGTGTTGCTGAGGGAACTCAGCAAGTGCAAGTCGCTGCTCGTCGAGAAGCCGGGTCTACCGGACCTCGATCACCTCATCAACCAGTAGCGGTCGCGTATTGGTGCAGATAACGTCTCCCGAGAACGAGGCGATGGCTCGGTACTGAACGGGTTCTCTGTAACTCAGGATTCAGACTGCTTCGCATTCGGGGGTTCGAATCCCTCACCCGCCACGGCGCAGCGAACGCCCCCTCCGGAGCCCGGAGGGGGCGTTCGCGTCGGCGGTCTGGCAGGATCCGGGCGTGGCACGACGAGCGCAGACCCGTGAGATCGGCCGGATCGAGGCGTTCAGCGATGCGGTCCTCGCGATCGTGCTCACGCTCCTGGTGCTCGAGCTGCTGCCGGAGGGCGCGCGGTCGCCCGAGCAGCTGCTCGACGGCTGGCCCACCTACCTCGCGTTCCTCACCGCGTTCCTCGCGATCGGCATCGTGTGGCTGAACCACAACGAGGCGATCTCGCGGCTGCGCCGGACGGATCCGGTCGTGCTGGTGCTGAACCTGGGCCTGCTGCTCGGCGCCACGCTCGTGCCGTGGCCGACCGCCCTGGTCTCGAGCGCGCTCGAGGAGGGGGACCGCGCCGACCAGGTCGCCGCGATGGTCGTCTTCGCGATCGTGACCGTGGTGATCAGCGTGCCCTGGGCGGCGATGGACCTGTACCTCGCGCGGCACCCCTCGCTGCTGACCGCGCCGGACGACGTCGCCTGGGTGCGCAGGCACGCGCTGACGTCCGCGGGCACCATGCTCGTCGCCGCGGTGAGCGTCGCGCTCGCCTTCGTGTCGCCGCTCGCGTCCCTGCTGCTCTATCTGCCGGTGTTCGCGGTGTTCATCGTCGCGAGGCTGCTCGAGCGCCGCGCGGATGCGGCGCCTCGCGTGCCGGGGACGCAGCAGCGCCCCGGCCGGATCAGTGGGGGCTGATCGCCGGGGCGCTGCTGGTTCGGACTCCACATCCGTCTGGGTAGTCACGAGCCGTGGTGTCCTCGCCGACCGGGGGGTGTCGACTCGAACGTCTGTGCTGCTGACCGTGCCGGATCGGGTTTCCCGGCTCGCAGCCCGGGGGTGGCTGCTTGAGTACGACAGTAGGACAGACAGATCTGTCTGTCCTAGGTCCCACAACGGGGGTCAGCCGGGAAGGACCGCGGTCACGATCCCGCTGGGGTCGGTCTGCAGCGTCACCCGGTCGGGCCGGAACTCCAGGGTGAGCATGACGTCGGGTCCGGCGATCCGGCTGCGGAGGCCCGCCTCGGCCACCTCCTGCTCCGCGGCCCCGGCGGGCAGCCCGACGAGGGCGGCGGCGTGCTCCGCCGCCCAGGCCCTGGTATCGAGCGTCATCAGTCCGCCGGCCCTTCGGTCAGGGTGACCGTCACGGTGCGGCTGTCGCCGGCCGAGTCGGTGTAGGTCACCCGCACGCTGTCGCCTGCGGCGTGCTTCGCGATCGCCGCGGACAGCTCGTCGCCGGAGGAGATCCTCGTGCCGCCGATCGCGGTGATGACGTCGCCGGCGGCGATGTCCGTCCCGGCCGCCGCCGTGCCGCTCAGCACCTGGCCGACGACCGCGCCGCTCGTCGCATCGGTGTCGGCGGAGATCGCCACGCCCAGGAAGGCCGGCAGGCCGATCGTGATCTCCGAGGTGTCGTCGCCGGCCACGATCTGGCTCGCGATCGACATCGCGGTCCCGATCGGGATGGCGTACCCGGTGATGTCCGAGGTGCCGGAGGACGCGGCCGTCGTGACGCCGATGACATCGCCGCTCGAGTTCTCCACGGCGCCGCCGGAGTCGCCGGACACGACGTCGGCGTCGACCTCGATGAGCCCGTCCAGCGTCTCGCCCGCCGCGCTGCCCTCGCTGGAGGTGGTGATCGTCTGGTCGAGCGCGCTGACGGTGCCCTCCGCGGCGCTCAGGGTGCCGGTGCCGTTCGCGTTGCCGACCGCGGTGACCGCGTCGCCGACGGCCGCGGCCGAGGTCGCGAGGTCGGCCGTGGTGAGCCCCGACGCGTTCTCGAGCTGCAGCACCGCGACGTCCTTCGTCGCGTTCGTGCCGACGACCTTCGCCGTGTACGACTTCCCGGTCGACACGTCGGTCACCTGGATCGCGGTCGCGCCGTCGATCACGTGGTTGTTCGTGAGGATGCGACCGCCCGACGTGAGGACGATGCCGGTGCCGGCCGCCTCGCCGTCCTCGTAGCCGAGCTGGGAGACGATCGTCACGAGGCCGGCGATCTGCTCGCTCGACGCGGTGGTCGCATCCGTGGCGGCCGATGAGCCGGTGCCCGATGTCCCCTGACCGCCCGAACCGAATCCGCCCTGCGAGCCGAACCCGTTCTGCGACCCGAAGCCGCCCGAGCCCTGCCCGGTGCCGGTGCCGGTGCCGCCCTGCTGGGTGCCCGTGCCGCCGTCGATGCTGGTGGTGGTCGTGCCGCGGGCCAGGGCGAGGGAGGCGGCCGCGCCGCCGCCGGCGCCCGCGGTGAAGATCACGGCCGCGGCGATGCCCAGCGCGGCGAACCGGCGGTGCTTGCGGCGGGTGCGGTCCGCCTCCGCGTCCGCGTCGACGGCGGGCTCCGCGGTCGCGGTCGACGGGGCGGGGAGGTCGTCGGGCTCGACGTCGAAGGGCTGCTGGTCGTTCACGGTGCTCATGGAACGCCCCTCGCCGAAGAGCGGGATGTGCGCTCGGCAAGCGGATCACCCGAGGTGCCTTGGTGGATCCTATGAACGCCGGGACGCGACAGGCCGACCGTGCAGCCCGGTCCGGCAGGCTGGGGCCGTGCCAGGGAACGAGCTGCTCGAGATCGCCAGGTCCGTCGCGGAGGAGGCGGGCGCGCTCGCTGCGCGACTGCGGCGGGAGGGGGTCGAGGTCGCCGCGACCAAGTCGTCGCCGATCGACATCGTCACCGCGGCCGATCGGGCGACCGAGGAGCTGATCCGGCGGCGGCTCGCCGAGCTGCGGCCGCAGGACGGGTTCCTCGGCGAGGAGTCCGGCGCCGGGTCCGGCACGAGCGGCCTGACCTGGGTCGTCGACCCGATCGACGGCACCGTCAACTACCTCTACGACCTGCCGAACTGGTCGGTCTCCATCGCGGTCGTCGAGGGCGATCCCGATCCCGTCACCTGGACCGCGCTCGCCGGTGCCGTGCACGCGCCCGCCCTCGGGGAGCTGTTCACCGCCTCCGTCGGCGGAGGCGCGTACGTCGGCGACCGGCGCCTGCACGTGCGCGACGCGGTGCCGCTGGACCGCGCGCTCGTCGCGACCGGGTTCCACTACACGGCGGCGATCCGGACGAACCAGGCCGTCGTCGCGCAGCCGCTGCTCGGCCGGGTGCGCGACCTGCGTCGGGCCGGCGGCGCGGCGATCGACCTCGCGTACGTCGCGGCCGGCCGCATCGACGCCTACTTCGAGCAGGGCCTGAACCCCTGGGACCAGGCGGCGGGCGCCCTCCTGGTGCAGGAGGCGGGCGGGATCGTGCAGGGCATCGACGGCGGCGCGCCGACCCATCGGATGACGATCGCCGGGCAGGCGGACGTGGTCGCCGCGCTGCGCGCGACGCTGGTCGAGCTGGGCGCCTGAGAGCACGGAGCCCGGTCCAAGGCGCTGCCCGTACCGTTCCGCGGATGAGGCAGAGGGAACCGGATCCGATCGAGTCGCCGCCGAGCGTCGACCCGAGCGAGCGGCTGGACACCGACTATCCCCCGGCGCGCCCCACGACACCGCTTCGCGGCGCCGCGGGACCCCGGCGCGCCGGTGGGCCCGCCCCGTCGAGCGAGCGCGAGACGGAGGAGCTGCAGGACGACCAGGCCGGCAGCCCGGTGTTCGACGACCCGGACATCGACCGCAGCGCCGTGAAGCTGCTGCCCGGCACCGGCGACTACACCGACGACGGCGACGTGGAGGTGGACCCGAGCGACATCCACCTGCCGCACCTGCCTCCCGGGCGGACGGACGCCCGCCCGCCCGAGTGACCGGCCGCGCGGCGCCGAGCGGCGTCGGCGCCGTGTGACACGATCCCGGAGGCCGGTATAGCGGACCGTGGAGGAGCGCGAAGGATGTCGAACCCCGCTCCGCAGCTGGTCGCGGGGCGCTACCGGATCGGGGAGGTCATCGGCCGGGGAGGTCGGGCCACCGTGTTCGCGGCGCAGGACCTGCTGCTCGGCAGGAAGGTCGCGCTGAAGGTCTTCACCGCCACCGCGACGACCGCGGAGGAGGTCAAGCTGCAGGAGGCGGAGGCCCGCCTCGTCGCCGGGCTCGACCACTTCGCGCTGACGACCCTGTTCGACGCCGGGGTCGACCAGACCGACCCCGAGGAGCCCCGCATCTTCCTGGTGATGGAACGGGTCGCCGGCCACGACCTGCGGCAGCGGCTGCGCGACGGGCCGCTGTCGGCCGGGCAGGTCGCGACCCTCGGCTCCGACCTCGCCCAGGGCCTCGAGTCCGTGCACGACCATGGCTTCCTGCACCGCGACATCAAGCCCGCGAACGTGCTGCTCGCCCGGAAGGGGCCGTCGTCGCGGATCCGCGGCAAGCTGGCCGACTTCGGGATCTCGACCATCATCGGCGCGACCGGCGACGCGGAGTACACGACCGGCACGGCGGCCTACCTCAGCCCGGAGCAGGTGCGCGGCGTCGACCCGACCCCCGCCTCCGACATCTACGCGCTCGGGCTGGTGCTGCTGGAGGCGCTGACCGGCGCGGTCGCGTTCCCCGGCGCGCCGGAGGCGTCGATGCTCGCCCGCCTCGGCGCGGACCCGGTGGTGCCCGACTCGGTGCCGGTCGCGCTGGCCCGGGTGCTCGTCGCGATGACGGCGCAGGACCCCGCCGCGCGGCCCTCCGCTGGCGAGACGGCGATCGCGCTGCAGGACGCGTTCGTCGCCGGCCTGGTGACCTCGCGACGGGTGGAGCCCGGCATGCTCGCCGACGCGGAGGGGGAGCGACTCGCCGCGGTCCGCAGCCTGAGCGTGCTCGACAGCCCGGCGGACGAGGCGGTCGACCGCATCGCGCGGATCACCCGGCGCAGCCTCGGCGTGCCCGTCGCGCTGGTGTCCATCGTCGACGGCGACCGGGAGTGGTTCCTGTCGCACGAGGGCGTCGAGGTCGCGCAGGTGCCGCGCAACGCGTCCTTCGCCTCCGACACCGTCGCCACCGGCGAGGGGTGGGCCGCGGAGGACGTCTCCACCGACCCGCGCGCGGACGCGCACCCGGTGCTGGCGGCCGACCCCGGGCTGCGCGCCTACGCCGCCGAGCCGCTCACCACGTTCGACGGGCACACGATCGGCGTGCTCTCGGTCCTCGATCGGCGGGTCCGCGAGTTCTCCGCGGAGGAGCGCGCCGAGCTGGCCGACCTGGCTGCCGTCGCGATGCGGGAGCTCGATCTGCGCGTGCTGAGCAAGCGGGCCCTGTTCGACCGCTGACGGCGGTGATCCGTACCGTGGGGCCATGACCGGGAGCGCGCTGCGGATCGAGCCGTTCGCGGAGACCACCCCCGCCGACGCGATCGACGACCTGCGAAGGCGCCTCCGCGCGACGCGCTGGTTCGACGCGCCGCAGGGGGACGGCTGGTCGCTCGGCGTGGATCTCACGACGCTCCAGGCGCTCGCCGCGTACTGGGCGGACGGCTTCGACTGGCTGGCGCAGGAGGCGGCGCTCGCGCTGCTGCCGCGGTTCCGCGCCGACCTGGGCGGGACCGCGGTGCATCTGGTGCACGCCCGTGCCGCGCAGCCGGCGCCGGCGCTGCTGCTCGCCCACGGCTGGCCCGACTCGTTCTGGCGCTACTCGAAGGTGATCCCGCTGCTCGTTGACCCGGGCGCCCACGGCGCCGATCCCGCCGACGCGTTCGACGTCGTCGTGCCGGACATGCCCGGCTACGGGTACTCGGGCACCCCCGAGGGGCCGCCGCTCTCCGCCATCGACGTCGCGGGCCTGTGGGCGCACCTCATGACGGGCCTCGGTCACGACCGCTTCCTCGCGGCCGGCGGGGACATCGGCAGCCACGTCGCGCGGTACCTCGCGCTCGACTTCCCGGACCGCGTCGTCGCGGTGCACCGCACCGACGGCGGTCTGCCGCCCGGGACCCTGGATGCCGCCGACCTCAGCGAGCCGGAGCGGCGGTGGCTGCAGGAGACGGCGCGGTGGAGCGCGACCGAGGGTGCGTACGCGGCGATGCACCGCACGAAGCCGCAGACCGCGGCCGCCGGCCTCGTCGACTCGCCCGTCGGGCTGCTCGCCTGGATCGTCGAGAAGCTGCGGTCGTGGAGCGACTGCGGCGGCGACCTCGCGTCCGTCTACACGCAGGACGAGATCCTCACCCTTGTATCGATGTACTGGTTCACCGGCACGATCGGGTCCTCGATGCGGATGTACGCGGCCAACGGCGCCATCTCGCCCGAGCAGCTGCTGCGCCGGGTCGAGGTGCCGTCGGGCTTCTCGCTCCACCCGGGCGACATCCTGCGGCCGCCGCGCGAGTGGCTCGCGCGGTCCACGAACCTCGTGTCGCTGACCGAACCCGTCCGGGGCGGGCACTTCGCCGCGTTCGAGGACCCGCAGGGGTACGCGGAGGAGCTGCGGCGCTTCTTCCGCCCGTACCGCGACGCCGCGCTCGGTGCGGACGCCGGAAACATGCGGGTGGCAGGCTGACGGCATGCCCGAGCCGTCCCCGTTCGCCGTACCGGTCGTCGACATCGCCGCGTACCGCGATCCCGCCGCGTCCCGGGAGGACCGCCTCCGGGTCGCGCGGCGCCTGGACGACGCCGCGCGCACCGTCGCCTTCCTGCAGATCGTGGGGCACGGCATCTCCGCCGAGGCGTGGAGCGGGCTCGGGGGCGTGATCGACGACTTCTTCGGACTGCCGCTCGACGTGAAGCAGCGCTACGTCGCCCCGAAGGGCGTGAACCGGGGCTACACCGCACCGAAGTCGGAGCGGCTGAGCCTGAGCCTCGGCGTCGAGAAGGCCGAGCGGATGAACGACTTCTTCGAGGCCTTCAACGTGGGCGTCGACGCGCACCGCTACCCGGCGCTCGACCTCGACCGCACCGCGTACGCGCCGAACCGCTGGCCCGACGAGGTCGCCGGGTTCGAGCCGCGGGTCACCGCATGGATGCGCGAGGCCGACGCGGTGGCGCACCTGCTGCTCGCCGTGTTCGCCGACGCGCTCTCCCTCCCGGCCGGGTGGTTCGACGGCTTCACGGACCACTCGCTGAACGTGCTGCGGATGAACAACTACGCGCTGCCCGACGGCGAGCGGATCGACCTCGACGGCGACCTGATCGGGATGGGGGAGCACACCGACTTCGGCATCGTCACGCTGCTCTGGGCCGACGACGTGCGGGGGCTGCAGGTGCTCGCGCAGGACGGCTCCTGGCACGACGTCTCGCCGCTGCCCGGGGCGCTGCTGATCAACTTCGGCGACCTGATGGCGCGCTGGACGAACGAGCGGTGGAGGTCGACGCTGCACCGGGTCAAGCCCCCGATCGTGGACGGCACGATCCGCCGTCGCCGGTCGGCCGCGTTCTTCCTCGACGGCAACCACGACGCGGTCATCGCTTCGCTGCCCGGCGTCGTCGCAGAGGGGGAGGCGCCGCTGTACCCGCCGATCACGGTCGCGGAGCACATCGACGCGAAGCTGCGCGGCTCCCGCGGCCTCGAGGTCAACACCGCTGGCACCGAGCGCGAGGCCGACCGGGTCGCGGCGGCGCGCGGCTGAACGCCTTCCGGGCGCTCTTCCCCGGGAAGTGCCGGCCGCGCCAGAATCCCCCTGTGCTCGCTCGACTGTTCCTGGCCCTCGCCGCGGCCTGGGACCTGTTCGCCGCGGCCGCGCTGCTCCTGCTGCCGGTCGGCCGGGCCGGCGTCGGGACGCGGATCCCCACCTCCCGTGCCCGCGGCTTCGGCGGGGTGGTGCTCGCGTTCGCGCTGCTCTACGCCGCGGGCGTCTTCCGCCCAGCCCGCCCGCTGCTGATCGTGAGCGCCGCCGCCAAGACGGTCGGCGCGACGAGCGGGGTCGTCGGCGCGATCCGGCGGCAGCGCGACATCGTCACCGCGGTGTCGCTCGTCGACGCGGCCTGGGTACCGGGCTTCGTCGCGCTCGCCTTCGGTCGCACCCGGCGCTGAGGCCGCCGGCCCGACCCTCAGTCCTCAGCCCGGCGGGCCGCCCGAGTCCTTCAGCAGGAAGAACTCACTTCGGCAGGAAGAACCGGGCGAGTTCTTCCTGCCGAAGGTGATGGCTCCTGCGATCGTGCTCGGTTTTTCCTGCTGAAGTGCTCGCGGGCGCGGGAGGGGCGCTGACGCCGCTCGCGCGCGGCCGGCCGCAGCGCCGGTGCGGCTCGCCGTCTAGCCCTGCGCCTGGCGGGGATCGACGACGCTGATGCTCCACGTCACGCCGAAGCGGTCCGTGAGCATGCCGAAGCCGGCGGACCACGCCGATGCGGCCAGCGGCTCGACGACGGTCGCGCCGTCCAGCAGCGCGTCCCACCAGCCGGTGGCCTCCTCCAACGAGGCGCCGCTCAGCGCCAGGAAGAACGGCTGGTCGGTGATCGTGGTGCCGTGCTCGCGCCGCGTCGAGCCGGGGATCGGGCCCGTCGCCCCTCCCGGCACGTCGTAGGCCATCACGGTGAAGCCGTCCCTCGCGACCACCTGGCCGAAGACGACCTTGTCCGTGTCGGGCAGACCGGCCGGCATCCCGAAGTCGCCGTACGTGCGCACGACGGCCTCGCCGCCGAACGCGGCGGCGTAGAAGTCGAGCGCCGCGCGGGCCTCGCCGGTCAGGTTGAGGTGGGGGACGGGGGTGGCGGACATGGGATCTCCTTCGACGGACGGTCTGCCCGGTGTCGTCCGGGCCATGGGAACCACCTTCTCGGGTGATGCGGACAGGGAACGTCCGCATCTTCGCGCAGGATGTCGTCGTGCCCGTGGCGTCCTCCCCGTCGACCTCGAAGCGGCTGCTCGCGCTGCTGTCGCTGCTGCAGTCCCGGCGCGACTGGCCGGCGCACCTGCTCGCGACGCGGCTCGAGGTCAGCGAGCGCACCGTCCGGCGGGACGTCGACCGGCTGCGGCAGCTCGACTACGCGATCGACGCGACCCGCGGGCCGGACGGCGGCTACCGGCTGGGCGCCGGCGCCAGCCTGCCGCCGCTGCTGCTCGACGACGAGCAGGCTGTCGCGATCGGGATCGCTCTCCGGGTGGCGGGAGCGCTCGGCGCGGGGCTGGAGGAGGCGGCCGAGCGCGCGCTCGCCACCATCACCCGCACCCTGCCGAGCCGCCTGGCAGCCCGCATCGAGGCGCTGGAGCCCGCGGCGGCGGGCACCGACCGCACGCGGCGGGACGACGCGGACCCCGCCGTCCTCCTCCGGATCGGCGAGGCCATCCGCGCCGGGGAGGAGCTGCGGTTCGACTACGTCTCGCCGATCGCCCCGGTCGACCCGTCCTCGCCGCCGCCGGTGCGGCGGACCGAGCCGCATCACCTCCTGCTTCGCGGCGGCAGGTGGTACCTGATCGGGTACGCCGCGGACCGCGACGACTGGCGCGTCTACCGCGTGGACCGCATCGCGCCGCGCACGCACCGGGGCCGCCGGTTCGCACGCCGAGCCGTGCCCGGCGGCGACCCCGCGCGCTACCTGGCGGCCCGCTTCACGGGTTCGACCGACGGGGACACCTGGCCGTGCTGGGGCGAGGCCGTCCTGGCCGCGCCGATCGCTGGCGTCGCGCCGTACGTCGCCGACGGCACCGCGGAGGCGGTGGACGACGAGCGCTCCCGGGTCGGGCTCGGCGCCTGGTCCTGGGCGGCGCTCGCCGCGGCCTTCGCGCGGTTCGACGCCGACGTCTCCGAGGTCGAGCCGCCGCAGCTGGTCGAGGCCTTCGGCGAACTCGCCCGGCGAGCGGCGGCCGCGCTGCCGCACGACGACGAGGGGGCCGGGCCGGCGTCGCCGCCGGCCCGGCCCCCTCGGGCTGCCGCTCGACTCAGCTGAGCACGAACTGCAGGTCGAAGGTGATGGTCACGGTGTCGCCGAGCGTCATGCCGCCGGCCTCCACGGCCGCGTTCCAGCTGACGCCGAAGTCGTGGCGGTCGATCTTCGTCGTGGCCTCGACGCCGGCCTTGGTCTGGCCGTAGCCGTCGACCGTGATGCCGCCGAACTCGCCCGTGAGCGAGACCGGCTTGGTGACGCCGCGCAAGGTCAGGTTTCCGTCGAGCACGAACGTGCCGTCCGCCTCCGCGTGGAGGGCCGTCGAGACGAACGTCATCTGCGGGTGCTGGTCCGCGGCGAAGAAGTCGCTGGTGCGCAGGTGGCCGTCGCGCTGCGCCTGCTTCGTGTTGACCGACGCGATCTCGATCGTGGCCTCGACCGTGGCGTCGGCCGGGTTCTCCGGCGCGACGACGGTGACGTCGAACTGCTCGAAGACGCCCTTCACCTTGCTGATCGCGAGGTGGCGCACGGAGAACGCGATCTCCGAGTGGGTGGGGTCCAGCCGCCAGGTGCCGGCCCGGTAGCCGGCGACGTGCTCTGCGGTGATGGTGGGCATGGTCGTTCCTTCGATCGAGGTGGCGCAGCACGTCCGATCGCCCGGTGCACGGGCGGGGGAGCGGCGCGAGCGGTGGTCGCTGCGAGGACTGTACCGATAGTTGAAGTGTCAATCAAATTGCCGGCGGCCTGTTCACTGCAGGCGGAACCGGTCGACTCGGGCTGGCTCGCGTCAGGACCGCACGGGCAGCTGCAGGTAGGAGGCGTGCTCGCCGCCGGTGTGGACGACGTGCGTGCCGGCGTTCGCACCGACGTACTCGCGGATGCCGGGCATGAGGGTGCCGAGCAGGTTGCGGGAGCTGACGACGAAGCGCAGCTGCTCGCCGGCCCGGAACGCGAGCCCGACCGGCAGCAGCTCGATGTCGATCTCGACGACCTCGCCCTCGCCCAGCCGCTCGACGCGATCGAAGGCGTGCACCGGGACGTCATCGGTGGAGCGCTCGGGGTCCAGGTGCCGGGCGGAGACGCGCAGCCGCCCGTCGGAGCCCTTGTACCGCAGGATCGACGCGCCGTGGTCGGTGAGGTCGTGCACCATCGCGCTGCGGTTGGGCACGGTGAACGCCTGCAGCGGGGTGCCGGACCGGTCGAGCTTCTGCAGGAGCACGAACAGGTCCATGTCGTCGGCGCCGCGGACCTCGACCCGGAGGTGCGCCTTCGGGTAGCCGACCAGCTCGGTGTCCTGCTCGAAGGTCGTGATGAAGGACACCGCGTCCGAGCCGGACCCGACCGCGTACGCGGCGGGGACCTCCTCCGACGGCGCGGTCGCGGTCAGCGTCCGGGCGCGCCCGTCGAGGTAGTACCTCGTCGGGACGACGTCGCTCGGGGGGAAGGCGTCGGCGGGCAGGCCCACCCGGTCGCCGCCCTGCAGGTCGAGGACGGCGTAGCGGACCCGGGGCGTCCGCTCCCACCCGTTGTCGACGCCCTTCAGGTAGTGGTCGAAGAAGCGGCGGAGGTCCTCGACGTTGGCCTCGTCGTAGTAGTCGGGCCACTCCTGCGTGCTGTGGATCCGCAGCCACTTCTCCTCCGAGGCGATCCGCCGCCAGCCCCGGAACGTGCCGGCGGTGTGCAGGGTGTTGGAGTAGCTCGCGACGACGTATGCCGGAACGGTGATGTTCTCGAGATCCGCGGCCTTGTCGGCCCAGAGCCCGTCCATCAGCGGATGGGCCGCGACCTCCCCGACCACGTCCTCCTTGCGGTTCCCACCGAAGAAGCTGCCGTCCTGCAGCTGCTGCGCGAACCCGGTGTCGGGCATGCCGCCGCGCCTCACGAGGTCGCGGTAGACGTCGCTGACCCCCTCCCACGGGTTGATCGCGACGAGGTGCGGCGGCTGCTCGGCCGCGGTGAACCACTGCGACGCGGCGAGGTAGGAGGTGCCGGACATGCCGACCCTGCCGTCGCACCACGCCTGCTCGGCGAGCCACTCGATCAGGTCGAAGCAGTCGCGACCCTCCTGCCGGTCCCAGAGCACGCTGTCGCCCTCGGAGTCGACGACGCCGCGGACGTCGGGGTTGCAGATCGCGTAGCCCCGCGCGCACCAGTACGCCGGGTCGGGGCCCTCGAACTTCTCGAGGCCGGACACGGTCGAGTTCGGCAGGCCGACCAGCCCGAAGATCCCCATCACGCTCGCGGAGGTGCCCTGGCCCTTGCCGTACGGACTCCAGGCGACGATGACCGGGACCGGCTTGGTCGTCGCGGGCCGGAACACGTCGACGTGGATGGTCGTGCCGTCGCGCAGCCGCACCGCCACGTCCTTGTCGAGCACGACGTCCACGGGCAGGGCCTTGAACTGCGGCGCGATCCGGAAGCCGGCCTCCAGCGTGCGGGTGCCGGGCTCGAACGCGGTGAGGATCCCGGTCCTCGCGGGCGGCAGCGGGTTGGACGGCACGTACCGCCTCCGGTCGTCGCTCATCCCGGGTTCCCTTCGTCCGGACGGCCGCCGCCGACGCGCCGCTCCCCGTGCGAGCGTAGGAGGCGCGCGACGGGCGCCCGGACGAGGACGAGCGCCACGCGCATGCTCGGCCTTCGACCGTGTCCCTGGTTCAACGTTGTACTCGAGTGGTGAACCGTGGTACAACGTTGAACGCACGCGGAGCCCCGACGTGCGACCGACATCGACGTCGACCACGAAAGGCCCTGATCCCAATGAAGCGAACAGTCGCGAGCGTCGCACTGCTCGGTGCCGCAGCGCTCGTCCTGACCGGCTGCGCCGGCGGCGGGTCCGCCGGCGGCCCCGGCTCCGCCTCCGGCCCGGTCACCCTGACCTTCTGGCACGGCTACACGGCCGACGACGGCAAGAAGCTGAACCAGATCATCGACGAGTTCAACGAGTCGCAGAAGCAGGTGACCGTCAAGTACCAGGTGAAGACCTGGCAGGTCATCGGCGACTCGCTGCTGCCCGCGCTGGCCGCGAAGAAGGCGCCGCAGCTGATCGCCCTGCCCGCCGAGCAGCTGCCCGTCTACGCCGGCAAGGGCGCGTTCGCCGACCTGTCCGGCTACTACGCCGGCAGCGCCGCCGCGAAGACCATCAAGCCCGAGACGGTGGCGATGGAGGAGGTCGGCGGCAAGCAGTACGGCGTGCCCACCGGCTTCGTGCCGCTGTCGGTCATCTACAACAAGAAGCTGTTCAAGGCGGCGGGCATCGATACGTTCCCGACCACCTGGGACGAGTGGCTCGCCGACGCGAAGAAGCTCACGATCGACAAGAACGGCGACGGCACGCCGGAGCAGTACGGGCTCGCGCTGCCGGACCACGCCACGGTCGGCAACGGCGTCTGGGCCAGCCTCTTCTACGGCAACGGCGGCGCGATCGCCATCGGGACGACCGCGCAGCTGGACTCGCCCGCCAACGTGCAGACGCTCACCTACTGGGCCGATGCGGTGCGCAAGGACAAGATCTCGCCCACCGGGCTGGACGGCATCAAGTCGGACAACCTCTTCGCGTCCGGCAAGGCCGCGATGGAGGTCGGCGGACCCTGGATGACGTTCGTCGCCGCCGACAACAAGATCGACTCCGGCGTCGCCGCGATCCCGGCCGGTCCGAAGGGGGCTGCGGCCTCGGCGATCGGCGTCTCGATGGGCGTCAGCTCGCAGGCGACCGACGCCGAGAAGAAGGGCGCCGAGCAGTTCTTCGACTACTTCTACTCGAAGAAGGTCGCGGCGCAGTGGTCGCTCGGCTCCGGCTGGCCTCCGCTGACGACGAACGTGGCGGCGTCCGACGTCGCGTCCAACCCGCTCGTCGCCTCCCTCACCGACATCGCCGCCAAGGGCACGAAGCCGCTGCTCCCCGGTGTGATCAAGAGCTCCGACGCCCTGGCCGCGGTCGACGAGGCGACGCAGAAGGCGCTCGCCGGGCAGGATCCCGCCACGGTGCTGAAGGCGAGCCAGCCGGTGCTGCAGGAGGCCCTGTCCGCGAAGTGACCCGTGCGGTGGAGGCCGGCCCGGCCGGCCTCCACCAGCGGACCCGCTCGACCCGGACCCAGGAAGGAAGCGCCGTGAGCGCACCATCGACCATGGCCAAGCGCCCCCCGCGCACGTACCGCGCGCCCAGACCGCTCGGCGGCCGCGGCAGGATCAGCCCCCGCGCCCGCCGAACGACGGCCGCGATCTGCTTCCTGCTGCCCGCGCTGGTCGTCCTCGGCACGTTCGTCGGCTACCCGATGCTCGCCGCGCTCCGCACCTCCTTCTTCGAGGCCAGCGGGTTCGGGCCGGAGCAGTGGGTCGGGCTCGGCAACTACGTCGAGGTCTTCACCGACGCCACGCTGCTGAAGGCGATGGCGAACACCGCGCTCTACGCCGTGCTGTTCACCCCGATCGCGATCGCCGTCTCCCTCGCGGTCGCGCTGCTCGTGAACGACCCCCGCCTGCCGTTCCGCGGCCTGCTGCGATCGGCGCTCTTCTTCCCCTTCATCGTCTCGATGGCCGTCGCGGCGTTCGCCTGGGGCTACCTGATCGACCCGCAGGTCGGCCTGCTCAACTCCTGGCTGCGCGGCATCGGCATCCGGCTCGGGGACGTGCTGAACGACCCCGCCCTCGCCATGCCCACCGTGGTCCTGGTCGCCGTCTGGAAGAGCTTCGGCTTCTACATGGTGGTGTTCGTCGCCGGCCTGCAGGACATCCCGGCCTCGCTGTACGAGGCGGCGCGGATGGACGGCGCCGGCCCCCTCCGGCGGCTCACCGGCGTGACCCTGCCGCTGCTGAACAACACCATGACCTTCGTCGTGATCTTCGCGCTGATCGCGGCCCTGCAGGCGTTCGACCAGATCTACGTGCTCACGCAGGGCGGCCCGTTCCACGCGACGGACACCGTCGTGACGCAGATCTACGACCTGGGCTTCAAGGAGCTCGATCTGGGCACCGCGTCCGCGCTCTCCTACGTGCTGCTGATCGCCACGCTGGTGCTCAGCCTGATCCAGTTCTTCGCCGGCAGCCGCCGTGAGCAGGAGCTGGGCTCGTGACCGCGCTCGCCGGTATCCGCCCCGACCGGTCGCGCCGGCGCCGGCCGTCGACCTGGGTGCTGCTGGCCGTCGCGGTCGTGATCGCCGCGATCGTGCTGCTGCCGGTCGTGATCATCGTGGCGACGGCGTTCAAGCCGCTCGCGGAGGTGAACGCCTACCCGCCGACCCTGCTGCCGGCGACCTGGACGCTCGACAACTTCGCGAAGATCTTCACGCAGCTGCCGTTCGGGCGGCTGATCCTGAACAGCTTCGTCTTCGCGGGCGGGGTGACCGCCTGCGCGCTCGTGTTCGACTCGCTCGCCGCCTACGCCCTGGCCCGCATCGACTTCACCGGGAACCGCCTGCTGCTGATCCTGATCATCGCGAGCCTGATGATCCCGTTCCAGGCGACGCTGGTCCCGATCTACCAGCTGGTCGGGGACCTCGGCTGGGTCAACACCTTCGCGGCGCTCATCGTCCCGCGCGCCGCGGACGCGTTCGGGATCTTCTTCCTGCGGCAGTTCTTCCTGGCGCTGCCGCGCGACCTCGACAACGCAGCCCGCATCGACGGCGCCTCGGAGTGGCGGATCTTCAGCAGCGTGGTGCTGCCGAACGCCGTGCCGGCGCTGCTCACCCTCGGCGTGTTCACGTTCGTGAACAACTGGAACGACCTGCTGTGGCCCCTCGTCTTCACGAACGAGCAGGACATGGCGACCATCACCTCCGGCCTCACCCTGCTGACCGGACCGAGCGGCATCGTCCCCTACGGCGTGCTGATGGCCGGGTCCGTCATCGCCCTGGCGCCGCTCGCGGTGCTGTTCCTGATCGTGCAGCGCCGCTTCGTCACGAGCGTCGCCAGCACCGGACTGAAATGAGCGGAGCACGCATGCGCTGGCACGAGGACGGCGCCTTCCACTTCGCGCTGGGCATCGAGGACACCTTCGTGCCCCAGGCCGCGCCGGGGGAACGGCCGATCGACGAGTACGAGCTGACCGAGCACTACGCGCGCTGGCAGGAGGACCTCGACCTCGTGCAGGACGCGGGCGCGGACCTGCTGCGGTGGGGGGTCCCCTGGTACCGCGTGAACCCCGCGCCCGGCGTCTTCGACTGGACCTGGGTCGACCAGGTGATCGACCGGCTCACCGTGCTCGGCATCGAGCCCGTCGTCGACCTGCTGCACTACGGCACGCCGCTGTGGCTGGCCGGCGAGTTCGCCTCGCGGGACTTCCCCGACCGGTTCGCGACGTACGCCGTGGCGTTCGCCGAGCGGTACGGCGACGCGGTGACCAGCTACACGCCGGTCAACGAGCCGATGATCCACGCGCAGTTCGCGGGCGAGTACGCCTACTGGCCGCCGTACCGCTCCGGCCAGCAGGGGCTGTGCACGATCGCCGCCGCCGTGTCGCTGGCCGCGTCGCGCGCCCAGCGGGGCATCCGGTCGGTGATCGGCGATCGGGCGACCTTCGTCCACGTCGACGCCGGGTTCCGCTACGTCGGCGCGATCGACGCGCCCGAGCACCGGGACCGCGTGCGGCGGATGCAGCACCAGCGGTTCCTGGCCGAGGACCTGCTGACGGGTCGGGTCGTCGGCGACCACCCGCTGCTGCCCGACCTGCTCGCCGCCGGCGTGCCGGAGGCGCACCTGGCCGAGCTCGCCGCCTCCCCGACGCTGCCCGACGTGATGGGCGTCAACTACTACCCGCTGCACTCGACCGAGGTCTTCGAGGCGGGGGTGCGCCACGGCGGCGGGTTCGCGGACCCGCGGCCGACCCGCGACGACGGCGTCGCCGGCCTGATCGACGTGCTGAACGCGTACGAGGACCGCTACGACGTGCCGGTGATGCTCACCGAGACCTGCGTGACCGCCTCCCCGGAGCGGCGGATCGCCTGGCTCGACGCCTCGGTCGGCGCCCTGCTCGCCGAGCGCGCCGCGGGCCGCCGCATCGTCGGCACCACCTGGTGGCCGCTGTTCGACATGTACGAGTGGACCTGGCGGCACTCCACCGCGCCGCGCGAGGCGCACCGCCTGACGATGGGTCTGTACGACCTCGCGGAGACGCCCGCCGGGCTCGCGCGGGTGGAGAACCCCCTGGCGGACCGCTTCCGCGCCCTCGCGCTGCGGCACGGCGCTGCGCGCCCCCTCCCGGCCGACGTCACGGAGCAGCAGGCATGACCGACGCGCACCTCGTCCTCGACCCGTCCGCTCCCGTCGGTCCGGTGCAGCCCGAGCTGTTCGGCTCGTTCGTCGAGCACCTCGGGCGCTGCGTCTACGACGGCATCTACGAGCCCGAGCATCCCAGCGCCGACGAGCACGGGTTCCGGACCGACGTGATGGCGCTCGTGCGCGAGCTGGGCGTCACGACCGTCCGCTACCCCGGCGGCAACTTCGTGTCCGGGTTCCAGTGGGAGGACAGCGTCGGCCCCGTCGCCGAGCGGCCGCGCCGCCTGGACCTGGCGTGGCACTCGACCGAGACCAACGAGGTCGGGCTGCACGAGTTCGCCGACTGGCTCGACGGGGTCGGCAGCGAGCTGATGCTCGCGGTGAACCTCGGCACCCGGGGCGTCCGCGAGGCGCTCGACCTGCTGGAGTACGCCAACGTCCCCGCCTCCGTCAGGACCGCGCTGACGGAGCGCCGCCGTGCGAACGGGCGCACCGACCCGTTCGGGGTCCGGATCTGGTGCCTCGGCAACGAGATGGACGGCCCGTGGCAGCTCGGTCACCGCAGCGCGGACGACTACGGGAAGCTCGCCGCCGAGACCGCCAGGGCGATGCGGCAGCTCGACCCGGACGTGCGCCTGGTCGTCTGCGGCAGCTCCAGCTCGTCCATGCCGACCTTCGGCGACTGGGAGCGGACCGTCCTCACGCACACCTACGACCTCGTCGACCTCATCTCCTGCCACGCCTACTGGCAGGAGCGCGACGGCGACCTGACCGGGTTCCTCGCCTCCGCCGTGGACATGGACCGGATGATCGAGGCCGTCGTCGCCACCGCGGACGCCGTCGGCGCCGCCCTGCGGAACCCGAAGCGGATCCAGATCTCCTTCGACGAGTGGAACGTCTGGTACAACGACCGGTTCGAGCAGGTGGACAGGATCGAGGGCATCGGCACCTGGCCGGTGGGCCCGCGGCTGCTCGAGGACGTCTACACGGTCGCCGACGCCGTGGTCGTCGGCAGCCTCCTCATCTCGCTGCTGAACCACGCCGACCGGGTCACCGCGGCGAGCCTCGCCCAGCTGGTCAACGTGATCGCCCCGATCATGACCGAGCCGGGCGGTCCGGCGTGGCGGCAGACGACCTTCTTCCCCTTCGCGGAGACGAGCCGGCTCGGCCGGGGGACCGCGCTCCGCGTCGCCGTGACGGCCGACTCGGTGCCGACGGCGCCGTACGGACCGGTGCCGCTGATCACCGCGGCCGCCACACGCAGCGGCACCTCGACGACCCTGTTCGTCGTGAACCGCGGGCAGGACGGCGACCAGCAGGTGACCGTCGACCTCGGGCGCCTCCCGCCGCAGCGGGTGGTCGCCGCCCGCACGCTGCACGACGCGGACCCCTACGCCGCCAACACCCTGAGCGACCGCGAGCGCGTCGCGCTGCAGGACAACCCGACGGCGACGCTCAGCGGGAGCACCCTGCGGATCGCGCTGCCGGCGGTGTCGTGGACGGTCGTCGAACTCGACGACCGGGCCGGCGAGTGACCAGACTGAGCGGGCCGGCTCGGCACCGGCGGGCGGAGGGAGGTCGATGACGATCACCATCCACGACGTCGCCTCCGCCGCAGGCGTGTCGATCAAGACCGTGTCGAACGTCGTCCGCGGGCAGGGCAACTTCAGCGAGAGCACGCGGATCCGG
>NZ_CAXTOQ010000026.1:0-31310 GCF_964245895.1 uncultured Amnibacterium sp.
CAGCAGCTCGGAAACGATCTGCTCATCGACGGACTCGGGCTCGGGAACCGGCAGGTACTTCTGGGGGTTCAGCATGGTCTTCCTCTCGGGATGGGCAACTGATCGAGCCGGGCGCTCTACAGGGCTGTCGGGAACGTTGGGAGTGTTGGGTTGTCGGGTTCCTTCCCAACGGAACTAACGGACCCAACAGGGGTGTAGGAGCCTCGCGTCCGCTTGGCGATCCGCCCGGCCTCGACCGCGCGCCCCAGGTAGACCGACACCTCTCGGGCGGGGATGCCGGTCCTCTCGCTGATCGCCTTTGGGCCGATGCCGGGGTGCTCGTGCACGATCGCCACGACCGTGCCGCCGCGCTCGCCGAGGCCGTCCTGCGCCTTCACGGACACCGACGCCTCCGCCGCGGCGCGCAGGTCCCCCGGCAGGGTCCAGCGGCCCCCGTCGAAGGTCACCGCGTACTCGCCCTCCATCGCGTCGCGGCTCGTCACCGAGAGCGTTCCCACCTCCTCGGTCCGCCCGCGGCGGAGGACGAGGATCGAGTCGGCGGCTCCGGCGAGCCCCTGCGTACCCGACACGGCGTCGAGGAAGTCCTCCGCGCTCGCCTTTCGGGTGTGGTGCACGGCCGTGAGGGAGGTTCCGGGGTAGTCGTCGCACACCTGCTTCAACGTGGACGCGACCCGGTAGTCCTTCGCGTAGTCCGTCTCGCCGGACCTCGCCTGGGGCGCCGTCTTTCCCAAGGTGTCCAGGTAGATCACCGCGCCCTTGCCCTCGTGCATGGCCGCGAATGCCACGCAGGTCTGCACGATGTGCTCGGCCGGGACGGAGGTGAGGAAGTACAGGTTGGCGGGTCCCTCGGTCACGCCGAGCACGTGCAGGCGGCTCTGCAGGCGGCGCGCCCCGTCCTCGAGCGCCATATAGAGCACCGGGCGCGGCGCACCGACCGAGAGCGTGCCGAGCGCATGCCCCCCACGGGCCAGTTCGACAGCGGTGTCGAGCACCGCCCACGACTTCCCGACCTTCGGCGAACCCGCGAAGATCGTCAACCCCTCCGGCTGCACACCAGGCAGCACGTATCGCAGCGGCGGGTACGCCTGCCGCATCAGCCAGCTGGCGGTGAACGCGCCCGCCAGCACGGACATAGGGTCCCCGCCGGCCGGCAGACCGCCCGCGGGCAGCACCCCCGTCTCGTGCGCCTCAAGCAGGTCACGATCGGCCTCGCCGTACAGGTCACGGATTGTGCGGTGGGTGAGCCGACGGATGTCGCGCTGTTCCGCCTCGGCGTCTCGGGCTCACCGACGTACAGCGGAGCCGGCGCCGACCCGATCACTGCTCCGGTGAAGAAGTCCCGCATGCCCGCGCCTTCGGGCAGCGGCTCGGTACCCTGATTCATGTCGTCCCCCTCTCTCGGGGCCGGATCGGGCGCTCGCTGTTCGTCGCGGCGAGCGCCCTCGTTCGTGGTCAGGGCTCGATGCCGAACTGCTCGCGGAGCGGACCGGCGAGCACCTTCCAGTTGCGGCCGAGCCGGACGGCCCGGATCGTTCCGGCCTCGACGGCCCGGCGGCACACCGCCTCGGACTGCTCGATCAGCGCTGCCGTCTCCGCGATCGTCAGGGTCGTCCGTTGCACGGCTTCCCGTGCCTGCTCGCGGGTCACCCTGCGTTCGTTCATTCCGGTCTCCTCCGTGTTCCGCTCTCTCGCGTCAACACGGAACAGGCTGCTACGGATTGCGCTCGCTTACATCTGTAGCGTTCTGTAGAGTTGCGAGCATGGATCAGGTCTCCTTCGCGCTTGCCGCCGATGGGTGGCACGCGACGGGGGTCCTCGGATTCGAGGCGTTCGACCTCCGCGGGCTCCGCGCTGCACTGATCGACGGCGAGCCGACCCTGATCGGCGTGACGTTCGTACCGCGCCCGGGCGAACACCGCCCCGCGGACATCGCGCTCACGCCCAAGCGCCTTGCAGCCCTGCCAGGCAGGCGGCTGGCGGCCGTGCTGCTCGCCTTCCACGAACCCACGAGCGACGTCCCCGCTTGGATCGAGGCGATGCGCCGCCTCGACGACGAGCCGATGGTCCGCCCCCGCAAAGGTTCAGTCGAGTTCTCGGAGGAGGTGGCCGACGTCATCCGCGTCGCCCGCGAACAGGGCGACTCCGCCGTCCAAGCCGTCGCGGACCGATGGCACGTCGGTATCTACCGCGCCGACCAGTACATCCGGGAGATGCGCGAGCATCTCGGCGACCGCGCGCCCGGCGATGGCCGGCGTGACCGACCCCGCCGCGGGCCGCGATCCGATGCCCCCGTCGAGGTCACCCTTCCCCGTCGTCGCCCCGTCAAGACCATCCGAGAGAGCGTGCCGTCGCCCGCCTCGCGTCGCCAGCGCCGTACTACCCCTGAGGAGTCCGCATGACCACCCCCAAGCGCCGCAAGGTCAACCGCCGCGACTTCGGCAGCATCCGGAAATTGCCCTCCGGCCGCTGGCAGGCCCGCTACCCGGACGAGCACGGCAAGCCGATGTCGCCGCAGCACACGTTCGAGACCAAGGCGGAAGCCGCGGCACACGTCGCCGCCGTGCAGACCGACCGCGAACGGGGCACCTACCTCGATCACCGGGACGGCGGGGTGCTGTTCGAGGTGTTCGCGGCAGAGTGGATCGACAACGGCGGCGCCCGCGGACGGCTGGCCCCGCGCACCGCTGAGTTGTACCGGGGCCTGCTCGCCCGGCACCTCACTCCGCTGCACGGACTGACCCTCACGGCGATCCGGCCCGACACCGTTCGCCGCTGGTATCGGCAGCTCGGCATCGACCTCGCTGCGCACTCCACCCGCGGCAGTGGGGCGACTGCGCAGCGTCAGGCGTACGCCTTCCTTCGAGCCGTCATGTCGACCGCCGTCGGCGACCGGAAGATCGCCGCCAACCCCTGCACGATCGTTGGCGCTGGGATTGCCGAGCAGCACGAGCGTCCGCTGCTTTCCGTTACCGACTATGGAGCTGTTGTGGAGGCGCACCGGGAGCACGTTCGGCCCGCCCTGCACACCATGTTCGGCGCGCACCTGCGGCTCGGCGAACTGCTCGGGTTGCAGCGCGGGGACGTCGACCTCGCAGCCGGGACGATCCGGGTCGAGCGGCAGGTCGTCACAGTCGACGGCACGACGCGGACGACGGCACCGAAGAGCGGCACGGGCCGCACCGTCGCGCTCCCCGCCGTCACCGTCGCAGTACTTCGCGAGCACCTCGCCACCACCAGGGGGTTCGCGAAGACGCCCCTGTTCGTGCAGGCGTCGGGCCGTCCGTTCAGCCGCTCGCAGATGGAGCAGGCGTGGCGGAAGGCCGCGAACGCGGTCGGCCTACCGGACGCGCACCTGCACGACCTACGGCACGCGGGGCTCACCCTGGCAGCGCAGGCGGGTGCGACCGTCGCTGAGCTGAAGGCGCGCGGCGGGCACCGGACGACGGCCGCGGCGATGCGGTATCAGCACGCCGCGGAGGAGCGCTCCGCGGTCATCGCGGCGGGCATCAACGACGCGTTGGAGGCCCGTTCTGGGGTCGCTACTGGCACGCGGGTGGCACGACCGGCCCTCGATGCGTGATCGGAGAAAGCCGAGCCGACGAGCAGAATCCCTGGTCAGCTACGACTTCCAGACGCGGAGGGGATGACGGGAATCGAACCCGCACCACCAGTTTGGAAGACTGGAGCTCTGCCATTGAGCTACATCCCCGCGTCGCCGGCGGGAGGCCGACGGCGGCGCCCATCGTAGCCGGGAGCCGGAGGCCGCCTCTCCGTGGCTCACCCGCCTGCATCGGAGGGCGGATCGGTCACCCAGGGCGTGACACGTGGGCGAGCACCACTCCTGGGCCCCTGCGGCTGATGTGCCCCTGCGCGCGGGCACATCAGCCGCACAGGGGCCCGGGAGCGCGAGGGGACCGGCGCGGATCAGTCGAGGTCGACCGCGACCAGCCAGGTGTCGCCGGCGGCGCGGTCCGCGAGGGCGAGCGCGAGGCGCAGCTCCTCCGCGCGGCCCAGCAGGCCCGCGACGTCCTCGGTGAGGTCGTCGAGCAGGTCCGCATCGATGTCGTCGTCGTCCATGCGTGCGACCAGGCGGTTGATCGCCGCGCCGATGGTGAGGCGCTCGGCGGCGAGCGCCTCGCGGTGCGGGCCGGAGGCGGGCGCCCGGTCCTCGGCGAACCACGTGTCGAGCGCGGCGGAGGCGGGACGCATCACGGTCTCGGCGGTGCGGAGCATCGTCATGGAGCGATGGTCGCGGCCGCGATCGACCTCCACATGACCTGATCGTGTCCTGCCGGTGAACGGGCTCCTGATTGCGGCGGGGCGCGAAGACTCAGAGGGCGCGGTGTGCGAATCGGCCCGCGATCAGGGTGAACGCCACCGCGTCGGGGTCCAGCGCCCCGACGGGCCGATCGAGCGCGATCAGGTCAGCGGCGTCGCCGACCCGCGGGGTCGCGCGCCCGCGGGTGGAGGCGGCGAGGGCCGCGGCGAGCGGGATGCGCTGCTCCGGGTGCCACGCCTCCTCCCCCGGCAGGGCGCGGTCGACCGCCGCGCGCAGGGCCCGCCACGGGTCGAGCGGCGCGACCGGGGCGTCGGACCCGAACGCGAGCTTCGCGCCCGCCTCCAGCAGCGCCCGGAACGGGTAGGCGCGACCGGTGCGGCCGGGCCAGTGCTCGGCGGCGACGTCCCGGTCGTCGAGCAGATGCGCCGGCTGCACGCTCGCGGTCACGCCGAGCCGGCCGAAGCGCGGCACGTCCGCGTCCGCGATCTGCTGCGCGTGCTCGATGCGCCCGCGCGCACCGGCCGCCTCGAACGCGTCGAGCGCGATGCGCACGGCGGCGTCGCCGATCGCGTGCACGGCGGGGACGAACCCGACCTCGCCGGAGCGCCGCAGCAGGGCGGTGAGCTGCTCCTCCGGCACCGCCAGCACGCCGTGCCCGCCGTCCGGGTACGCATCGAAGCAGTAGGCGGTCCGCGTGTTCAGGGCGCCGTCGACCAGCACCTTCATCGGGCCGACCGACACCAGCCCGCTGCCGCCGATCGGGGTGCCGGTGGACAGCCCGGCAGCCGCGGCGCGCTCGAGGTCGAAGCCGTAGACGCCCGCCTCGATGCGCGGGCCGTCCCAGCCGTCCGCCGTGCGCTCGAGCCAGACGTCGCGGTTCCAGGTCATCTCGAGGTCGACGAGGCCGACGACGCCGCGCCGGACGGCGTCCGCCATCAGGCGCTGCAGCGCGTGCTCGGCCTGGCCGGCGGCGAGCGCGTTCGTCTGCTGCCCGACCGCGAACGCGGGCGCCTCCCGCAGCATGCCGTCGTTCCCGGGCACCACGCCGAACCGGCGGGCCGCGGCGGACGACAGCCACACCGCGTGCACGTCGTGGCTGAGCAGCACGACGACCCGGTCGCCCGCGACCGCGTCGAGCGCCGCCTGCGTCGGCACGTCCGGCCACAGCCCGTCCTGGAACCCAGCGCCGATCGCGGGCTCGCCGGACGGGGCACGGTCGACGGCGGCGCGGATCCGCAGCAGCGCCTCCGCCGCGGTCGCCGCGCCGCCGAGCGCGACGCTCGAGGAGGTGAGCGCCGCCTGGGTCACGTGCACGTGCTCGTCCCAGAACCCGCGCAGCAGAGCGCGGCCGTCGAGGTCGACGGTCTCCGCCGCGTCCGCGTCGAGCCGCGGTGCGATCGCGGCGATGCGCCCGTCGCGGATCCGGACGTCGACGACCGAGCCGTCGACGGAGGCGCGGCGGAGGAGGAGCCCGGTCACCGTTCGGGCCGGGTCTGCCAGCCCGGCGCCCAGTACAGGCTCCTGCCGCCCATGTCCTCCATGACGACCGTGCCCGGACCCCGCAGGCTGCGCTGGCCCGTGCGCTTGTAGACGTAGTGCCGCGCGTCCCGGTGCGCGAGGGCGCGGCGGTAGTCCTCCTCCGTCTTCAGGTCGGCGCGGGTCAGCATCTGCCCCGTCTCGACCCCGATCGCGAGCAGGTGCGCCCAGTCCTTCCAGAGGCGGCGGAGCGCGGCCTCCGGGATCGTCCGCCCGGGCGCGTGCGGGTCGAGCCGGGCGCGGAACAGCAGCTCGGCCCGGTAGATGTTACCGATGCCGGCCACCACGGACTGGTCCATCAGCTGCAGGCCGATCGGGGTCGCCGACCGCAGGACCCGCTCGACGAAGCGGTTCTCCGCCTTCCGGCTGGCGTCGTGCATGGGGTCGGGGCCGAGCTTCGCGACCAGCCGCTCCACCTGCTGCGGGTCGAACACCTCGCACGCCGTCGGCCCTCGCAGGTCCGCGACCGCGGTCTCGGTCAGCAGCCGGACCCGCACCTGGCCGACCGGCGGAGGCGGGAAGTCGCCCTCCGGGGCCTCGAGCTCGCGGTCGGATTCGGACATCCGCAGGGTCGTCCGGCCGCCGACCCGCAGGTTGCGCTCCCCCTTCGCGTCCTGCGCGGCGGCGAGCTGCTCCGGCGTCGCCTGGGACAGGGCGCCGTCGCGGTAGCCGGCCAGCTGGTCGGTGAGGCCGCTGCGGCGCACGTCGTCGCCGATGCGGCCGTCCGCCACGGTGAAGGTCGGCGCGGAGGTGACGTCCCCGGCGAAGTCCCACGCGCCGTAGAGGCCGAGGTGCACGTGCAGGGTGCGCTCGCCCTCGAACTCGAGCAGCAGGTGCTTGCCGACGGCCGTGGAGGCGACGATCCGGCGACCGTCCAGCTCCGCAGCGCCCGCGGCGAAGCGCCCCTGCGGGCTCGACGCCGCGACGCGATGGCCGACGAAGTCGCGGCGGAACTGCAGCGCGATCCGATGGACGGAGTGGCCCTCGGGCACGTCAGGCCCGCAGCGCGTCGACCTGGTGGCCGGCGATCGCGCCGGTCGCCTCGAACTCGGCGAGCTCGGCGATGCGGCGGGCGTGCCGCTCCTCCTTCGAGAAGGGCTCGGCGAGGAACAGGTCGATCAGGTGGGTCGCCTCCTCGAGCGTGTGCTGCCGGGCGCCGATCGCGCACACGTTCGCGTCGTTGTGCTGCCGGGCGAGCAGCGCCGTCGACTCGTTCCAGATCAGCGCCGCGCGGACCCCGCGCACCTTGTTCGCCGCGATCTGCTCGCCGTTGCCGGAGCCGCCGAACACGACGCCCAGCGCGTCGACGCCGGCGCGCTGGTCGTCGACCACGCCGATCGCCGCGTTGATGCAGAAGGACGGGTAGTCGTCGAGGGGTTCGTAGGCGGTCGGCCCGTGGTCCACGACCTCGTGCCCCTGCGCCTCCAGGTGCGCCTGCAGGTGCTTCGAGAAGTCGAGTCCGGCGTGGTCCGTGCCGAGGTGCACCCGCATGCGCCCACCCTAATTCTTCGTGGATCCGGGGATCTGCGCACCAGCGGCCGGGATCCCCGGATCCGCGAAGAATCCCTCGGGCGGGCTGCGTAGGGTTGTCGGCCGAGAACGCGACGCGAGGAGCGAGCAGCATGCCCGGAGAGAACCTGACCAGGATCGAGGCCGAGGAGCGCGCGGCGATCGTGCAGCCGTCGGCCTACGAGGTCGAGCTGGACGTCACGCGCGGGCCGGAGGTCTTCGGCTCGACGACGACCGTGCGCTTCGCGGCGACGCCCGGCGCCAGCACGTTCATCGACGCCATCACGCGGACCGTGCACTCGGTCACCCTGAACGGCGCCGCGCTCGACCCCGCGGAGGTGAGCGACGGCGTGCGCATCCGGCTGCCGGACCTGCAGGCGCAGAACGAGCTGGTCGTGGTCGCCGACGGGATCTACACGAACACCGGAGAGGGCCTGCACCGGTTCGTCGACCCGGTCGACGACGAGGTGTACCTGTACACGCAGTTCGAGGTGCCCGACTCGCGCCGCGTGTACGCGGTCTTCGAGCAGCCGGACCTGAAGGCGACGTTCCGGTTCACCGTGACGGCGCCCTCCGCCTGGGCGGTCGTCTCGAACCAGGCGACGCCGCAGCCGGAGCCCGCGCACGAGGGCGCGTCGCGATGGGGCTTCGCGCCGACGCCGGTGATCTCCTCCTACATCACAGCTCTCGTCGCCGGCCCGTACAAGTCGGTCACGGACAAGCTGACGAGCGCCGACGGCCGCACGATCGCGCTCGGCGCTTTCGCCCGCGCCTCCCTGTTCGACCACCTCGACGCCGACTACGTGTTCGAGAAGACGAAGCAGGGCTTCGCGTTCTACGAAGCGCTGTTCGGCGTGCCGTACCCGTTCGACAAGTACGACCAGCTGTTCGTGCCGGAATACAACGCCGGCGCGATGGAGAACGCCGGCGCGGTCACCTTCACCGAGACCTACGTGTTCCGCTCCAAGGTCACGGACGCCACCCGCGAGCGCCGGGTCATCACGATCCTTCACGAGCTGGCCCACATGTGGTTCGGCGACCTCGTGACCATGAGGTGGTGGAACGACCTCTGGCTGAACGAGTCCTTCGCGGAGTTCATCTCCACCCTCGCGACGGCGGAGGCGACGGAGTGGAAGGAGGCGTGGACGACCTTCAACATCCTCGAGAAGAACTGGGCGTACACGCAGGACCAGCTGCCGTCGACCCACCCGATCGTCGCGGAGATCCGCGACCTCGAGGACGTGCAGGTCAACTTCGACGGCATCACCTACGCGAAGGGGGCGAGCGTGCTCAAGCAGCTCGTCGCCTACGTGGGCCGCGAGCCGTTCCTGGCCGGCGTGCACGAGTACTTCGTGCAGCACGCCTTCGGGAACACGACGCTGAAGGACCTGCTGGTCGAGCTGGAGGCGACGAGCGGCCGGGACCTGACCGCGTGGAGCGCCGCGTGGCTCGAGACCGCGGGCGTGAACACGTTGACGCCCGAGATCGAGACCGACGAGGGCGGCGTCATCACCGAGTTCGCCGTCGCGCAGACCGGGGCGGAGGGGTACCCGGCGTCGCGGCCGCACCGGCTCGCGATCGGCTTCTACGAGCTGGAGGGCGCGGGCCTGGTCCGCACCGAGCGCGTGGAGCTCGACGTCGACGGGCCGTCGACGGACGTGCCGCAGCTGGTCGGGAAGCGACGCCCGGCGCTCGTCCTCGTGAACGACGACGACCTCGCCTACGCGAAGATCCGGCTCGACGAGCAGAGCCTCGCGACCGCGATCGACCACCTCGCCGACATCGAGTCGCCGCTGGCGCGCTCCCTCGTCTGGAGCGCGGTGTGGGACGCGACGCGGGACGCGGAAGCGCGACCCCGGGACTTCGTGCGCCTTGTGCTGAACAACGTCGGCAGCGAGACCGAGTCGACGACGATCCGCCAGGTCGTCGCGCAGGCCGTGCTCGTCGCCTCCTCCTACGTCGCGCCCGAGGTGCGCGAGTCGACGCTCGCCGAGCTGGGCGACGGGCTGCAGCGCCTCGCGTTCGCGGCCGAGGCGGGATCGGACGCGCAGTTCCAGTTCGTGCGCGCGCTCGCCTCCATCGCCCGGACGCCCGAGCAGCTGAGCGCCGTGCGCGGGCTGCTGTCCGGCGCGACGCCGCTGGCCGGGCTCGACGTCGACACCGACCTGCGCTGGGAGCTGCTGATCGCGCTCGTCGCGGGCGGCCAGGCCGACGGGCCGGAGATCACCGCGACGCTCGCCGCGGACGACACCGCGACCGGCCGGGAGTCCGCAGCGCACGCCCGCGCCGCCATCCCCACCGCCGAGGGGAAGGCCGCCGCGTGGGCGTCGGTCGTCGACTCGGCCGCGCTGCCGAACGCGACCGTGCGCGCGACGACCCTCGGGTTCCGCCGCGCGATCGACCTCGGCGTGCTCGAGCCGTACGTGGATCGCTACTTCGCGGCCGTCGAGCAGCTGTGGGCCGACCGCAGCTACTCGATCGCCGAGACGCTGGCGCGCGGGCTGTACCCGGCGCCGCTCGCTTCGGCGCCGCTGCTGGGGGCGTCCCGCGCGTGGCTGGACGGCCATCCGGACGCGCCTCCCGCCCTCCGCCGCGTCGTGATCGAGAACGCGGCCGCGGTCGAGCGCGCGCTCGCCGCGCAGGAGCGTGACGCGCGTGCTTGATCTCCTCGTCTCCTCGTCCGCCGGCCGGGCGGCGACGTCGGTCTGGGACTTCCTCTGGGGCACCGGCACCCAGTCGGGCGACGGTCCCCTCGGCAAGGCGATCCAGATCGCCGTGGTCGTGGTCATCGCCGTACTCGTGCGCCTCGTCGCCAGCCGCGTCATCCAGTCGGTGGTGAACCGCATCGTCACCGGGGCCAAGAAGCGCCGGAACGTGCAGGACACCCAGGCGCTGCTATCGTCCCCCGTCAGCGCGGCGCGCGTCGTGCAGCGCACAAGAACGCTCGGGACCGTGCTGAACAACGTGATCTCGGTGGTGATCATCATCGTCGCGCTGATCACGATCGTGACGATCATCAACGCGCAGATCACCGGCGCGTTCTCCCTGATCACCGCCGCTTTGGGCGCCGGTCTGGGCTTCGGGGCGCAGAACCTGGTCAAGGACGTGCTGACCGGGCTGTTCATGGTCGCGGACGACCAGCTGGGCGTCGGCGACATCGTCGACACCGACCTCGCGACGGGCATCGTGGAGGCGGTCGGCATCCGCGTGACCCAGATCCGGGACGTGAACGGCGTGCTCTGGTACGTGCGCAACGGCGAGCTGACGCGCATCGGCAACCGGTCGCAGGGCTGGTCCCGCGCGATCGTCGACGTCACCGTGCCGAACAGGGCCGACGTCGACCGGCTGCAGCCGCAGCTGCTCGCGGCGGCGAAGGCTGCAGTCGCGATGCCCGAGTGGCAGGGCAGCGTCACCGAGACGCCCGAGCTGTGGGGCCTCGAGTCGGTCACGGCGGACGGCGTCGTGATCCGCATCGTCGCGAGGACGACCGCGAACCAGCGGGACGACGTCGCGTGGGCGATCCGCACCCACCTCCGGGAGGCGCTCGAGGACGCCGGCGTCGAGGAGATCCGGCTGTCGAGCGACCGGCTCGCGGAGTTCGAGTACGCGGGCGCCCTGCGCGGCGTCCGTCCGCCGCGGACGGGCTCGATCCCGGTGCCGAAGCGCCGCGCCGCGCGGAAGGCGACGCCGTCGATCGAGTCGACGCCGTCAGGCCCCATCGCCGCGCCCAAGCCCCGGACGGCACCCCGCGGGTCGACCGGCGCCACCGGCGCGACGGGCAGGACCGGGCCGAAGGCGTCGGACGACGAATCCGATGGCTGAGGACCCCGGCAGCTTCTACGCCGCGGTCGGCGGCCGTCCGACGTTCGAGCGGCTGGTCCGCCGCTTCTACGCGGGTGTCGCGGACGACTCTCCGCTGCTCGCGCTGTACCCGGAGCAGGACCTCGAGCCCGCGATCCAGCGGCTGACCGGCTTCCTGGAGCAGTACTGGGGCGGCCCCGGCACCTACAGCGAGCAGCGCGGCCACCCGCGGCTGCGGATGCGGCATCTGCCGTTCAAGGTGAACCCGGACCAGCGCGACCGGTGGCTGCGGCACATGCGCGACGCGGTCGACGAGCTCGAGCTGCCGCCGCTGTACGAGTCGGAGCTGTGGGGCTACCTCGAGCGCGCGGCGCACGCGATGGTGAACACCTTCGAGGAGTGATCGTCCCGGTCCACCGGCCTCACCGGCCGGCGGTCAGTGCAGCAGCAGGAGCCGCAGGACGACGATCCCGATCACCATCGCGCCGACCGTCGCGATGACGACGACGAGCAGCGCGGCGAGCCCGGCGATGCGAGCACCGGCGCGGATGAGCCCGAGCGCGACGAGCGCGCCGACGAACAGCGCACCCGGCGTGCGCTGACCGATCTCCGGATTCGTGCTCATGATCCGAGGCTATGGAACGGTTCAGAAGCGCACTCGTCCCCATTCGGGGAATGGTTCTCCCCCGTTCGGGAATGCGATTCCGTCTTTCAGAAGAATCGGCGGGATACCCGACCGGATCTCCGGAAAGACGAAGTGCGTCAGGTGCCCTGGAGGGACCAGCCCCGGCGCTTCACGAGGACGTGGCCGCGATGGGTCGAGAGGCGCGTCCAAGGCCCCGTCTCGTAGACCGGGATCGCCTCGTCGGCCTCGCCGAGGAATCCGAGGCTGTGCGCGGCGAACGCGGCGCCGGCCGGCACGTGATCGATGTCGGGCATCGACCGGCCCCACACCTCCGCGCGCACCCGCCGCACGATCGCCTCCCCGGCATCGGCGGGCAGCGCCTCCGCGACCTCGACGATGCCGGCCCTGGCGATCTCCTCGAGGGAGCCCGCGGCCGTCGCGGCCACCTCCTGCCAGCCGCCGCGCGGCGGGGCGACGCCCGCCCACGTGACGGTCGCGACCTCGGCGGGGATGCCGATCAGGACCGTGCCGTCCTCCGGGTCCGGCACGGCCGCGTCGAGCCGCGCGACGAGCGACGCGATCGGCACGACGGCGTCGAGCCGCTGATCGATCCGGATCCGCACGGTGCGCAGGCCGAGCACGGTCGGCGTCTCGTCGAGCAGCCCGCCCGGATGCAGCACGGCCGTGTAGACGGCGAGCACCCCGCCTCCGGCGATCAGGCGGGCGGAGGCGCGGTCGATCCGGTCGGCCCGGCTGAGGTAGGTCTGCAGATCGGTGAGCGCCGTCTCGTCCGGCAGCATGAGGAAGCGGTCCATCCGGCTCCCTAAACTAGCGGCCGGACACGAGGAGGGGACCGTGGAGCCGTTACCGGCGATGCTCGCGACGCTGAACCTCGTCGACACTGGCGCGAGGACGGACGAGGACATCTTCACGGGCCCGTCGCAGTGGAGCCCGCAGGGCCGCGTGTTCGGCGGCCAGGTGCTCGCGCAGTCCGTGGTCGCGGCGACGCGCACCGTGGCCGCCGACCGGCCGATCCACTCGATGCACGGCTACTTCCTGCGCCCCGGCGACGTGGAGGTGCCCATCACCTTCGCGGTCGATCGCATCCACGACGGCCGGTCGTTCACGACGCGGCGCACCCAGGCGTACCAGCACGGCGTGCCGATCCTGTCGCTGATCGCGTCGTTCCAGACCGACGACGAGGGCCTCGATCACCAGGCGCCGATGCCGGAGGGCGTGCCCGACCCGGAGGGGCTGCCGGACGAGCGGGAGCTGCTCTCCACCGTCGACCACCCGATGGCCCGCTACTGGGCCAGCGGCCGGCCCTTCGAGCTGCGCCACGTCGACGGCTCCATCTACCTCACCGCCGACGGTCCGCGCGTCGCGCAGCAGGCCGTCTGGCTGCGGGCGCGCGGGCGCCTGCCCGACGACCCGGCCCTGCACCGCGCCGCACTCGCGTACGCGAGCGACTACACGATCCTCGAACCGATCTGGCGGCGGCACGGGATCGCGTGGGCGACCCCGGGGCTGAAGGCGGCGAGCCTGGACCACGCGATGTGGTGGCACCGCCCGGCGCGCGTCGACGACTGGCTGCTCTACACGCAGGAGTCGACGAGCGCCACCGGCGGACGCGGGCTCTCCCACGGCCGCATCTACACGCGGGACGGCGTGCTCGTCGCCTCCGTCGCCCAGGAGGGGATGACCAGGGTCGCCGCCCGCTCGGAGTGAAGGTGTTCCTGGATCCGGGCAGTCGGTCGGATCCCCGGATCCAGGAACACCTTCAGCGGCGGTGCGCGAACCGGACCGGGGCGTCCAGGTACGGCGCCCAGGCCGCGCGCTCCGCGTCCGTGATGCGCCGCGGCCGCTCGCTCGCCGCGTCCACGAGCACCAGCGTCGACGCCGCCCTGGTGGTCAGCCGCCGCGGCTCCTCGCCCATCGGGCTGAACACCTCGTAGTGCACGTCGAGGCTCGCGCCGCCGAGCCGCGCGATCCAGACCTCGCAGTCGAGCGGCGAGCGCCCGTACGGGATCGGCAGCAGGTACTCGATCTCCTGGTGCGCGATGAGGCTGAGGGTCTCGGAGCCGGGCCGGCCGTCGAGCACGGCCGGCCCCTGCTCGTCGGGCGAGCCCGCAGGCACGGTCCAGAACGCCTGGATCCGCACCTCCTCCAGCAGCCCGAGCATCGCCGCGTTGTTCACGTGGGCGTACGCGTCGATGTCGCTCCAACGCAGCGGGATCGGGATGCTGAGGCGCACGAGGGCTACGCGCGGGTCAGCTTGCGGTACACCCCGCGCCCGACGCCCACCGACTCGGGGCCGAGCCGCTCGGCCTTGTTCTCCTCGTAGGCCTGGAAGTTGCCCTCGAACCAGTACCAGGCGCCCGGCTGCTCCTGCGTGCCCTCGTAGGCCAGGATGTGCGTCGCGATGCGGTCAAGGAACCACCGGTCGTGGGTGATGACCACCGCGCAGCCGGGGAACTCGAGCAGCGCGTTCTCGAGGCTCGACAGGGTCTCGACGTCCAGGTCGTTGGTCGGCTCGTCGAGCAGCAGGAGGTTGCCGCCCTGCTTCAGGGTGAGCGCCAGGTTCAGGCGGTTGCGCTCGCCGCCGGACAGGATGCCGGCCCGCTTCTGCTGGTCGGGCCCCTTGAAGCCGAAGGTGGAGACGTAGGCGCGCGACGGCACCTCCGTCCGGCCGACCTGGATGTAGTCGAGGCCGTCGGAGACGACCTCGAACAGCGTCTTCTGCGGATCGATGCCGCCACGGCTCTGGTCGACGTAGGAGATGTCGACGGTGCTGCCGACCGTGAGATCGCCGCCGTCGAGCGGCTCGAGGCCGACGATCGACTTGAACAGCGTGGTCTTGCCGACGCCGTTCGGGCCGATCACGCCGACGATCCCGTTGCGGGGCAGCGTGAAGGACAGCCCGTCGATGAGGACCCGGCCGTCGAAGCCCTTCTGCAGCTTCTTCGCGTCGATGACCTGCGACCCGAGCCGCGGGCCGACGGGGATCTGGATCTCCTCGAAGTCGAGCTTCCGCGTGCGCTCCGCCTCCGTCACCATCTCCTCGTAGCGCGCGAGGCGCGCCTTCGACTTCGCCTGGCGGCCCTTCGCGTTCGAGCGGACCCAGTCGAGCTCGTCCGACAGGCGCTTCGCGAGCTTCGCGTCCTTCTTGCCCTGGACGGTCAGCCGCTCCTGCTTCTTCTCGAGGTAGGTCGAGTAGTTGCCCTCGTAGGGGTAGAGGCGCCCGCGGTCCACCTCCGCGATCCACTGCGCGACGTGGTCGAGGAAGTACCGGTCGTGGGTGACGGCGAGCACGGCGCCGGGGTACTTCGAGAGGTGCTGCTCGAGCCAGAGCACGCTCTCCGCGTCCAGGTGGTTGGTGGGCTCGTCGAGCAGCAGCAGGTCCGGCTGCTGCAGCAGCAGCTTGCAGAGCGCGACGCGGCGCTTCTCGCCGCCGGACAGGAACTCGACCTGGGCGTCGCCCGGCGGGGTGCGCAGCGCGTCCATCGCCTGCTCCAGCTGCGAGTCGAGGTCCCAGCCGTTCGCGGCGTCGATCTCGTCCTGCAGCTTGGCCATCTCGGTGCCGAGCGCGTCGTAGTCCGCGTCCGGGTCGGCGTACTCCTCGCCGATCGCGTTGAAGCGGTCGATCTTCGCGCGCAGCTCGGCGACGCCGTCCTGCACGTTCTCGAGCACGGTCTTCGACTCGTCCAGCTCCGGCTCCTGCATGAGGATCCCGACGGAGAACCCGGGCGTCAGCTTCGCCTCCCCGTTCGACGGGGTGTCGAGCCCGGCCATGATCTTCAGGATCGTGGACTTGCCCGCGCCGTTCGGTCCGACGACGCCGATCTTGGCACCGGGGAAGAACGACATCGTCACGTCGTCGAGGATCAGCTTGTCGCCGTGCGCCTTGCGGGCGCGGACCATCTGATAGATGTACTCCGCCATGCCTCGATCCTAACTTTCGCGGCGTGGAGCCCCCTCCGCGGCCGGGTCAGAAGGGTGTCTCGTCCTCGGCGGACCACCCGGCGGCCGCACCGACGGGCACCGCCTCCCGCTGGGGCTCCTGCAGCCCCGCGAGCGCCTGCGCGCCCCAGTCCCCCGGTTCGGCGGGCTGCGCCGAACCGGGATGCGCAGGCTGGTCCTGCTGCGCGGTCGTGGTCGGACGGGCGCCGTCGCGGTAGTCGCTGGTCCCCCACCGCAGGTCGTGACCGAGTGCCGTCGCGCGCAGCTCCGCGTTGCGGGACTTCCCGCCGCTCTCGAGCGTGAACTCCCGGACCGTGAGCACGCCCCGCACGATGACCTGCTGCCCGCGGTGGAAGGACGCGTGCGCGTTGCGGGCCAGGTCGTTCCAGGCGGCGACGCGGAACCAGCTCGTGGGCCCGTCCGCCCAGCTGCCGTCGGCAGCGCGCCGCCGCTCGCTCGTGGCGAGGGTGAAGTTCAGCACCTCCCCCTTCGACGTCGACCGCAGCTCGGGTTCCTGCCCAATCCGACCGATCAGCGTGATGGTGTTGTCGTTGTCCGCCATAGCGGCACCTCCTCGTTCCCTCGTGGGTGCGCGGTCCCGGGGAGCCCGTGCCGTGGACGTGACCGGGACCGCGCGGAAGCGATCGTGCGGCACCGGCGGAGGTGGCGTGGTCCCGATCCCCGTCGATGGCGGAGATCGGGCCTGTGGAGGAGCGGCGCGCCCGCCCTACGCCAGCAGGGCCAGGGAGTCCTCGGTCCTCGCGGTCCGCGTCAGCCCCGTGTAGGAGGAGTACATGACCTGGTAGCCGTCGGTGGGGTCGAATCCGTAGACCACGAAGTCGTCGGGCGCAGCGCCGTCCTGGTAGGCGTTCGCGCGGAACAGCCGGATCGAGGCGTGCTCGTAGCCGAAGAACCCGTCGCTCCTGATCACGAGCTCCGTGTGCTGCTCGATCCCGGCCGCGTCGCCGTGGTGCGCGATGTAGTCGGCGACCTGGTTCACGGTGGACTCGACGTCCAGTCGGAGGGTGCGATGACGCCACTCGACCGTGAACGCGTCCACCCGCTGCTTCGCGTGCGCCGCGCTGAATCCCGTGACCTTGTCGAGGTAGGCGGCCATCCCGTAGGGGCGCACGACGTCCGCAGACACCGTCTTCAGGCGCAGGTAGGCGGTGCGGTAGTAGCCGAGGGTCCCGCGGAAGATCAGGCGATCACCGCGCTTCTGCGGTTCGACCACCCGGACGACATAGGTGGAGGGGATCGAGTGGCCGTTCCGCACGACCTTCTTCGCGCCGGCGACCGGCGTGATGCTGAGGCGGTAGTCGTGGTGGTTGTAGTCCACGAGGTCGCCGCGCGTGAGCGGATCCGTGTACGCCGCGTTCGCGGGCGTGCTCCCCGTCACCATCGCGGTTGCGACTCCGATCGCGGCGACGACTGCGATCACCCGTCTGCGCATGGGACCCCCTCGGCTGCTTCTCTGCAACGGACCTGAACGCGCACCGTACTGCGCTCGGTCGATCGCGGGAAGCGGCGCGGCGCTCAGGCCGCCTTGACGTACGGCGCGTAGGCGCGCCGGACCTTGTTCACCTTCGGCAGCGCGACCGCGAGGCAGTAGCCCTGGTTCGGGTTCTTCGCGAAGAAGTCCTGGTGGTAGTCCTCGGCGGGGTACCAGACGCCGAGCGGCGCGAGCTCGGTGACGACCCTGCCGTCCCAGATGTCGGCGGCGCGATCGATCGCGGCCTGGAACGCGGCCCGCTGGTCCTCGTCGGCGAAGTACATGGCCGAGCGGTACTGCGTGCCGACGTCGTTGCCCTGCCGGTTCAGCTGGCGCGGGTCGTGCAGCGTGAAGAAGACGTCGAGGATCACGTCCCGCGGGATCACGTCGGGGTCGAACGTGACGGCGACCGCCTCGGCATGCCCGGTGAGGCCGGTGCAGACCGCCTCGTAGGACGGGTGCTTGAGGGTGCCGCCGGTGTAGCCGGACTCGACGTCCGAGACGCCCTCGAGCGTGCGGTACACCGCGTCCAGGCACCAGAAGCAGCCGCCGGCCAGCACGTAGGTCTCCATGACCGTCCCCTCTGCGAAGTCGTTCCTGGCAACCTGCCCGGACCTGAGCGCATTCCCCCGCGCCTCCCGTGTCCGTCGTGACCCCGCGCTAGCATCCGGCCCCATGTGGGACGACCTGGTCGCCTGGTTCCAGTCACCCGGCGGGGCCCGGGTTCTGCAGACCGCTGTCATCCCGGCCCTCGCGATCCTGGTCGCGGGCGTGCTGGCCGCGCTGATCGGGCGCGCGGCCGTGCGCTCGTCGATCGCCCGGGCGGACCGGGTGGAGGCGGCCGGTGCGGTCGCCGGCCTCGTCGAGGCCGCGCGGGCGGCGACCGAGGCGGACGCGGAGCGCGGCGGCCGCCGCCGTGCCGCTCGCCTCCGCACCGAGTCCGACGTGCGGACCCGGCTGCTGACCCTGCCGGGCGCCGCCCTCGCTGCCGACTGGGCCGGCGCGCGCACCGACGCGCTCCTCGCCCACGCGGCGGAGGCGGGACCGGTGCAGGCCGACCTGGACGAGCTGCGCGACCGGCTCGTCGCCTGGGTGAACCGGCCGTCGAGGGCTCGCCGCATCTTCGGCGCGGCTTCCGTGACGCCGATCCCCTCCCCGCCCGTCTCCGACAGCGCGCGGACCGGGCCGCGCCGGCACAGCGCCTCGGCCGAGCAGCCCGCGGCAGCGGAGGCGCAGGTTGCTTCGCCTGCCCTGCCTCCCCCTGTGGTCGCGCCCGTCTCGGAGGCGCCCGAGCCGGTGGCCTCCCGCGGCGAGGCGGTTCCGGCCTGGCAGCGGACGCGTTCCGGCGAGCGCCTGCAGCAGGAGCGCGAGCGCGCCGTGCGCGCGCGCGTGGGCGAGCCGGCGGCCGAGGAGCCCGAGCAGGGGGACGACCAGACCGCCCCGGTCGTGGTGCCGTCCCTGCGCCGCGCGTCCGCGGCTCCTGCAGCGCCGAGCGCCCCGGCGGCTCCCGCCGTCCCGGCTGCCGCCGCTGCCTCCCCTGCCCCGGCCTCCGCGGAGGCGGACGAGGCCGTCCGGCTGGAGGCGCACCAGCAGGCCCGGCACGCGCGCCCGATCGAGGAGCCCGCGGTGTCGCCGGGCACGAACGCGCCGAGCGGCGGTTCCGCCCAGAAGTCGGGCGTGCCCGCTCCGGCCTGGCTGGACGTCTACGACGACGAGGCGCAGGTCACGCAGAACCTCGACCTGAAGACCCCGCCGCCGGTGTCCGCCAGCGCCGTCCGCGGCCGCGGCGCCCCGGGCGAGGACCTGGTCCCCCGCTCCTGATCCCTCCATCACTTGTGCGGCCGAGACGGACACGTGCGGTTCGGGTCCGAGCTGTTATGTCTCAGGACATCGGTGACGGTTCTGCATCAGGACATCGGTGACGGAGCTGCGGCTCTTGGTGGTGACACTTCTGGCCTGACGGTGAGGGGTGAGTCGTGTCGAGCCCGTTGATCCCCGTGTCCGTCTCGAGATCTCGCAGTGGCCGCCGGATGCCCCGCGCGGCGCGGTGACGACGTTCTGCGCCGAGCACGGGATCTCCCGTAAGACGTTCTACGAGCTCCGGAAACGGACCCTCACCGATGGGCCGGCCGCGGTCCTGGAGCCGCGGTCCCGCCGCCCGAAGGTCAACCCGACAGCGATCGGCGAGTCGACGGTCCGGGAGGCGGTGCAGGTGCGGGCGGCGTTGGAGCAGTCCGGTCTCGATCACGGACCGATCAGCGTCCATGACCGGATGCGGGCCCTTGGCATCGAACCCGTGCCCTCGACCGCGTCGCTCGCCAGGATCTTCCGAACTGCGGGTGTCGCCCGGTTCGAGCCTTCGAAGAAGCCGCGGGCCGCGTATCGCCGGTTCGTGTATCCGGCGCCGAACGCGTGCTGGCAGCTCGACGCGACCGAGTACGTGCTCTCTGGCGGGCGGACCTGCGTGATCTTCCAGCTGATCGATGACCACTCCCGCGTCGCGGTCGCCTCCCACGCCGCCGATGGCGAGACGTCCGAGGCCGCGGTCGCGGTGATGAAGAAGGGCATCGCCGCGCGCGGGGTCCCGCAACGGCTGCTGTCCGACAACGGCGTCGCGTTGAACCCCTGGCGGCGCGGCGTGATCGGCCAGCTCGTCGCGTACGTCATCCCGCTCGGGGTCGACCCGATCACCGGCAAACCGGGACACCCGCAGACGCAGGGGGAAGAACGAGCGCTTCCACCAGACCCTGTTCCGCTACCTGAACAAGCAGCCCATGGCCGACACGCTCCAGGAGCTCCAGGCCCAGATCGACGAGTTCGACCTGATCTACAACACCCAACGCCCGCATCAGAGCCTCCCCGGCCGGAGCACCCCGCAGCAGGCCTGGGACGCGACCCCGAGAGCCGACCCTCCCCGCCCCAGGGAGATGCCCCCGATCCCGATCAGGACCATCACCACCCGCCCGAACCAGCCCGAGATGACCCCGTCCCAGCAGATCCAGGAGCGCCGCGTCTGGGCCAACGGCAGCGTCTCGATCTACGGGATCCAGTTCCACATCAGCGGCCGCCTCGCCGGCCAGACCATCCGCACCATCGAAACCCTCGACGGCGTCACCTTCACCGACCTCGACGGCACCGTCCTCCTCGAACGCCCCTGGCCGACACCCGGCACCACCTACGTCAGCAACGACAAACCCGCCTTCGGCCACCCAACACCGTCACCGATGTCCTGACACACCAACCGTCACCGATGTCCTGATCCAAATTCGTCACCGATGTTCTGAGACAAGACAGCTCGGGCCCGAACCGCACTCGTCGGTTCCGGCCGCACCAGCGCATGCACCCCGAAGAGTCGGCGTTGATCAGCCCCCGTACACTCGACCACCGATCGCGCTCGGCCCCGATAGCTCAATGGATAGAGCAACGGCCTTCTAATCCGTAGGTTGCAGGTTCGAGTCCTGCTCGGGGCACGAAGCGTTCATCCTGCGCCTGAGATGCACGGCTTGGCCGGTAGGCGCCACGGCTCAACCGAACGCGATCCGCTCGAACACCATCGTCGCCTGCACGCGGTCGCCTCCGCCGATCAGCCCCTTGCTGCCGGAGGAGGCCGTCGTGATCGTGTGCAGCCGGTAGCCGAGCGCGGCCTGCTTGTTGATGACCTGCTCGAGCTCTGTCAGGTTCCCCGACCCGCTCCCGATCAGCTTCTCCTTCAGCACGACCTGGAGGACCACGTAGTTCTGCTCGTTGGCCAACACCGACTCCGCTCCTCGATGGGCAGTCGCAGAGCGCGGCCGACCCTCACCCATCGACGGTAGTTCAGGCTCCCCGACCGGCCGATCGACGAGGTGGAGCGCCTGTGAACGCGCTCGCCGGGAAACTCGATGCCATCGCCACTTCGGATCCACCTCCCGAGTCAGCCGAGGCCCCGGTAGGACGAACGCCGTCGGCAGCGATGCCGCTCCTCGCCTTCGAGCCGATCCTCAAGCAGAAGAGTGTCGTGACATGTCCTCTGCGCGGTCGCATCCGTGTTCCCGACGGCACGACCGATGCCGACCTCCTGCGTCATCGCGAAGCTCGCGTGACCGATGTACTCAGCATTCGCTCTGGCGCCGACGCCGGCTGAGTCGAGCAGTGCTGCGCTGCTTCTTCGCTCCTCTTGACGAAGTCGGCACTTTCGAGTAAGCCAGCATTAACATGAATGAGCGTCGCGGGTATCGGCTGCGGGCGCGTGGGGACTCGGTCGCAATGACCCACGAGCAGATCCTGGCCGCCGGTCGCTCCCTTGCCTTCAACGATCTCGTGCTCAGCCCGACGCTGCAGCAGCTTGCGGCGGGGGCGGGAGTCACCGTGCAGACCGTGCTCCGTCACTTCGGCTCACGTGATGAGGTGCTCGCCGAGATCGAGCGGACGGCCCGCGACGAGATCGCCGCGGAACGGACGCCGGCTTCCACCGATGTGCATGCGGCGCTGGGCGCTCTCCTCGAGCACTACGAGCGTCGGGGAGCATTCGTCATGGCGCTCATCGCTCGCGAAGCGAGCGATGAGCGAGCGGCGCAGATCGCGAGGTACGGGCGTGCCGTCCACCGGCAGTGGGTCGAGGACGTGTTCAGACCGTCCCTTCCCGATGCGACATCCGATCGCGACGAAGCACTCGACCTCCTCGTCGTGGCGACGGACCTCTTCACCTGGCACCTCCTGCGACGCGATCGCGGACTCCCGATCGAGGTCGTCCGCGATCGGATGAGCGTTCTCATCACCGGCGCACTCCTGCGCGTCTCCACACAGAAAGGTTCATGATGCTCACCGCCCTCCTCGTGACCGTCGACCTGGGCGGCAATCTGCCGCCGATGCTCGGAATCGGCCGCGTACTGGCCGAACGAGGTTGGAAGGTGCTCGTGCACGGCGACGACGCCGCGCTCCGAGCGGCCGCCCGCGCCGGCCTGGACGGGATCCCGGCTGCCGGGTTCGAGTACGACCCGATCGCCGCGCGAGGAACGGCTCAGACACTGCGAGACATCCCGAAGCTGTGGGCGGATCGCAGCCGCGGCAAGGATGCGGTCGACGCGGCTCGCCGGGTGGACGCAGCAGTCGTCGTCGTCGACGGTTCCCTGATCGGAGCGCTCGCCGAGTGCGAGCAAGCGGGCCTTCGAACGGTCGCGCTGGCCCACACGTCCTGGGAGGGGTTCCGCGGATTCGTCACCGGACCTCTCGGTCTGCTGGTGCGTCTTCGCGGAGCTGCGGCCCTCTCCGTGCTGACTCGAGCGGATCGGCTGCTGGTCACGAGCGACCCCGCGATCGGACGACCGGGCGCGCTCCCGGCGAATGCGACCCTCACCGGCCCCGTTCTTCAGGACGCGCCGAGCACCGCGGTGATCAGACAGACCCCGCTCGTCGTGGTGAGCCTCAGCACCGTTGCCTTCCCCGGCCAAGGCGAAGCGCTGCAGCGGATCCTCGACGCGCTGAGCCGCCTGCCGGTCGACGTGCTCGCCAGCACCGGCCGAACCGTCGATCCGCACGACCTCCGTCCCGGCGCGAACACGACGGTCCATGAGCTGATCGACCACTCGGCAGCCATGCCAGGAGCGTCCGCGTTTGTCGGCCATGGAGGGCATGCCGGAACCGTCCGGGCGCTCGCCCACGGCTTGCCCCTGCTGGTCATCCCGATGCATCCGATGATGGATCAGCCCCGCATCGGCCGCGCCGTCGCCGCAGCGGGTGCCGGGCTGACCCTGCCGAGGACGGCATCCGTGGATGCGATCCGAGACGCGGTCCTTCGTCTGCTCCGCGACCCGGGCTTCGCGACCGCGGCGACCCGGATCGGGCGGTCCTTCCGCGACGGCGGCACCGTCGCCGCTGACGTCATCGAGCAGGTCGCGATCGGCCCGACCCCGGCCTTGACACCGAGCGGCATCACCTCCGATCCGAAGGACAGGGGGTGGTCTCCTCGGATTCGACGTCGTTCACACACCTCGTGAGAGTGCCGCGCTGACCGTCGAGGTTCTTGGTCGCCACCTGTGTCACCGCGGACGGCGTCACGCCTTCTCCAGGCGTGCCCGGACGTTCGCTCTCGCCCGCGAGTACCTGCTGCGGACGGTACCGGCCGGCACGTCCAGCATGTCCGCGACCTCTGTGAGGCTGAACCCGTCCCACACCACGAGCGCGAAGATCTCGCGGTCGATCTCGGGCAATGCTGCGACGAGCTCGCGGACCAGATCGACCCGCGGGTCCTCCTCGTGTCGCCAGTGCCTGCCGGCGAGGTCGGGCCGCGTGCTGAGCTGTGACCGGAGCTCGGACGAGAGCGCGTCCCGCCGTGCCTGTCCTCGACGGTGGGTCGAGAGCGTGTTGCGCGCGACGCCGAACAGCCACATCCGGGCTTGCCGCTCGTCGGCCGGGACGACGTCCGCGCGGCGCCAGGCGACGATCATGGTCTCGGACAGCAGATCGCCGGCGTCCTCCACGGGTCGGACCCGTCTCTGGAAGTAGGCCAGCAGCGCGGGCGCCTCCCGCTTCAAGGTCGTCTCGACGCGGGTCCGCTGATTGGTGCTGCGCACGGCTCCGCGCTCGCGTGCCCGGGTCGAGGGGGTCGGTGTCGCGGTCACTTCGACGTCTCGGCGCAGACCATGGACCAGCCGCTGATCCGAGCGTGGTCGCCACCGGAGCCCTTCGGGGCTGCTGACGGGACGGCTGCTGCGGCTGCTGCGTTCATCACCGGATCGAGCGCGTCCGAGACATCGGCCTCGTCCACGGCGTCGTAGGTCCGCTGGCCCAGGCCGGTCCAGTCGTGCTGCTCTACGTACGCCTCGGCCTGCTCGGACTGCTGCACGGACAGGTCGAGGTACTCGAGGAACGCCTGGCAGTGCTCGTGGACTCCGCTGGTCGTCACGTAGTCGACGGGGATGGCGGTCGGGGTCCGGTACATGCCGGTCTCCAGCGACTGGAACGGCGAGATCTTCGTCCAGTAGTCGCTGGTGGCTGCCGCGGCGAGCAGCACCGCGCCCGTGACCGCGAGACCGATCAGGACCGGCTTGCGACGATGAGCGGTCCTCCGTCGGGCGCGCGTCCGGTCGACCAGCTCGTCGAGCGTCTCCGCCCGGACCGCTGTCGTCGCACCTGCCCGCCTGAGCAGGTCGTCGAACTCGATGTCGTCCATGTCGCTCCCTCTGTGTCCGCGGATTCTGCCCGCATCACGTACATGGCCGGGAGGCGCTCGACTGTTGCACCGGGGAACAACCTCGTCGAAACGACCGCCGCTAGCGCGTCGTGTCGATCTGCATTGAGTCGGCGGCGATGAGGACTCTCAGGGGTTCGAGCACACCCGCGCAGCGCTGCCGAGATGCGTGTTCAGTCCTCGTCCTCGATCAGTCCTCGTCGTCCTCCTCCGTCCCGGTGAGGTACGCGTCGCCGTGGAGCGCGCAGCCCAGCGCGGCGAGCCCGGTGAGCACCCGAGCAGGGAAGACGAATCCGCCCTGCCAGGAGTCCGAGTCGCCGCTCCAGCGCACGATGACGTCGTACCGGTCCTGGAGCGATCGGATGTCCTCGACCCGGTCGGCGAAGACCCGCAGCAGCTCGGTCAGCGCACCGCAGCCGGTCTGGTCCTCGCGGTCCGGTCCGCCGGCGAACTCGACTCTGTAGAGCCATGCGCCCGCTTGGCGGCGCCTTCCCTCCGCGTTGGGCAGCCCGGTGCGGATGTTCCGGAAGAGGTCTCCCTGCTCCCACATGCGAGTCGGTTCGATGCCGAGAATCGCGGACACCGCTGCCGCCGACTCGTCCCGGCAGTGCACCGCCAGGGTCGCCGTGTTGTCGATGATCATCGCTGCGGGCTCCTCGTCTCGAACGCTCGATCAGGCGACGTGCAGGCGCAGGGCCGCCGTGGCGGCGACCCAGAACAGCCTGGAGCGGACATCGACCGCCGTGGACCAGGCGCGCTCGTCCCACTCGTCGCCCGCGAGGCTGTCGCCGGCGTACAGCAGCTGCGCCAGGCGCACACCGCGGAACCGCGCGACGGCGATGAAGGCCGCCGCTTCCATCTCGACCACCACGCACCCCTCCTCCACACGGCGAGCGATGCGAGAGCGTGGCTCCCGGTAGAACGCGTCCGTCGTCCAGGTGCGGGCGATCAGGAAGTCCGCACCGACCGCGTCGAGCGACGCGCGCAGGGCGGCGATGCCGTCGGGGTCGGCGTCGATGACGCGGCTCGGCGCGGCGTAGTGGAACGACGTGCCCTCGTCGCGGACCGCGCTCTGCACGATCACGGGGTGACCGAGCACCAGGTCCGGAAGCAGCGCTCCCGCGCCGCCGACGGCGACGAAGGACCGCCCTCCCGCCGCGATGACCTCCTCCAGGAATGCGGCGGCGAGCGGCGCGCCGACACCGGGATGGAACACCGCGACGCGGCTCGTGCCGTGGGTCACGGACAGCACCGGGTGCCGGCCGTGCGCCGCGTGCAGCATCCCGATCTGCTCGGTGTCGGCACGCTGCGCCAGCTGCTCGATCACCTCGGCGAAGAAGCAGATGACGACGGCGGGCGGCATCTCGCCGGACGGAACGAACGCGACGGGCGCGATCAGGCCCGCCTCCTGCAGATCGTCCTCGAGCAGCGGCACGTCGGGCAAATCAGCGGACATCGCTCCCGATTCTGCGCCTCCGCCCCCCGAGCGCGGCCGTCAGAGCCCGTGGAGGAAGTCGATCAGGCCCGGGAAGTAGTGGGTCGGGTCGTCGAACTGCGACAGGTGGCTGCCGTCCGGGCAGAGCAGGAAGCGGCCGTTCGGCAGGCGCTGCGACATCCAGCGCATGTGCTCGGGGTCCATCGTGTCGTGCGTGGCGCCGATCACCAGCGTCGGGACGGTGATGCCCTGCAGGTCGCCGGAGCGGTCCCAGTCCTCGAGCGTCCCCTTCAGGCCCAGCTCGCTCGGGCCCTGCATCGGGACGTAGATCGCCTCGTTGATGTGGCCGAGGCCGCGCACGACCGGCTCGGGCCACTCGTCGAACGGGATGCGGCAGACGTGATGCACGTAGTGGTGCTCCATCAGCAGCTGCTCGTAGCGCGGATCGTGGGTGTCGCCCGCCTCCTCCAGCCGCTGGATCTCGTGCAGGGCGTCCTGGTCCATCGCCGGCATCAGCACGTCGCGCGCGTAGGTGTTGTAGGCGGGCGCGCTCGACATCATGTTCGAGATCACGAGCCCCTTCAGGTGCTCCTGGTGGTGCACGGCGTACTCCGTCGCCAGCAGGCCGCCCCACGACTGCCCGAGCAGCACGAAGTTGGAGGCGTCCATCCCGAGCGCCTGGCGCACCTGGTCGACCTCGTCGACGAAGCGGGGCAGGTCCCACAGGCTCGGGTCGTCCGGCTGGTCGCTGCGGAACGAGCCGAGCTGGTCGTAGTAGTGGTACTCGATCCCCTCCCGCGGCAGCCACAGGTCGAACGGCTCGTACAGCTCGTCCGTCGCTCCGGGGCCGCCGTGCAGCAGCAGCACCTTCAGATCCGGGTTCGTGCCGACCCGCTTCGTCCACACCCGGAAGTCGCCGCTCGGCGTCGTGATCGGCACCATCCGGTTGCCGCCGGCGACGATGTCACGCGGATTCCAGGAGGTCGTGTCGAAGTAGTCGTCGGCGGGAGGCGTCATGGGGGCACGGTAGCCGCGCGGGGTCGCGCGAAGCCGAGCGCGCCGGGTCCTCCGGGCCCCGGCCGACGGAGGCGGAGCACCTCCAGCCGGTCGCGACGAGGCCTCAGGCCGAGATCATCGCCCGACGCCACCGGGCGTCCACCAGCAGGTCCACGACGTCAGTCCGCTGCTCGATGGAACCGAGGCCACGTGGGAGTGCCCGGATCTCCCCGTCGCCGATCCCGTCGAGCAGCGCTGCGACGATCCCGGGCGCGGGCTGCAGGTACGGCCGATCCCAGAACGGCGCGACCGCGCGATCCGGACCCGTCAGCCCCGCGGTGACCTGCAGGCGCAGCAGGGCCTCGAGCGTGACGGCGAGCGCCGCCTGCCGCTCCTGCCACGTCGTCGCGGCCAGCGCGACGTCGATCGGCGCGCGCAGCGCCTCAGCGCCGGGCAGGGAATCGAACGCCGTGCCGAACCACTTCGCGTAGGGCGGCCACCTGCGGTGGAGGAGGAAGGCGAGATGCATCGCGACCTGCGCCAGCCGCGCGGCGATCACCCGTGACCCGCGGTCGTCGCCCGCGTCGCCCGCCCGGCTCATCAGCGGCAGCTCCTGCTCGAGACGGATCCAGTCGCACGCCACGACGTGCCGCCAGACGTCGTCCGGGTACCACGTGAGCGCCGACCGCGCGGCGGTGATCAAGCCCACGCGGTCGGTGAAGAGCGGACCGGCGGTCACCTCCAGCACCGCCTGGCCCGTCAGCGACAACCAGTCCTGCAGGCGTACGCCCGCCGTCGGATCGAACCCGAGCCGGTCGACCAGGAAGGCCCCCGGCGTCGCGACCTCCACCCGGTGACGCTCGACGCCGTCGCCGGTGATCGCGAACCGCGTCGGAAGTCCGGCGAAGCGCTCGGGCAGGGCTCGGGCGAGCTCGGCATCGACCGCCTCCACGGCGTCGGCCGGGACGAAGAGGCTGAGCCGCAGGCCCCAGTCGTGGTCCCGCGAGGTCGCGTCGTCGAACCCGAGGACGTCGGAGCCCGTGCCGAGCCGCCCAGCGGCGTACGGCAGGTCCGGGAAGCGCTCCTCGAGCGGCGGGCGGACGACCCCATCCCAGTAGCGCCAGGCGAGCTCCCGGCCGCGCAGCGTCCTGTCCACCCCGACATCGTCCAGCAGGCTCGGCCCGTCGTCAGGCGCTGCGGTCGGGTCGGCCGACAGAAGCCCCGACCTCGCGGCGCGCTGCTGGGCCGTCAAGCGGAGGCGCCGACAGGCCGGTGCGAGGCCCGGAGGGCCACCTCCCGCACCGCGAGGAACAGCGGGAAGGCGAAGGCGACCGCGATCACGAGCGACGCCGCGGCGAACACGATCGGCACCCACAGCCGCCACCGGAGGCGCCGGGACTCGCGGACGAAGAACACCGTGCAGGCGACGAAGGCGACCAGCAGGTCGATCGCGGCGGAGGAGCTCGCGCCGTTCGCGAACCAATCCGCGAGGTAGGCGCCGCCGGTGTACGTCAGGTTGAACCACCAGGTGCCGACGAGCCCGACGACCGCGAGACCGGCGTAGCCGACCGCGATCACGGGCGGCCCGCCGCGGTGCGACGTGGAGGCGCTCACGGGCGGTCGCCGCCGGGCACGGCGGCGGGCACGTCAGCGCGCACGGCGCGGGCTCCGGCGCGGAGGATCACCCCGGCGGCCGCGAGCGCGGCCAGGGAGATCGCGGCGGTCGCGCCTGCGGTCAGCGCGTCGGGGTGGATCACCGACTGCCCGCGGAGCGCCTGCCAGGCGAGCACCGCGATCACGGCGAGGTACGCCGCGGCCGCGGTGACGACGAGCCGCAGCCGCACGGTGGCGGAGGAGAGCAGCGCCGTGCGGCGGCCGAGCGCGATCAGGCCGAGGGCGAGCAGGATCATCACCTGCAGCCCGTGCAGCCCGACGAAGTGCGGGATCCGGAGGTCCCCGCCGACCGTGCTCCAGCCGAGCAGGGGCAGGCCGGGCCCGCCGTCCGGCAGCCCGACGGTGTGCGCGCCGACGACCGACACCGCGCCTCCCTGCCCCCACGAGGCCTGCTGAGCGGGCGTCGGCAGGGTCATCAGGTAGGCGAGCCCCATGCCGATCACCGCGATGATCAGGCCGAGCCGCAGCGCCCACATCAGCGACCGGTCGGGCAGCCGCTGGATGAGGAGGAGCACCACGAGCGCGAGGTTGCACAGCCAGAGGGTGGCGATCATGCCCGCCATCGACTGGTACACGATCGCGTCGAGCGGGGTGGCGAAGTCGAAGTGGCTCGTGCGTCCGCGGACGACCTGGGCCACGATCGCCACCAGCTCCCCCGCCAGCATCGCCGCGCTGATCGTGCCGAGGATCGAGCCGAGCCTCCGCCGCCGCGGCATCAGCGAGATGAGCCACGCGAGCGTGAAGGAGTAGACGGCGACGGAGACCGCGAACTTCGCCGGCTTGTCCCAGATCGGCAGGCCGGTCAGCACCCGCGGGTCCGTGACCACGCCGACGATGCAGACGACGAGGAGCACCAGGGAGGCGGCCGCCAGCGCGATGAGCGGACGGTGCCAGCGGAAGACGGTCGTCACCGCTCGGCGCAGCCGCCCGGGCGATGGGGCCGGCCGGGCCACGGGGTGCTCCGGATCCTGCCGGGTCGTCGTCGAGATCGTCATGCGGGCATCGTGACGGCAGCGCGCGGTGCACCGCATCGTCCTGCGGGGCACGCTGTCCTGTCCGTGCGGACACGGCGCCGGCGACCCGGCGACCGATGCCGGCGGGGTCCCGGGTCGTTAGGTTCGGCCCATGACACCGATGGACGACCTCCTCGGGTCCGGCGCGCGACCCAGCGCCCGGCTGCTGGGGCTGGTCTGGCTGGCGCCCGTCGTCCTGGCGACGGCGGCGGTGCTCGTCACCGCCCACCGGCTGCCCGTGACCGTGCCGCTGCTCGTGCTGGCGCTCGCGCCGTGGGTCGTGCAGGCGGCGGGACGGGCGATCCCGACGATGCTCTTCGCGCTCGCCTCCCTCCTCCCCGTCGTCGCGATCCTGGTCGTCGAGGGCCTGAACGCGAGCGTGTTCTTCGGCACCGCCGCGCTGTGCCTGCTGACCAGCCGGGCGGACCGCGTGTGGCGCGTCGCCCTGGCCGCCGCGGTGGGGGTCGCCCTGCCGTTCACGAGCCTGCTGAGCCCGGTGCCGTTCGATCCCGGCAACATCTACTTCGCCATCGGGGACCTGGTCGGCGTCGCCATGGGCGTGCTGCTCGGGTACTCCGGCCGGCTGAGCGCCGAGCTGCGAGCCGCCGACGCGCGCCTCGCCGCGGTGCGGACCCAGCAGGAGCGGACCGCGCTCGCGCGCGACGTGCACGACCTCGTGGCCCACTCGCTCACCGTGGTGGTGCTGCACATCAGCGGCTCCCGCCTGCTGCTGCGGACCGACCCGGCCAAGGCCGAGGAGGCGCTGGAGCAGGCGGAGCGCGTCTGCCGCGAGAGCCTCGACGGCATCCGGGAGGTCGTCGGGCTGCTGCGCACCGACGGCGAGCCCCGCAGCGGGTCGGCGGACCTGACGCGACTGGCCGAGACGTACCGGGCGGCCGGCGTCGACGTGGTGCTCGCGGTCGACGAGCGCACCGCCGAGCTGTCCCTGTTCCTCCGCGGGCTGCTGTACCGGGTGGCGCAGGAGTCGCTCGCGAACGCCGCCAGGTACCGGGCCGACGGATCGACCGTGGAGGTCACGGCGACGATCGACGTGGAGGCGGTGACGCTGCGGATCGCCAACGCGGTCGCATCCCGCCACGGTGAGGGCGCCGGCGGCTACGGGCTCACCGGGCTGCGCGAGCAGGTGGTGACCTCGGGCGGGCGGCTCTCCAGCGGCCTCGTGGACGGGCGGTGGGTCGTCGAGTGCCGGATGCCGCTGCGCGACACCCGGGCGCGGGCGCTCGTCCGGACGGACGCCTGATGCCCGTGCGCCTCGTCCTCGCCGACGACCGGGCCATGATCCGGTCGGGTCTCGCCCTCGTCCTCAGCTCCGCGCCCGACATCGAGGTGGTCGGTCAGTTCGCGGACGGGAGCGATCTCATCCGCGGCGCGGCGTCGCTGCGCCCCGACGTCGTCCTCACCGACATCCGCATGCCGGTGCTGGACGGCATCGAGGCGACCAGGCGGATCCGCGCCGTGCCGGACGCTCCTCCGATCCTCGCCCTGACCACGTTCGACGACGACGACGTGCTCTGGCCGGCGCTCGCGGCCGGGGTCGGCGGGTTCGTCCTGAAGGACAGCCCGGCCGAGGCGCTCATCAGCGCCGTGCGTGCCGTCGCCGCGGGCGGCGCCTGGCTCGACCCCCGCGTCCTCCCCCGCGTGCTCGAGCGGGCGGTCGCCGGCTCGGGAGCCGCGTCCGCCGATCGTGGCGCCCTGGCCCGGCTCACGCCGCGCGAGCGGGAGGTGCTCGACCGGGTCTGCCTCGGCGCGACGAACGCGGAGATCGCCGCCCGCCTGCACGCCTCCGAGCGCACCGTGAAGG
>NZ_CAXTOQ010000027.1:0-29696 GCF_964245895.1 uncultured Amnibacterium sp.
CTCGACGCCGAGCGCCGTGGAGGCGTTGCCCTGCGGATCCAGGTCGATCGCGAGCACGCGCATGCCGGACTTGGCGAGCGCCGCCGCGAGGTTGACGGTCGTCGTGGTCTTGCCGACGCCGCCCTTCTGGTTGGCGACGGTGAAGATGCGGGTCGCGCGCGGCCGCGGCAGCGCGTCGCCGCGCAGGCGGGCGCGCCGTGCGGTCAGATCGGCGAGCTCGCGCGCGAGCGGCGTGGACTCGTCGAAGCCCGACCCGCGTGAGTCGAGCGCAGAGCTGGGTGTCACTTCGGTCCTCGATGGGGTGTCGGTGTCCCCCGAACAGGGGTCAAGACGGCACAGTAGCCAGAAGGACCCGCGTTTCCAGCGACGCCATGCCGCGTCCCGCGATCTCCACCCGGACGTCCTCGAGCCGCAGGCGCCGGACCACCCGGTCCGCCTTGGCCAGCTCGCCCGCGACGCCCGCCCCCTTCAGCAGCGCCAGCCGGCCGCCTGGCCGCGCGAGCGGGGCCGTGATCGGCAGCAGCCCGCTGAGCGCGCCCACCGCGCGCGCGGTCACGACGTCGAAGCGGCCGGGCGCGACCTCCTCCGCTCGAGCCCGCTGGACGACCACGTTCGTGAGCCCGAGCCGCCGGCCCTCCTCCTCCAGCCAGGCGACGCGGCGCTCCATCGGCTCGATCAGCGTGACCGACAGGTCCGGACGCGCGGCGGCGACGACGAGGCCGGGCAGCCCCGCGCCGCTGCCGACGTCCGCGACGGTCGCCCCCATCGGGAGGAACGGGGAGAGCAGGCCGCTGTTCAGCACGTGCCGCGACCACAGGCGCGGCACCTCGAGCGGCCCGATCAGGCCGAGCGTCTCGCCGTGCTCGGCCAGGTCCGCAGCGTACCGACGAACCACCGGCAGCCGGTCGCCGAAGACGGCCGCCGCCTCCGCGGGCTCCGGCTCGATCGCGTCGGCGCCGCCGCCCTCGGGCCCTCGGAGGGTCACGCGGCGGTGAGCACGATGTGGCGCTCGGCGCCCTCTCCCTCGGAGTGGGACTGCAGCCCCTGCTCGCTCGCGAGGTCGTGCACGAGCTTCCGCTCGTACGACGACATCGGCTCGAGCGGGTAGGCGGCCGATCCGTTCCCGAGCGCATCGACCGCGCGCTGCACGATCGCCGCGAGCTCGCGGCTGCGCTGGTCGCGGCTGCCGCCGATGTCGAGCGTCAGGCGGGCGAACCCGCCGGTGCGGGTCTGCACGGCGAGGCGCGTCAGCTCCTGCAGGGCGCCGACGACCTCGGGGGCGGAGAGCAGGTGCAGGTCGCCGCCGGCGACCTTCAGCGTGGTCCGGCCGCCCTCGTCCTCGATGTCGATGTCGCCGTCGAGGTCGCAGATGTCGAGCAGCTCCTCGATGTAGTCCGCGGCGATGTCGCCGACGTCACCCGAGTCGGGCGCCTGCTGCGGGTCCGCCGCGTCATCCTCGACGGGCGTCCCGGCATCGGCGCCGTCTTGCGGCTCTGCGAGGGTCATGCGCGTCGTTCTCCCGTCCGCTTCGCCCGGTTCCGCCCGACGGGCTGGTTCCGCTGCGTGTTCACCTTCGGCTGGGGCGCCACGATCTCGGGCGCCTCCAGGGGCTCGCCGGAGCGCTCGCGCTTGCGCTCCGCCTTCTTCGCCAGCCGGACCTCGCGGGCCTTGGCGGCCTCGCTGCCGGGGGTCGGGGAGTTGCGGATGACGATGAACTGCTGCCCCATCGTCCACAGGTTCGAGAAGACCCAGTAGAACATCACGCCGAGCGGGAAGGCGACGCCGGAGAAGATGAAGACGAGCGGCAGGATGTAGAGCAGCATCTTCTGCTGCCGGTACATCGGACTGGCCATGGTCTCGGGCGAGACGTTCTTCGACATGATCTGCAGCTGCGTGATGAACTGCGTCACCGTCATCAGCGCGACCATGAAGACGCCGATCACGACGACCAGCACGTCCGCGGAGCTCCCGCCGGACCCGAGCGCGTTGACGCCGGTGCCGATCGTCTCGTGCAGCGGGGCGCCGAACAGCTTCGATGCGCCGAACGACTGGGCCAGATCGACGGACAGCAGACCGACGCCGCCCTTCTCGGGGGTGCGCTGCGCGGTCTCCAGCACCTGGAACAGGCTGAAGAAGATGGGCATCTGCGCGATCAGCGGCAGGCAGGAGGAGAACGGGCTCGTGCCGTTGTGGCGGTAGAGCTCCATCGTCTCCCGGCTCATCGCCTCGCGGGAGAACTGGTCGCGCTTGCCCTTGTACTTCTCCTGGATCTTCTTCAGCTGCGGCGCCAGCTCCAGCATCTTCCGCTGGCTCTTGATCTGCCGCACGAACAGCGGGATCAGGGCGGAGCGCACCACGATCACGAGGCCGAGGATCGACAGGATCCAGGTCAGGCCGTCGGCGCCGTCGAAGCCGACCGCGACCCAGAAGGTGTGGAAGCCGACCAGGATCGCTTCGATGACCCACTTGAACGGCCACAGCACGTAGCCGAAGAGTGCGACGAGGTCCATGGGGGATCAGCCTCCGGGCTGTTCTGCCGGCCGAACGAAGCCGTGCGGGGTGATGCGGTAGGAGGATCGGAGTCGCGCGGGCGGGTCGTCCACCCCGCCGCGGGACCACGGGTTGCAGCGGAGGATGCGCCACACCGCCAGAGCGGATCCGACGACGACCCCCGACTGCTGCACCGCCTCGACGGCGTATCGCGAGCAGGAGGGATGGTACCTGCAGACCTGCCCGTAGAGGGGCGAGACCACGACGCGATACGCGGACAGCACCGCGATCAGCGCGTTCCTGGGCAGCAGCGCGAGGCGCGGGAGGAGCAGCACCGGGGTCACGCGCGCTCCTCGAGGACGCGGACCAGCCGGCGCACCTCCCGGTCGATCGACGCGAAGTCCGCGGCAGCGGAGGTCGGCAGGGCGCGCAGCACGACGTCCAGGCCGCGCACCTCCTGCGCGAGCGACCAGCTCACCGCCTTGACGCGGCGCCTGACCCGGTTGCGGACGACGGCGTTCCCGACGCTCCTGGCGACGATGACCCCCACCCGAAGCGGCGCGTCGGGTCCCGACCGGCTGCCGTACGCGAGCGCGAGCGGGCTCCGCGCCTTCCGGCCGGTCCGGACGAGGCGGCGGTAGTCGCTCGCCGTGACGATGCGGTTCGCCTTCGCGAGCACGAGGGGGGCGAGCCGCCTTACGCGGAGAGCTCGGTGCGGCCCTTGCTCCGGCGCGCGGCGATGATCGCGCGACCCGCGCGGGTGCGCATGCGCAGGCGGAAGCCGTGCACCTTGGCGCGACGACGGTTGTTGGGCTGGAACGTGCGCTTGCTCACTGCGGCCACCTCTTGGATCGGGAGCGCCGTTCGAAAGCAGCAGGACTGCTCGGCCACCTGGCCGGGAAGGGCGCGAGACGTCGGGCGCGAGAGACCGCGCCTCGGAACCGGAAAAGATTACACCACGAGGTGCACCTCCCTCGGACGAGGGTCGAATTCCACAGGTGTGATTCGTGGTTGTCCCCAGGTCTGGGCCCATCCCCACCGGTGTCCCCGGCGTTTCTCCACACATCGGGAGAGCGCCTGTGGAGACTTGCCCATCGAATCGGGCGGGCGTTACGGTGGGCCCTCGGCGCTCCGGGTACCCGACCGGAGGGCAGGTCTCGTCAGGCGTTCCACCGCGCCCGTCCTCGTCGCGCACGCGCAGATCGGTGGGGAGGAGATGAGCCGATGACCGACGCAGCCGCCGACGCCTGGACCCGCATCCGCGCGGCGCTCGCCGCCGACGCCCGGGTCGGCCCGCAGCTGCACGGCTTCATCAGCCTGGTCGAGCCCAAGGGCGTCATGGCCGGCGTGCTGTACCTCGAGGTGCCGAACGACTTCTCCCGGTCGATGCTGGAGCAGCGCGGCCGGGTCCCCCTGAGCGACGCGATCGGCGGGCTCGGCGGCGACTTCGAGATCCACACGTTCGCCGTCACCGTGAACCCCGAGATCGTGCCCGACTACGGCTCGTCCTCCCCCGCACCCGTCGCCGCGGCGGCCACCGCCTCCACCCGCACCGTCCAGGCGGAGGCGCCCGTCGCGACGAGCGGAGCGCCGGCGCAGGCCGAGCGGCCGAGCGTGATCGCGACGTCGGCGGGGGAGTCGCGGCTGAACGAGCGGTACACCTTCGAGACCTTCGTCATCGGGTCCTCGAACCGCTTCGCCCACGCCGCCGCCTTCGCGGTCGCGGAGTCGCCGGCCAAGGCCTACAACCCGCTCTTCATCTACGGCGGCTCGGGGCTCGGCAAGACGCACCTCCTGCACTCCATCGGGCACTACTCGATGGGCCTCTACCCGGGGATCCGGGTGCGGTACGTGTCGAGCGAGGAGTTCACGAACGACTTCATCAACTCGATCGCGACGAACCGGACCCAGCAATTCCAGGCCCGGTACCGCGACGTCGACGTGCTGCTGATCGACGACATCCAGTTCCTGTCCGGCAAGGACTCCACGCAGGAGGCCTTCTTCCACACCTTCAACACGTTGCACGACCACAACAAGCAGGTGGTCATCACCTCCGACCTCGCCCCGCGGCAGCTGACCGGCTTCGAGGACCGGATGCGGTCGCGGTTCGAGCAGGGCCTGATCACCGACGTGCAGATCCCGGACCTGGAGACGCGGATCGCGATCCTCCGCAAGCGGGCGCAGAACGACAACCTGCAGGTGCCCGACGACATCCTCGAGTTCATGGCCTCGAAGGTCTCCAGCAACATCCGCGAGCTGGAGGGCACGCTGATCCGCGTCACGGCCTACGCCAGCCTCACCAGGGCGCCCGTCGACCTGCCGCTGGTGCAGACGGTGCTGAAGGACCTGATCACCCTCGACGAGGACAACATCATCGCGCCGGGCGACATCATCGACGCGGTGGCGGACTACTTCAAGCTGTCGACGGACGACCTCTTCGGCTCGAGCCGGTCGCAGCAGATCGCCGGTGCCCGGCAGATCGCGATGTACCTCTGCCGCGAGCTGACCAGCCTGTCGCTGCCGAAGATCGGGCAGCTGTTCGGCGGCCGGGACCACACGACGGTGATGTACGCGAACAAGAAGATCAGCGAGCTCATGAAGGAGCGCCGCTCGATCTACAACCAGGTGACCGAGCTGACCAGCCGCATCAAGCAGGAGCAGCGCTTCCGCCGCTGATCCCTCGTTCGACGATCCGTCCCTCGATCGACCGAGCGCCCGGTCGATGCAGTGACGCGGACTCGATCCGGCGTCGCCCGCGGGGATGCCGTACACGAGGGCTCCGACAGCGCCGGGCGGCGTCGCTTCGGCCGCGGATCAGGGAGTTCTCCGATGCCGGAGGAGGAATCCACCCCCATGTGAGGGACCTGTGGATAACCACCGGCCCGGCCCCCGTGCGGGGCACCCTCCAGCTGGGGCGATGTGGAGACGGATCCGGTGCGTCAACATGGAGCCGTCGAGGACCACCGCGTCCGTCCGCACCGTTTCGACATCTCACAGCGGTGTGGTTCCCGCTCGCCAGGCCGGTCCGCACGAGTTATCCACAGTGTGCACACCTGTTAAGAGTGTGATTGTCCTTCTCCATCTCTCTCCCTCTCCACTCGATTCCGCGCTGTGGACACCGCCCGTCCGACCCGGGCCCAGGCCCGGAGGGCGGCCCGGGGACCACCCGCTAGCATGCTCAGCGTCTTATCGAGCAGGTGATCGCCCGGGCCCGGCCCGGCATGAACGGGACAGGGTGGTGCGACGGTGCGATTCCATGCGAACAGGGACGTGTTCAGCGACGCCGTCTCGTTCGCCGTCCGTCTGCTGCCGCAGCGCACCACGTTGCCGATCCTCTCGGGCGTGCTCATCGAGACCACCGAGGACGGCCTCTCGCTGTCCTCGTTCGACTACGAGGTGAGCGCCCGCGTGCGCATCGACGCGCAGGTGGAGGAACCCGGTCGGGTGCTCGTCTCCGGCCGGCTGCTGGCGGACATCGCGAACCGCCTCCCCGCCCTGCCGGTCGAGGTGTCGACGCAGGACAACCGCGTGCTCGTCAGCGCGGGCAGCGCGAAGTTCACGCTGCTCTCCATGCCCGTCGCGGAATACCCGAGCCTCCCCGTGGTCGGTGAGCCGACCGGGATCGTGCCCTCCGGCACGTTCTCCGGAGCGATCGCGCAGGTCGTCGTCGCCGCGTCGCGCGACGACGTGACCCCGGTCATCACGGGCGTGCAGCTGGAGGCCGGCCCGGCCACGATCTCCCTCACCGCGACCGACCGCTACCGCGTCGCCGTCCGGGAGCTCGGCTGGAACGGAGGGGACGGCGAGACGACCTCCGCGCTCGTCCCCGCGCGGACGCTTCAGGAGGTCGGCCGCACCTTCGCGAACGCCGGGGACGTCGGCATCGGGATCACGCGCGGTGGCGATCGCGAGCTGATCTCGTTCAGCGCCGACCGACGCACGGTGACCTCGCTGCTGATCAAGGGGAACTTCCCGCCGGTGAAGCGGCTCTTCCCCGACGCCACCGAGCACTTCGCCGTGATCGGCTCGGCCGAGCTGGTGGAGGCGACCCGGCGCGTGCAGCTGGTGCTGGAGCGGGAGGCCGCGCTGCGCTACTCCTTCAGCGCGGACGGGCTGACGCTCGAGGCGGCCGGTTCCGAGCAGGCGCAGGCGTCCGAGCAGCTCGACGCGGTGCTCACCGGCGACGACATCGTCGTGTCGCTGAAGCCCCAGTTCCTGCTGGACGGGCTGTCCGGCGTCCACGCGGACTTCGTGCGGATCTCGTTCACGAAGACGGAGAACCCGAACAAGCCGGGGCCCGTGCTGATCAGCGGGCAGAAGTCGAAGGACGACGCGGGCAGCGAGGAGTTCCGCTACCTGCTGCAGCCGAACCTGCTGCTGCGCTGATCCCGGCGCAGCCGCTTCGAGATGTGAGGACGGAAGCATGAAGATCGGTCTCGTCGGGCTCGGCAAGATGGGCAACAACATGCGCGCCCGCCTGAAGAAGGGCGGGATCGAGGTCGTCGGCTACGACACCAACCCCGACGTCAGCGATGTGCCGGACTTCGCCGCGCTGGCGGCGGCGCTGCCGACGCCGCGCGTCGTCTGGGTGATGGTGCCGGCCGGCCGCGTCACCGACTCCGTGGTGAACGAGCTGGAGCAGGTGCTCGAGCCGGGCGACCTGGTCATCGACGGCGGCAACACGAAGTTCACCGACGACGAGGTGCACGCGAAGCAGCTCGACGCCAAGGGCATCCGGTTCATGGACGTCGGCGTCTCCGGCGGCGTCTGGGGCCTCGAGAACGGCTACGGCCTCATGGTGGGCGGCAGCGACGAGCAGGTGCAGCAGATGCTGCCGGTGTTCGACGCGCTGCGGCCGGAGGGGCCGCGCGAGGAGGGCTTCGTGCACGCGGGCCCTGTCGGCGCCGGGCACTACACGAAGATGGTCCACAACGGCATCGAGTACGCGATCATGCAGTCGTACGCCGAGGGCTACGAGCTGCTGCGGGCCTCGGATCGCGGCATCGACGTGGCCGGCACCTTCAAGGCGTGGCAGCGCGGCACCGTCGTGCGGTCCTGGCTGCTCGAGCTGATGGTCCGCGCCCTCGACCAGGACCCGGACTTCGCGGAGATCGACGGCTACGTCGACGACTCCGGCGAGGGCCGCTGGACCCTCGAGGAGGCGATCGACCACGCGGTGCCGATGCCGGCGATCAGCGCGTCGATCTTCGCCCGGTTCGTGTCGCGGCAGGAGCAGTCCCCCGCCATGCAGGCCGTCGCCGCGCTCCGCAACCAGTTCGGCGGCCACGCGGTGAAGGCCGCCGAGGTCGAGAACGCGCAGCAGCAGCACCCGACCAAGCGCTGAGCGTGGTGACGTCTCCGGCGGGCCCGGCCTCGATGCCGGGTCCGCCGGAGGCCTGAGCCCATGCGGATCACCAGCCTCAAGCTCACCGACTGGCGCAACTACGGGACCGCCGACGTCGTGTTCGAGCCCGGCGCCAACGTGCTCGCCGGCAGCAACGGCCAGGGCAAGACCAACCTCGTCGAGGCGATCGGGTTCCTCACCACGCTCGGCTCGCACCGCGTCGCCGGCGATGCGGCGCTCGTCCGCGCCGGCGCGGAGTCGGCGGTCATCCGGGCGACCGTGGTCGCGGCCGATCGCGAGGTGCTCGCCGAGGTCCTGATCAACCGGGTGGGCGCGAACCGGGCGCAGCTGAACCGGTCGGCGGTGCGCCCGAGGGAGATCACCCGGAACGTGTCCAGCGTCCTGTTCGCCCCGGAGGACCTCGCGATCGTGCGCGGGGAGCCGTCGGCCAGGCGCCGGTTCGTCGACGAGCTGCTGGTGCAGCGCATCCCGCGGCTCGCAGGGGTCGTCGGCGACTACGAGAAGGCGCTGCGGCAGCGCAACGGGCTGCTGCGGGGCAGCCGTGGCCTCGTCGACCCCGAGTCCCTCGCCGTCTGGGACGAGCGGCTGGTCGCGACGGGCAGCGAGCTGCTCGACGCGCGGACGGCGCTGCTGACCGACCTCGAGCCGATCGTCGCCGAGCAGTACGCGGTCGTCGCCGGCGCGGACCAGGTCGTCGCGATCGCGACGCAGCGCACGATCGACGAGGAGACCGAGGAGGGGGAGACGGCCGCCCGGTTCACGGCCGCGCTCGCCCGGGTGCGCCGGCGCGAGATCGAGCGCGGGATCACGCTCGTCGGACCCCACCGCGACGACGTGCTGCTCACCGTCAACGCGCTGCCGGCGAGGGGCTACGCCAGCCACGGCGAGTCGTGGTCGCTGGCGCTGGCGCTGCGGCTCGGCTCGGTGGAGCTGCTGCGCCACGCGCTGCCCACCGGCGACCCGATCGTGATCCTCGACGACGTCTTCGCCGAGCTGGACGAGCGGCGCCGGCTCCGCCTCGCGGATCGGGTCGCCCGCTACGAGCAGGTGCTGGTCACCGCGGCGGTGGAGGCCGACATCCCGCCCGCGCTCGCCGGCCGGGTGACGCGCATCCGCGCCGGCCGCGTCGTCGACGAGCACGACCAGCCCGAGGCGTCCCCCGGTCCGGCAGGATCGAAGCCGTGACCCCTCGAGCGCCGCAGGACGGCGGGGACACGGCGCGGGACGAGGCGCTGCGGGTGTGGGCCCGCCTCCGCGCGGCGTTCGGCGCACCACGGCCGAAGCGCCGTGTGCTCGCGCAGCGGCCGGGCACCCAGCCGTTCGACCGCGGCAGGGATCCGCTGTCGATGTCGTCGGTGCTCGAGCGCGTCACGGACTCCCTGGGCTGGCGCACGCCGCTCGCCCAGAGCGACCTCGCCGCCGCGTGGCGGTCGATCGCCGGCACCGACACCGCGAAGCACGCCGTGGTCGAGGGCTTCGCCGACGGCGTGCTGCTCGTCCGCTGCGACTCGACAGCGTGGGCGACCCAGCTGTCCCTCATGCGGACGCAGATCTCGGAGCGGATCGCGCGCGACTTCCCCGACGCGGGCGTCGAGTCGTTGCGCTTCCTGGGGCCGAACACGCCCAGCTGGAACCACGGTCCTCGCACCGTGCAGGGGCGCGGCCCGCGGGACACCTATGGCTGACCGGCTCCGAAGCGGGTCGAGGCCTCCGGCGGGGACGGTGCGCACGCCGACGAGGAGCCGGGGTTCGGCGCGTGTCGGCGATCGGGAGGGGTGAATCGGTCGCCGACTCGATTCTCGGCCCGCAGGCGGGCGAATCCGGCCGATCGGCTACCGTCCGCACGGTAGACTCGTGCGGTACCGACGACTGGAGTACGGATCAGTGACGAGCGACGCGAGCGGGCCCATCGGCGGCGACGGAACGGACGACGCGAAGGACCCGATCGGCGACGACCGTGCCCCTGAGGAGTCCTCGGACGGCGAGCTCGGGTCCACCTCCACCGACGGCGAGTCCTTGACGGAGGTCGACGACGACTCGGAGGGCAGCCGCCGTCGCGCGGCCGCGGGCGACGACTACGGCGCCGGCTCCATCCAGGTCCTGGAGGGGCTGGAGGCGGTCCGCAAGCGGCCGGGCATGTACATCGGGTCGACCGGGCCGCGCGGGCTGCACCACCTCGTGTACGAGATCGTCGACAACGCGGTGGACGAGTCGCTCGCGGGGTACTGCGACCACATCGACGTGCGCATCCAGGCCGACGGCGGCCTGCGGGTCGCGGACAACGGCCGTGGCATCCCGGTGGACGTGCACCCCGTCGAGGGGCGGTCGACCGTCGAGGTCGTCCTGACGGTCCTGCACGCCGGCGGCAAGTTCGGCGGCGGCGGGTACGCGGTGTCCGGCGGCCTGCACGGCGTCGGCAGCTCCGTCGTGAACGCCCTCTCGCACCGCCTCGACGTCGAGGTGCGCAGGCAGGGCCACGTCTGGACCCAGTCCTACACGGACGGGGTGCCGAACGAGCCGCTCGCCCAGGGCGAGGCGTCGGACATCACCGGGACGACGATCGCGTTCTGGCCGAACGCCGAGATCTTCGAGTCCGTCGACTTCGACTACGAGACCCTCCGCACCCGGTTCCAGCAGACCGCGTTCCTCAACAAGGGCCTCACGATCGCCCTCACCGACGAGCGCACGACCGAGCCCGTGGAGGGGGAGACCGAGCCGGTCGAGGTGCGCACGAACGTGTTCCGCTACGACCGCGGCCTCGTCGACTACGTCGAGTACCTCAACAAGACCAGCGCGAAGAAGGCCGAGCCGGTGCACGACTCGGTGATCGCCTTCGAGTCCGAGGACAAGGAGAAGGTGATCTCGCTCGAGGTCGCCATGCAGTGGACCGGGGCGTACTCGGAGAGCGTCCACACCTTCGCCAACACCATCAACACGCACGAGGGCGGCACCCACGAGGAGGGGTTCCGCGCCGCGCTGACGTCCCTCATCAACCGGTACGGCCGCGAGAAGGGACTGATCAAGGAGAAGGAGGAGAACCTCACCGGCGACGACGTGCGCGAGGGGCTCACCGCCGTGATCTCGGTCAAGCTGGGCGAGCCGCAGTTCGAGGGCCAGACGAAGACGAAGCTCGGCAACACCGAGGCGAAGCCGTTCGTGCAGCGGGTCGTCACGAAGGAGCTGACGCACTGGTTCGAGTCGAACCCGAACCAGGCCCGCGACATCATCCGCAAGGGCATCCAGGCGGCGACCGCACGGCTCGCGGCCCGGAAGGCGCGCGACGCGACCCGCAAGAGCGTGCTGGACCGCGCCTCCATGCCGGGCAAGCTGAAGGACTGCCAGACCCGCGACGCGACGCGGGCCGAGATCTTCCTGGTCGAGGGCGACTCGGCCGGCGGCTCGGCGTCGCGCGGGCGCAACCCCGAGACGCAGGCGATCCTGCCGCTGCGCGGCAAGATCCTGAACGTCGAGAAGGCGCGGCTCGACAAGGCGCTCGGCAACGCCGAGGTGCAGGCGATGATCACCGCGTTCGGCTGCGGCATCGGCGAGGACTTCAACCCCGAGAAGGTCCGCTACCACAAGATCGTGCTGATGGCCGATGCCGACGTGGACGGCCAGCACATCACGACGCTGCTGCTGACCCTGATCTTCCGGTTCATGCGCCCGCTGATCGAGCTGGGCTACGTGTACCTCGCGCAGCCGCCGCTGTACCGCCTCAAGTGGAGCAACTCCCCCCACGAGTACGTGTTCAGCGATCGGGAGCGGGACGCGCTGCTCGCCGACGGCCTGGCCAAGGGCAAGCGGATCCCGAAGGACAACGGGGTGCAGCGCTACAAGGGCCTCGGGGAGATGGACTACACCGAGCTCTGGGAGACGACGATGAACCCGGAGACCCGCACGCTGCGGCAGATCACGCTCGAGGACGCCGCCGCGGCGGACGAGGTGTTCGCGACCCTGATGGGCGAGGACGTCGAGTCCCGCCGCAACTTCATCCTGCAGAACGCGAAGGACGTCCGCTTCCTCGACATCTAGTGCATTCCGTTTTGAAGGAGTTCCTCGGCCGGAGGCCCGGGAACTCCTTCAAAACGGAATGCACTCCTCACGTGAGCCACACCGATAGGACCACCCATGGTTGACAACGTCGAGCAGGTCGACCTGCAGCTCGAGATGCAGCGGTCGTACCTCGACTACGCGATGAGCGTGATCGTGGCGCGGGCGCTGCCCGAGGTGCGGGACGGCCTGAAGCCGGTGCACCGCCGCGTGATCTACGCGATGTACGACGGCGGCTACCGCCCCGACCGCGCGTTCTCGAAGTGCGCGCGCGTCGTCGGCGAGGTGATGGGGCAGTTCCACCCCCACGGCGACACCGCGATCTACGACACCCTCGTCCGCCTGGTGCAGGACTGGTCGATGCGGTACCCGCTCGCGCTCGGCCAGGGCAACTTCGGCTCCCCCGGCAACGACCCGGCCGCCGCCCCCCGGTACACCGAGACCAAGATGGCCCCGCTCGCCATGGAGATGGTGCGGGACATCGACGAGGGCACCGTCGACTTCCAGGACAACTACGACGGCCGCACCCAGGAGCCCGTCGTGCTGCCGGCGCGCTTCCCGAACCTGCTCGTCAACGGCTCCTCCGGCATCGCCGTCGGCATGGCCACCAACATCCCGCCGCACAACCTGCGCGAGGTCGCCGCCGGCGCGCTGTGGGCGCTCGAGCACCCGGACGCCCCCCGCGAGGAGCTGCTCGCGGGCCTGATGGAGCGCATCAAGGGGCCGGACTTCCCGACCGCCGCCACGATCCTCGGCACCCGCGGCATCCAGGACATGTACCGGACGGGCCGCGGCTCGGTCACGATGCGCGGCGTCGTGCAGGTGGAGGAGGTGCAGGGCCGCACCGCGCTCGTCATCACCGAGCTGCCGTACCAGGTGAACCCCGACAACCTCGCCGACAAGATCGCGACGATGGTGAAGGAGGGCCGCCTCTCCGGCATCGCCGACATCCAGGACCACTCCTCCGGCCGCACCGGCCAGCGGCTCGTGATCGTGCTGAAGCGCGACGCGATCCCCAAGGTCGTGCTGAACAACCTCTACAAGCACACCGAGCTGCAGTCGAACTTCGGCGCGAACATGCTGGCCCTGGTCGACGGCGTGCCCCGCACGCTCGCGCTCGACGGCTTCATCAGCGCCTGGATCGACCACCAGCTCGAGGTCATCCGCCGGCGCACGGAGTTCCGGCTGGCGAAGGCCGAGCAGGAGGCGCACATCCTCCGCGGGTACCTGAAGGCGCTCGACCTGCTCGACGAGGTCATCGCGCTGATCCGCCGCTCCGCGACCACCGAGGACGCGCGGGTCGGCCTGATCGACCTGCTCGACGTCGACGACGTGCAGGCGAACGCGATCCTGAACCTGCAGCTGCGCCGCCTCGCGGCCCTCGAGCGGCAGAAGATCATCGACCAGGCGGCGGAGCTGGAGCGGCTGATCGCCGACTACAAGGACATCCTCGCGAACGTGCCGCGTCAGCGCAGCATCGTGGCCGAGGAGCTGACCGAGATCGTCGACCGCTTCGGCGACGACCGCCGGACCGAGATCATGCCCGGCTACGACGGCGAGATGAGCATCGAGGACCTCATCCCGGAGGAGGAGGTCGTCGTCACCGTCACCCGCGGCGGCTACATCAAGCGCACCCGCACCGACCAGTACCGCTCGCAGCGGCGCGGCGGCCGCGGCGTGCGCGGCGCCCAGCTGCGGGCCGACGACATCGTCGACCACCTGTTCGTCACCTCCACGCACCACTGGCTGCTCGTCTTCACGAACGCCGGCCGCGTCTACCGCGTGAAGACCTACGAGGTCGCGGAGAGCGCTCGCGACGCCAAGGGGCAGCACATCGCGAACCTGCTCGCCATGCAGCCGGACGAGCGGGTCGCGCAGATCCTCGACATCCGCGACTACACGGTCGCGCCGTACCTGGTGCTCGCCACCCGCGCCGGCCTGGTCAAGAAGACGGCGCTCGCCGAGTACGACACGAACCGGTCCGGCGGCATCATCGCGATCAACCTGCGCGAGGACGACGAGCTGATCCAGGCCCTGCTGGTCGACCAGACCGACGACCTGCTGCTCGTGTCCAGGAAGGGCATGTCCGTCCGGTTCACCGCCTCCGACGAGTCGCTGCGCCCGATGGGGCGCAGCACGTCCGGCGTCATCGGCATGCACTTCCGCGGCGACGACCAGCTGCTGGCCGCCCGCGTCGTGACGGACGAGGGCTTCGTGTTCGTGGTCACCGAGGGCGGGTTCGCGAAGCGCACCGCCGTCGACCAGTACCGCGTCCAGGGCCGGGGCGGGCTCGGCATCAAGGTCGCCAAGCTGCAGGAGGCGCGCGGCGACCTCGCCGGCGCGCTGATCGTGGGCGAGACCGACGAGGTGCTCGTCGTGCTGGAGTCCGGCAAGGTCGTCCGGTCCAACGTCTCCGAGGTCGCCGCGAAGGGCCGCGACACGATGGGTGTGGTCTTCGCTCGATTCCCCGACAGTGACAGAATCATCGCGATTGCCCGGAACAGCGAGACAGCCGTGGAGGCCCCTGCAGATGAGCTCGGTCAAGACTCCCAGCCGTCCGACCTCGGAGACGAGCCCGAGGGAGAGCGTGGCTGACAAGCTCTCCGGCGCCGCGCCCAGGAGCGCTCAGACGAAGCAGGTCCGGCTGAAGCTGGTCTACATCGACTTCTGGTCGGCGGTGAAGTTCTCCTTCCTCATCGCCGCGGCCGTCGGCGTCGTCATCGTCGTCGCGGTGCTGCTGATCTGGACCGTCCTCTCGTCCACCGGGGTGTTCGAGCAGATCACCCAGCTGGTGCAGGACATCTCGGGCAACTCGGCGCTGAGCGTCAGCAACATCGTCTCGTTCGCGCAGGTCATGGGCTTCACCCTCGTCATCGCCGCGCTGAACGTCGTCGTCGGCACCGTGCTCGGTGCGATCGCCTGCCTCCTCTACAACCTCTCGGTGCGCATCACGGGCGGCATCCTGGTCGGCTTCACGCAGTAGGGCTGATACGCTCTTCGGCGGCCGTTTCGGCCACCATTCGGGGCTATAGCTCAGGCGGTTAGAGCGCTTCGCTGATAACGAAGAGGTCCCAGGTTCAAGTCCTGGTAGCCCCACAGCACGTATGGTCTTCGATCCGCAGGCGGATCGAAACCCGTGTCGTACCGACGGCCGTGAACCGGCCGTCGGCTGACGACCTTCCCTTGCAGAACTCGCCCGTGCGGGCGCGCAAGCGCGCCGAGGTCTGTGTCGCCTCGCGACGGCCTGCACGGCCGTCGCGGTACGCGACCTCGCCCGGGCTTGTAGCCTTGAGTTTCTCGGGGGCTTAGCTCAGTTGGTAGAGCACCTGCTTTGCAAGCAGGGGGTCAGGGGTTCGAGTCCCCTAGTCTCCACCACCCTCCGCCGTCTCGACCCACCTCCGTCGACCCACCTCCCTTCACTCGCCGGTGGGTGCGCAAGCCTTACCAGCGGACTGCACCGCCGGCGGGAGCCGACGTCGTCCGGCGCGCCCCCGAAGGGGTGATCCCCGCTCGGGGGGCGCGGGTGCGGAGTATCCACCACCGCCACGCGGATCAGCGCGGACGCCACGCGTCGATTCGTGCAGGTCGTGGTTTCGCGCGTGCCCCGAGCGCCTGAGGCTGCCACTGTCCGTGCACGCGGGCTGCGAGGGGCCGTCCGCGCAGCACTCACGTCGGGGGAACGCATGCTGAAGGTCACTCGTCGGCTCGGACGACTCTCCGGGCTGATCGCGGCGGGGGTCGCGATCGTCGGCACGGGGAGCGTGGTGATGGGCGCCTCCTACTCCGCGTTCTCGTCGTCCACCTCGAACGCCACCAACTCCTGGAACACCGGCTCCGTCGCGCTGACGAACGACACCGCGTCGGCGATGTTCTCCGGCACGAACCAGCAGATGAACGCGACCGGCACGAAGTGCATCACGGTCACGTCGAACGGCTCCCTGGCGACCACGGTGAAGCTGTACACGCAGGCCTTCAGCGACACGAACTCCCTGGGCTCGCACATCAACCTCGCGATCGACATCGGCTCGGGCGCCACCAACGCGACGTGCTCCGGGTTCACCTCCTCGTCGAACCTCTACACGGGGACGCTCGCGGCGTTCAACACGGGGCACGCGACCAGCTACGTCAACGGGCTCGCGACGACCTGGATCCCGACGGGATCCGCGTCCGAGGCCAAGCAGTTCCGCTTCGTCTGGAGCTACGACGCCACCGCGCCGCAGAGCTCCACCGCGACGGCGACCTTCACGTGGGAAGCGCAGGGCAGCTAGCCCGCTCGTTCCGGCGGCGCGTGCCGTCGCACCGCAGGGACGAGCAGGCGGTGCTGCCGGACGGGGCGGCATGGGCCGTGGTCGTCGTCACGATCCTGTGCCGGTCCGTCCTGTCCACGATCGTCGCGCTGCTGCTGTGGGGCGTGCTGCCGGGGCTCGCGGGCTTCCAGACGACCGTGGTCATGTCCGGGTCGATGGAGCCGCGGCTGCAGGTCGGCGACGCGGTCGTCACCCATCCCGAGGACGGCGCGCACCTCGCGGTCGGGCAGGTGCTGCTCTTCGACGACCCGGATCATGCCGAGCGGCTGCGGATGCACCGGCTCGCCGCGATCGACGACGAGGGCCGGCTGTGGACCCGCGGCGACGCCAACGGCGCCGCCGACTCCACGCCGATCGACGTGGGCGCGGTGCACGGCGCCGCCTTCCTCCGCATCCCCTTCGCGGGCCTCCCCGTGTACTGGGTCCGCACCCACCAGCCGCTGCCGCTCGTCGGCGCGGCCGCGCTGGTGGCGGCCCTGCTTGCCGGCGTCCGCCTCGGGCGGCTGCTCGAGGACCCGGAGGAGCGGGTGCGCCGCCGCCACCGCGGGATCCGGCTGCCCGCGGTGCACAGGGCGGCGGCGGTCTCGGCCGCCGGCCTCGTGCTCGCGTCCGCCCTCGTCGTGCCTCCCGCCGTCGCGCAGGCGGCCTACAGCGCGGTCACCAGCAACGGCGGCAACGGCTGGGGGACGCAGTGCGGTGACGTGGCGCCGAGCGGCCTCGGGGGCGTGCCCCGGCTCTACTGGGGCTACGGCGCGGGCACCGGGTCCGCCGTCGGCGACCTGAGCGGCCAGAACGACACCGGCGCCCTGGCGGGCGACGCCGCCAGGGCCTCCTGCTTGGCGGGAGGGAGCCCCTCGCTCTCCGTCGGCGGATCGACCGGCGGCGGGGTCGCCGAGCAGACCGCCCGGTCCTACCCGGGCGACACCACGGTCGCGACCTGGTTCCGCACCTCGAGCGCAGGCGGCACGCTCGCCGACTTCGGCAGCTCGAACACCGCGCCGACGTCGCCACTCGCCGACCGCGCCCTCTACATGCGCGCGGACGGCAGCCTCGCCTTCGGCGGCGCGACCGTGCAGGTGGCGAACCTGATGGGGGCACCGCTGCTCTGCACGTCGCCCGCCGGCCTGGCCGACGGCAGGTGGCACCTGGTCGTCGCGACCTGGAGCACGTCGTGGGGCTGCACGCTGACCGTCGACGGCTCGCTGGTCGACACCGACCGGCCGGCGCTCGCGCTGTCGCTGCTGTCCGGCTACTCCGGGTACTGGCGGTTCGGCTACGAGAACCTGGCGTGGTCGACCTGGACCGGTGCCACGAGCCGGGGGTGGTTCATCGGCGGCCTGGACGAGAGCCAGGTCTACGGCAGCGTGCTCAGCACGGCCGCGCAGGCCGCGATCCTCGCCCGCGGACGCTGACGCGGCTCACGCCGACGCGAGCTCCGTCCTGCTCGCTGCGGCCGACCGCTGCATCGTGGCCCTGGAGGCGTCGAGGAGCGCGAGGACGTCCGTCTGCCTGCGGTCCGCCGCGTCGTTCCACCGCACCAGGTCGTACGCCCGCGCTGCCGTCACCCCGGGCGGGGTGCTCCAGTCGCCGGCCGGGCCGCCCCCGTGCAGGACGTTCCACATCGTGCCGATCGCGCGCTGCCCGACCGGGCCCGTGATGCTGCCGGGCAGCGCCTCGACGGCCACCGCCGCGACGAGGCAGGCGCCTTCGCTGGTCCGGCCGTCCTGCGCGCGCAGGGTGCCGACGTGCAGCCGCACCCCCTCCTCGTCGACCGTGGTGAACCAGGCGTCCTGCACCCAGCCGGACGCGAGCCGGCCGTGCGCCCTCGCCAGCAGGGCGTCGACGGCGTCGAACCGCGCGAGCCGCGCTCCCAGGCGGTCGATCCGCTGCAGGCGGCGGCGATCCCGGAACCGGGTCCGGAGGCCCGCAGGGGCGGTTCGGGGCGGCTGGAGCAGAGCGTCGAGCATGGCGGGACCCCTCGTCGACTGGGCGGGTGCGATAGGGGCATTCTGGTCAGCCACCTGAGTACCCGCTGAGTCCGCTGGCGTGTCGGTGCGGCCGCCTCAGATCAGCGCGTCGGTGAGGTGGTTCGGGGTGCCGAACCGGTGCGCCGTGATGGACACCGACTGCTCGTGCAGGAACGGCAGCAGCTCGAGCCGGCCGGCGACCGTGACCTCGTCCGCCCAGATCGCCAGGTCCGGGTCGCCGCCCGCGGCCTGCAGCAGCCGCGAGGCCGCGCCGCCGATCAGCCGCACCCGTCCGGTCAGCACCGGGGACGCCTCCACCCGGTGCGCGACCCCGAGGTCGTCGAGCGCGCGGGTCACCGGCTCGGGCAGCGCCGTCGCCGCCACGACGGTGCAGGGGGCGCCGGCGCGGGACGCCGCGGCCAGGACCCGTAGCAGCTCACCCGGGTCGCTCCCCTCCGCGGCGTGGATCGTGACCGGCACCGAGCGGTAGCGCAGCAGGTTGCGCTCCACGCCCAGGCCGGCGAGCTCCCGCGTCGTGCCGAACTCCGCCTGCCAGGCGGCCTGGTCGCTCGCGGCGCCCGCCGAGACGAACGCGCGCGCCGCGTCGCCGAAGGTGGAGGCGGCCCGCACGACCTTGGCGACGGCCGGCTCGAGCCGCGCGCTCGCGGGTGTCGCCGCTGCCGCCCGCCGCCACGTGCCGAGGCCGACGAGGTAGTTCGGGCCGCCCGCCTTGGTGCCTGCGCCGACGGACGAGCGCTTCCAGCCGCCGAACGGCTGCCGGCCGACGATCGCACCGGTGGTCCCGCGGTTGACGTAGAGGTTCCCGGCCTCGACGCCGTCGAGCCACCGGCCGATCTCCACCGGCTCGAGCGACTGCAGCCCCGCCGTGAGGCCGTACGCGACCTCGTTCTGGATCGCGATCGCCTCGTCGAGGTCGGCGGCGGTCATCAGGCCGAGGATCGGGCCGAAGTACTCGGTCAGGTGGTACGCGGACCCGCGGCGCACGCCGGTCCGGACGCCAGGGGTCCACTGCCGCCCCTCGCGGTCGAGCCGCTTCGGCGCGAGTAGCCACCGCTCGCTCTCGCCGAGCGTCGTCAGCCCCTCGAGCAGCTTGCCGTCGGCGGGCTCGATCAGCGGGCCCATCCGCGTCGTCGGCGTCCACGGCGCACCGACCTCGAGCGCGCTCACCGCGTCGACGAGCTGGCCGAGGAACCGCTTCGACGTCGCGACCGACCCGACCAGGATCGCGATGCTCGCCGCGCTGCACTTCTGGCCGGCGTGGCCGAACGCGCTCGCCACCAGCTCCTTCACCGCCAGGTCGAGATCCGCGGAGGGGGTGATCACCATGGCGTTCTTGCCGCTGGTCTCCGCCAGCACGGGCAGATCGTGCCGGAAGTCGCGGAACAGGCGCGCGGTCTCCCAGGCGCCGGTGAGCACGACGCGGTCGACGCGAGGATCGGCGACGAGGCGCCGGCCGAGCGCCCCCTCGTCGACCTGGACGAGGGCGAGCACGTCCCGCGGCACGCCGGCGGACCACAGCACCTCCGCCAGCACCGCGCCGCAGCGGCCGGCGGGGCCGGCGGGCTTCAGCACGACCGCGCTGCCCGCGGCCAGGGCGGCGAGCACGCCGCCTGCCGGGATCGCGACGGGGAAGTTCCACGGCGGGGTCACGAGCGTGAGCGCCGCCGGCGTGAACGCGGCGCCGTCGACCTGCTCCAGCTCGGCGGCGTTCGCCGCGTAGTAGCGGGCGAAGTCGACCGCCTCGCTCACCTCGGGGTCGGCCTGGTCGAAGGTCTTCGCGGCCTCGGCGACCATGACCTCGATCAGCGCGGGGCGGGCCGTCTCGAGCGCGTCGCCCGCCCGCTGCAGGATCGCCGCGCGCTCGGCGGCGGGGCGACGGCCCCAGGCCGCGCCCGCGGCGCGGGTCGTCCCCATCAGCTCGTCGAGCGCCCGCCCGTCGGTCACCGTGTGCGTCGCGAGGGTGCGCTCGCCGAGGTCCGAGCGGGAAGCCCGCTGCAGCACCTCCGTCGCCCAGGCGCGGTGCTGCGGCACCGCCGGGTCGGTGTCGACCGCGTTCCGGAAGGGGGCGCCGGAGGCGACCGGCTCGGCGTGGTGCGCGACGCGGTGGGAGGCGGGGACCGCGCTGTGGAGCGCCGCGAGGGAGGCGGCGAAGCGGTCGCGCTCGCGCTGGAAGAGGCGCTCGCTCGACGCGAGGTCGAAGACGCTGGACATGAAGTTGTCCTCGCTCGCGCCCTCCTCCAGCCGCCGCACGAGGTAGGCGATGGCGACGTCGAACTCCCCGGGGTGCACGACCGGCGTGTAGACGAGCAGGCCGCCGACCTCGCGGCGCACCGCCTCCGCCTGGCCGGTGGCCATGCCCAGCAGCATCTCGAACTCGACCGCGCTGCGCACGCCCCGCTCGCCGGCGAGCAGCCACGCGTGGGCGACGTCGAACAGGTTGTGGCCGGCGACGCCGAGCTCGACGGCGTCGGTGCGCTCGGGCGTCAGCGCCCAGTCGAGCACCCGCTTGTAGTGGGTGTCGCTCTCGACCTTCTCGTGCCAGGTCGCGAGCGGCCAGTCGTGCAGCGCCGCCTCGACCCGCTCCATCGGCAGGTTCGCGCCCTTGACGAGCCGGACCTTGATCGTCGCCCCGCCGCGGGCGCGCCGGGCGGCGCTCCACTCCTGCAGCCGCATCATCGCGGGCAGCGCGTCCGGCAGGTAGGCCTGCAGCACGATGCCGGCGCGGTGGTCGAGGAACCGGGGGGCGTCGAGGATCCGCTGGAAGACCGCGATGGTCAGGTCGAGGTCCTTGTACTCCTCCATGTCGAGGTTGATGAAGGTGCCGGTTCGCCGCGCCGCCTCGTACAGCGGGGTGAGCCGGGCGACCACGTCGTCCACCGCGGCGTCGAACGCCCAGGCGGCGTGCGGTGCGACGGCCGCGGACACCTTGATGGAGACGTAGTCGACGTCGGGCCGCTCGATCAGCGCGAGCGTGCCGGCGAGCCGGCGGTCCGCCTCCGCGCGCCCGAGCACCGCCTCGCCGAGCAGGTTGATGTTCAGCCGCACCCCGCGGTCCCGGATGCGGGCGATCGCCCTGCCCAGCCGCGCGGGGGTCGCGTCGATGACGAGGTGGTCGACCATGCGGCGCAGCGCGAGGCGGGCTGCGGGGACGACGAGCCAGGGCAGCAGCGGCGCCGTCCAGCCGCCGACGCGCACCGCGAGGCGCAGCGGCATCGGCAGGAACGACGGCACGTCGGGCGCCAGCGCGGCCAGCCGGTGCGCGGCCGCGCGGAGGTCCTCCGGCCGCACCACCCCGTCGACGAACCCGACCGTGAACGCGAGGCCCTTCGGGTCGCGCAGCACCCCCGCGAGCCGCGCGGCGGCCGGGTCCGCCGGGGCGTCGGCGGCCTCGCCCAGCCAGCGGCGGACCAGCGACTCGACCCGCTGGGTCCACGCGTCCACCGGGGAGGAGGCAGGAGTGGTCCCGACCGCGCTACGGCTCATGCACGCAGTATCCGCCGCGCAACCGCTCGGGAACAGCGATGATTCATCACCAGTACCGTTCGGGTGCACCGACGAGAGGGGTCCCGTGTACGACGTGCGACGGCTGCGGCTGCTGAAGGAGCTCGCCGACCGGGGCACGCTCGCCGAGGTCGCCGCGGCGCTGCGGTACAGCCCGTCGTCGGTCTCGCAGCAGCTGGACCTGCTCGAGCGCGAGGTCGGGGTGCCGCTGCTCGTGCCGGCGGGGCGCGGCGTGCTGCTGACGCCGGAGGCGCAGGCGCTCGCCGTGCGGGCGGGGGAGATCCTCGCGCTGCTCGAGCGCGCGGAGACGGAGGTCGCCGCGCGGTCCGAGACGGCGACGGGCGTGGTCCGGCTCGCGATCTTCCAGTCCGCCGCGCTCGCCCTGCTGCCGGAGACGCTCTCGCGCATGGCGCAGGACCATCCGGCGGTGCGGGTGGAGGTGGTGCAGCACGAGCCGGAGGCGGCGCTGCGCCGCACGGCGACGCGCGACTTCGACCTGGTCGTCGCCGAGCAGTACCCCGGGCACGCGACCGCGTGGCACGAGGGTCTCGACCACCGGCCGCTCGTGCGCGATCCGGTCCGGCTCGCGCTGCCCGCCGCGTCACCCGTGCGCGACCTCCGCGACGCGCCCCCGCTGCCGTGGGTGATGGAGCCCAGGGGCGCGGCGTCGCGGCACTGGGCGGAGCAGCAGTGCCGGCTCGCCGGGTTCGAGCCGGACGTGCGCTACGAGTCGGCGGACCTCGAGGTGCACATGCGGCTGGTCGAGTCCGGCAACGCGGTCGCGCTGCTGCCGGACCTCGTGTGGAGCGGACGGCCCGCTCCCGGGCGCATGCTCGTGCCCTCCGGTGCGCCCGAGCGGGAGGTGTTCACCGCCGCGCGCCGTTCCGGCGCGGACCGGCCAGCCGTCGTCGCCCTGCGGGAGACGCTGGAGGCGGCCGCGGGCTGACCCGCGACCGCCTCCGGCCCCGCCGCGCTCCTGAGTCCCAGGCTCGAGCGGGTCGGGCTCGAGGGCTTGAGGGCTTGAGCAGGACAGAATGGCTCGAGCAGGACTTTCCGAGCTGTTTCGTCCTGCTGAAGCCGTTTCGTCCTGCTCAAGCCCTCGAGCACCTCGAGCAGGCTCAGCTGGTGGCGGTGGTGTCCGGGTCCTCGTCGGCGACCCACAGGTCGTCGTCGGCGCGGAGCGTCTGCCAGACGGCGTACCCGATCCCGGCGGCGACGGCGACGCCGAGCAGGATGCCGATCACGCCGCCGGCGCCCAGGCCGCCCTTGTCCTTCGACGCCCGCTTCGACGCGTGCGTCGCGGCGGCGCCGCCGGCCTTCGCCGCGGCGCGCAGCTTCGCGCCGCCCTTCTTGCCGGACTTGTGGCCGGCCTTCGTGAGCACGTCGAGCCGGTCGGTCACCTTCTTGCCCTGCTTGGTGACGGTGTCGGCGAGACCGAGGCGATCGCCGGCCTCCTCCGCCAACGCGATAGCGGCGGCCGCTGCGCTGGACACGGCGGGCAGCAGCACGCCGCTGAGCGCGTCCTTCGTGGTCGAGGCCGCGTAGGTGCCCGCGGCCTTGCCGGCCTTGCCCACGACGGGGGCGACCTTCTCGGCCACGATCGTGGTCGCGCCCGGCACGAGCTTGTCGAGCCGCTCCTTCGCGTACCCCTGGACGTGCGGCGACGCGCCGACCCGGAGGGCGTTCGCGCGCGTCAACAGCGCCTGCTGGTCGCCCCAGAGACGCTGCGCGTCCTTCTTCAACCGCTTCACCTGCTTCTCCTGCGAGACCATCCCTGCGCTCCTCGGCGTCGTCTGCGGCACGCCGACGGTCACGTCGACGCGGTCCAAGCATCCTCCCATCGAGTGCGCTGCGTGCGACCTGAAAGTCCGCGCAGGACCGCCCGAGCGCAGGCCTCTGCCTGCGGTCCTCCTCCGAGCCTCCTCGGCAGCCCGTCGGCTGACACCGGCGCGGGGAGCGCGGATGCCAGACTGACGGCATGCCCGACGTCACCGCGACCGCCGTCCTCCACACCACGCAGGGGGACATCACGGTCAACCTCTTCGGCCTGCACGCGCCGAAGACCGTCAAGAACTTCATCGGCCTCGCGACCGGCGAGCAGGCCTGGCGCGACCCGCGCACCGGCCAGGAGCAGACGGCTCCCCTCTACAAGGACCTCGTCTTCCACCGCGTCATCCCGAACTTCATGATCCAGGGCGGCGACCCGATCGGGAACGGCACGGGCGGCCCCGGCTACGAGTTCGACGACGAGATCGCGCCGGACCTGGACTTCACGAAGCCGTACATCCTCGCGATGGCGAACGCCGGCAAGCGCGGCGGCCGCGGCACCAACGGCTCGCAGTTCTTCATCACCACCGCGGCGACGACGTGGCTGCAGGGGGCGCACACGATCTTCGGCGAGGTCGCCGACCAGGCGTCGCGCGACGTCGTCGACAAGCTGGGCGCGGTGCCGACCGACCGCTCCGACCGCCCGCTCGAGCAGCAGGAGCTGACGAGCGTGGACGTCACGCCCCGCACCTGAGCATGAGCGGCCTGCGCGCGGACCTGCGCCGGACCTGGCGCCGGTCCGCGCGCTACCGCCCCCGCACCGCGACGGGCTGGATCGCCGCGATCACGATCGCCGCGTACGTGGTCCAGCTGCTGAGCGCCGGGTGGCTCGAGTACGTGCTGCAGTACCGCGTCGTCTACTCGCTGCCGTCCACCGGCGCGCCCTTCGAGCCGTGGAGGATGCTGACCTCCGCCCTGATCCACCAGCCGGTCTCGATCCCCGGCTCGCTGACGGGCATCCTGCACATCGTCTTCAACATGGTCGCCCTGATCTCGTTCGGGCGGCCGCTGGAGAACGTGATCGGCGCCGCGCGCCTCGTCGTCATCTACGTGCTCGGTGCGCTCGGCGGATCCGTCGGCGTGCTGTACGCCGCCTTCTTCGGTCTCATCCCGGCGGACACCGCGGTCTACGGCGCCTCTGGAGCGGTGTTCGCCGTGCTGGGCGCCGTCGCGGTCGTGCAGCGCCGGCTCGGCGTCGACGTCCGCACCCTCGTGGTGCTGATCGTGATCAACCTGGCCATCGGGTTCGTGCTGCCCGGCATCGCGTGGCAGGCGCACGTGGGCGGACTGGTCGTCGGCGCCCTCACGGGGTGGTTGTTCGTGGCGAACCGCGGCCCGCGCCGCGACCGCCGTGCCCGGGTCGGGGCGGGCGTCGTCACCGCCGTGCTGCTGGCGCTGGCGCTGGTGCCGGCGGCGGTGGTCTGAGCCCTGCACACCCGCCTGGGGATCGTCCTCCACGGGTCCTCCACGACCCGTCCACGAAGTTATCCACAGGGTTGTGCACCGTGTGGAGAATCACAGGCCTGTCGTTCCCGGTGATACCGCGACGGCACGCCGGGACGCTCCCGGTCTGGGGGCAGGACCGGAGCGGAGAGAGCGAGCGAGGGTCAGCGCCACCAGAGGGTCATGATGAACCCCACGAACGCGATGCCGAACCCGATCAGGATGTTCCAGCTGGACTGCTCGGCCGGGAACGGGATCGGCAGCGTGCCGCTCGAGATGTAGAACACCACGATCCACAGCAGGCCGAGCAGCATGAACCCGAACATCAGCGGCTTGAACCAGACGGGGTTGACGCTCTCCCCCGCGGCCCGGCGCTCCTCCCGGCGGACGGGGGACGACTTCACTCGGGCCATGGCCGACAGCGTACCGGGCCGACCGGCGGCGGCCCGGTACCGCGGTGCGTAGGATCCCGAGGATGCCCAGGGTGCTCGTGATCGACAACTACGACAGCTTCGTCTACACCTTGAACGGCTACCTGCGGCAGCTGGGCGCGGACACCGACGTCGTGCGGAACGACGTGCTGCCCGTCGAGGGGCTGACCGAGCGGATCTCGGCGTACGACGGGGTGCTCGTCTCGCCCGGTCCGGGCAAGCCCTCCGACGCCGGGGTGTCCGTCCCCGCGGTGCACGCGGCCGTCGAGGCCGGGGTGCCGCTGCTGGGCGTGTGCCTGGGGCACCAGGCGATCGCGGAGGCGTTCGGCGGCGTGGTGACGAACGCCGAGGAGCTGATGCACGGCAAGACCTCGCGCGTCGTGCACGACGACAGCGCCCTCTTCGACGGCGTGCCCGCGACCTTCACCGCGACCAGGTACCACTCCCTCGCTGTCGTGGACGGTACCGTGCCGGTGGAGCTCGCCGTCACGGCGTGGACCGAGGGCGGGGTCATCATGGCGCTGCAGCACCGCGACGCGCCGGTGTACGGCGTGCAGTTCCACCCCGAGTCCGTGATGACCGAGGGCGGCCACCGGATGCTCGCGAACTGGCTCGCCGTCGTCGGCGACGAGGGCGCGGTCGATCGATCCGCGGGGCTCAGCCCGCGCATCGCCTCCTAGCGGGAAGCTCCTCCAGCGGGCTCGCCGCGGGCAGGAGCGCGGTTCAGCCGGCGGGCGTCTCCGTCGGGACCGGGTCCGTGCCGCTCTGGTCCGACCCGCACTGCTGCAGCACCACCGTCGAGCCCTGCGCGACGGCGCCAGCGGGGGTGGCCTGGTAGTAGACGACGTCGGGGGAGGCGCTGCAGCCGTCGGGCGCGGTCGTCACGCTGGGCGTCAGGCCGAGGCCGGCGAGCGTCGACTTCGCCGAGTCGAGGGTCTGACCGGTCAGGTCGGGCAGGTCCACCTTGCCGTCGGAGACGACGAGGTCCACGGTGCTGCCCTCGTCGACCCGCGCGTCCGCGGGGCGCGACCCGGAGATCACCGTTCCTGCAGGCACGTCCTTCGAGTGGGCGGTGGTGACGCTGCCGACCGTGAGGCCCGCGTCCTTGATCGCCTGCGTCGCCCCGTCCTGCGTGAGGCCCGCGAGCGTCGGCACCGTGCTCTGCGGGATGCCCGTCGACACCCAGATCCGCACGGTCTGGCCCTTCTGCAGCACCGTGCCGGAACCGGGCGCCGCGCGGATGACGTCCCCGGAGTCGACGGTGGAGCTGGCCTCGCGGACGACGAGCGACTGCAGGTCGAGCCCGCGGAGGGTCCGCTCCGCGCTCGACTGCGTCGAGCCCCTGAGGTCCGGCACCGTGCGGTCGTCGGCCCCGAACCCGCCGGTCGCGAGCGACGCCACCCAGATGCCGACGGCGATCACGATCGCGATCACGACGAGGATGCCCGCCCAGATCCAGCCCACCGGCGGGCGGCTCGCGGTCGGCGCGGGCCCCGGGTCGTCGAACGCGAGCTGCCGAACGGTCGCCTCGGCCGACGGCTCCGCGCTGCCGAACAGCTCCTGCTGCAGCTCCACCGTGGGGAGTCGGGCGGTGGGCGTGCGGCCGGCCAGCACCGCGTCGACGTCGTCGCGGAACTCCTCCGCCGACGGGTAGCGCCGCGTCTTGTCCTTCTCGAGCGCCCTAAGGACGACCGCGTCCATCTGCTCGGTCAGGGCCGGGTTGATGCGGCTGGGTACGTCGGGCCGCTCCGAGACGTGCTGGTACGCGACCGAGATCGGGCTGTCGCCGCGGAACGGCGGCCGGCCGGTGAGCATCTCGAACAGCACCACTCCGGTGGAGTAGAGGTCGCTGCGCGCGTCGACGGTCTCGCCCTTCGCCTGCTCGGGGGAGAAGTACTGGGCCGTGCCGAGGATGACGCTCGTCTGCGCGACGGTCGCGGAGGAGTCGCTGATGGCTCTGGCGATCCCGAAGTCCATGACCTTGATCTGGCCCGACCTGGTCACCATCACGTTGCCGGGCTTGATGTCGCGGTGCACCACGCCGGCCCGGTGCGAGTACTCGAGCGCCGTCAGGATGCCGCCGACGATGTGGCCCGCCTCCTGGGCGGACATCGGACCGTCCTTGATGAGGTCCTTCAGCAGCTTGCCGTCGACGAACTCCATCACGATGAACGGCAGCTGCGCCTCGCCGCCCCCCGACTCCAGCACCGTCTCCTCGCCCGCGTCGAACACGCGCACGATCGTCGGGTGGGTCATGCGGGACGCGGCCTGCGCCTCCTGCCGGAAGCGCATCCGGAAGGTCGGGTCGTTCGCGAGGGACGACTTCAGCAGCTTGATCGCGACCTTGCGGCCGAGGCGGGTGTCGGTGCCGACGTGCACCTCTGCCATCCCGCCGCGGCCGATGTGCTGCTCGACGCGGTAGCGCCCGGCGAGCAGCCGCTCGCCGCCGGTCAGGGCCAGGATCGGCCCGGTGACGGCGGCGGTCGGCGTGCTCTCGTCCATGCTCATCCGGCGGAGTCGTCCGCGGGCGTCGTCGGGTCGGTGGGGGCCGGCGGAGCTGTCGAGGCCGGGGGCGCGGGGGGTGCCGTGACCGTCACTCGCTTCGAGGCCGAGCTGGGGGAGTTCCTGTCGGCGCAGAACGCTTGGTACGTAACCGAGATCGTGCCCGCGGCGGTCGGCGTGATCGACACCGACGTGTCGTTGGGGTTCGTCGGTTTGAGGTCGCCGGCCTCAGCCGCAGGCCCGGTCACGTTGATCTGGTACTGCGACAGACCTCCGCCGGTGCCGGAGGTGCACCCTCCGTATTTGCTCCAACTCAACTCGAATGCGATCCCCACGGCCGCCGTGCTCGGCCCGGTGAGCGGCGTCGGCTTCGACAGCTTGGCGACGTCCCCGTAGTACGTGACGGTGATTGTGTCGCCCTTGGTGACCGGCCCGGAGGGGGAGATCTGGGTGACCTTGCCGGCGTCGTCCGTGCTCGTCGCCTCCTGCGAGTCGCCCTTGACGACGAGCCCCAGCTTCTCGAGCGCGGACTTGACGTCGGTGTACTGCTCGTCGACGTAGTCGCTCGGGTTCAGCGTGATCGCCGAGCTCGTCGGCGTGGGGGTGTCCTTCGGCGTGGAGCTGCTGGCGGCAGGGGTCTTCGGCGGCGTGGTCGGCGACCCGCCCGCGCCGACGAGCTTCGGGACGAGGAACACCGCCAGCACGACCACCAGGATGACGATCAGGGCGACGAGCGGCCAGGTCCACGGGCTGCGCCGGCGGGGGCCGTCGTCGCGCGGGCCGTCCCCGGTGCCGTACGGGCCGGTGACCGGCGCGGGGCCCTGCTGCGCCTGCGGCGGGAACGCGGTCGTCGCCGAGGTGCCGGTCGACGGCACCCCGAGCAGCATGGTGTCGAAGCCGGGGGCCTGCGACGGCATCACGCTCGTGGCGGAGTCCGCCTGCATCGCCATCGTGGGCGCGGCGACGCCAGCGGGCAGCACCGCCGGCACGGCGGAGGCGGCGGCGAGCACGTCGCCGCGGCGCAGCGCCTGCGCGGCCCGCGCGAGCAGTGCGGCCGTGGTCGGGCGGTCGGACGGCGCCTTCGCGATGCACGCGAACACCAGGCGGCGGATGGGCTCCGGCACCGAGTGCGGCAGGTCCGGCGCGATGTCGTTGATCTGCGCCATCGCGATCGCGACCTGCGACTCGCCCGTGAAGGGGCGGTGCCCGGCCAGCGCTTCGTAGGCGACGATGCCCAGCGAGTAGATGTCCGTCGCGGGGGAGGCGGGCTGACCGCTCGCCTGCTCGGGCGACAGGTACTGCACCGTGCCCATGACCTGGCCGGTCGCGGTCAGCGGCACCTGGTCGGTGATGCGGGCGATGCCGAAGTCGGTGATCTTGACCCGGCCGTCCGGCGTGACCAGCAGGTTGCCCGGCTTGATGTCGCGGTGCACGAGGCCCGCGGCGTGCGCGGCGTGCAGGGCCATCGCGGTCTGCGCGACGACGTCGAGCACGCGGTCCGGGGGCAGGGTGTGCTGGCGCTCGAGGATCGAGGACAGCGGCTCGCCGGGGACCAGCTCCATGACGAGGAACGCGGAGCCGTCCTCCTCGCCGTAGTCGTAGACGTTGGCGATGCCCTCGTGGTTCACGAGCGCCGCGTGCCGTGCCTCCGCCCGGAAGCGCTCGAGGAACCCGGGGTCGCCGAGGTACTCGTCCTTCAGGATCTTGATGGCGACGGGTCGCCCGATGACGAGGTCCGTGGCCTCCCACACCTCGCCCATCCCGCCGATCGCGATGCGCGACGACAGCTCGT
>NZ_CAXTOQ010000028.1:0-29398 GCF_964245895.1 uncultured Amnibacterium sp.
CGCCGGCGGATCGTCGTCCGGCGACCCGCCCTCGTCGAGGTACCGCCGCACGTCCGCGTCGGTCGCGTCCGCGCGGTACAGCCGCCGGCGCAGGTCGTCGAGGCGCGCGTCCGCCTCCACGGACTCCCTCGGTGCGGCCACCCGCCCACTCTGCCCCCGCCCCGCTCCATCCGCGCCAGGAGATCACTGTCAGCGAACTGCCAGGTTTTCGCGCATCCGAGGGCCCGAATCCGTCCGTAGTGGTGGTGATGGGTCGATCCGGCCCACGCGAACCCAGAAGGAGTCGTGCCTTGCGCAAAGCACTGATCAGCGGCATCGCCGCCGCCGCGCTGCTCACCGTCGGCCTGGCCGCCCCCGCCCAGGCGGCCCCGGCGGCTCACCCCGCACCGACGACGAAGCTGTCCGTCCTGCACGCCGTGCCGAACACGCCCGTCGACGTCTACCTGAACCACAAGCGGGTGCTGAACGACTTCAAGCCCGGCACCCTCGCGGGCCCGCTGACCGTCCCGGCCGGCACCTACACCGTCACCATCACCGCGGCGACGGCGAAGAACGACAAGGCCCCCGTGATCGGCCCGGCCAAGCTCAAGCTGGTCGCGCACCGGAACTACACCGCCGTGGCGCACCTCACCGCGGACGGCAAGCCGACCGCGTCGCTGTACCTGAACACCCTGAAGAAGACGCCCAAGGGCGAGGGTCGGGTCATCGTGCGGCACGACGCCGCAGCCCCGGCGGTCGACATCCTCGTGAACGGCGCGGCCGCGATGAAGAGCCTGCAGAACCCGCACCAGTCGAAGGCGAACCTGCCGGTCGGCACCTACAAGGTCGCGGTGGCGCTCGCCGGCACCACGGCTCCGGTCATCGGCCCGGCCGACGTGCCCGTGAAGGCGAACACCGACACGATCGTCTACGCGTGGGGCAGCGCGGCGCAGGGCAACCTGACCGTCGCGGTGCAGACCGTCAAGACCAACCGCTGAGACGACGGCGGGAGCGGGCGGTCGTCCGCTCCCGCCCCGTGACCGTCGGCGGGCCGCATCTCGGGCAGGGATGCGGCCCGCCGTTCTCCGCTCGCACGGTACCGTTCCGCATCAGCGCGATCGAGGACGGACCGATGCACGATGCCGACGAGGCCACGGCCCTCGGCATCGCGTTCCGTGCCGGCGACCCGAACGCGCTCGCGACCGCGTACCGGAGGTGGGGGTCGCTCGTGTACACGCTCGCGCTCCGCGCGCTCGGCCAGGTGCAGGACGCGGAGGACGTCGCCCAGCGCGTCTACATCGCCGCCTGGCGGGGCCGGGAGACCTTCGACCCGGGTCGCGCAACGCTTTCGGCCTGGCTGGTCGGCATCACGCGGCACCAGATCGCCGACGCCTACGCGGCGCGGTCCAAGGTCCTCACCGTGCCCATGCCGGAGGAGGGCGACGGCGAGCCCGCCGCGCCGGTCGTCGAGCTGGCCGACCGCCTCCTCGTCGAGGACGAGCTGGCCCGGCTGGCGCCGCAGGCGCAGCAGGTGGTCCGGCTCGCGTTCTACGACGGCCTCACGCACCAGCAGATCGGCGAGCGGCTCGGCATGCCGCTCGGCACCGTCAAGAGCCTGATCCGGCGCAGCCTCGAGCGCATGCGCCACCGCCTGGAGGTGCGCGATGACGCACCTTGACCCGGAGCTGCTCGCGCTGCTCGGGCTCGGCGAGGACGCCCCGTCGGCCGGCGACCGGCTGCACCTCGCGGGCTGCGCCGACTGCCGTGCGGAGGTGGCGCGGTACGCGCGCCCCGTCTCGCTCTCCCGCGCCGGCGGCGGGGCGCTCGACACGCCCGGTCCGGCCGTCTGGGCCGGGATCGCCGACGAGCTCGGGCTGGACCCGGGGCTCGTCGACGGCCCGGTCGCGGGCGGCGCTCGCCCGGTCGTCCCCCTCCGGCGCCGGCGACTCGGCCGCAGGGCCGCGGCCGTGCTGGCGGCCGTCGCCGCGGTGGTGGTCGTCGGCGGCGTCGCGGTGGGGCTGCTGACCGCCAGGAGCCAGCCGCAGCAGCTCGCGACGGCCACCCTCGACGCCTTCCCCGGGTGGGCGGGCAGCAGCGGCACCGCCGTGCTCGAGCGCCTCGCGGACGGGCGCCGCGTCGTCGAGGTGCGCACCGACGTGCGCCCGGACGGCGCGACCGATCACGAGGTCTGGTTGATGACCACCGGCGCGAAGCGCCTCGTCAGCCTGGGGATGCTGACCGGGACGAGCGGGACCTTCGTCGTGCCGGCCGGGCTGGACCTGGACCGGTTCCGGCTCGTCGACGTCTCCGACGAGCCGCGGGACGGCAACCCGGCGCACTCGGGCGACTCGATCGTGCGGGGCGCGCTCGAGTCCTGAGCCTGAGCGATCGTCGGGCCCGGGAATGTTCCGCAGGTCCTCCCGTTGAGCACTCGCGGATCCGGATCGATCCGGCGACACCCCGCCCGCGCGCCTCCGGCGCCGGCGTGTCGCGCATCCCATCCGGATCCGCGAACCGGAAGGAACCCTGTGGACCTGTTCAGCCCGATCGAGCTCGGCGACCTGCACCTGAAGAACCGCGTCGTGATGGCGCCGCTGACCCGCACCCGCGCCGGCGCGGCGGGCGTGCCCACGCCCTTGATGGCCGTGCACTACGCGCAGCGCGCCTCCGTCGGCCTCATCATCAGCGAGGGCGTGTACCCGGGCGCCGAGTCGCGCGGGTACTTCGGCCAGCCGGGCATCGTCACCGACGAGCAGGAGGCGGGCTGGAGCCAGGTCGCCGAGGCGGTCCACGGCGACGGCGGCCGGATCGTGCTGCAGCTGATGCACTCGGGCCGCGTCTCGCACCCGGACCTCTCCGGCACCGGCCGCACCGTCGCGCCGAGCGCTGTCCCGATCGACGGCGAGGTCCGCACGCAGCACGGCAAGCACCCGCACGCGGTGCCGCACGCGCTGACCGAGGCGGAGCTGGCCGTCGTCCGGGACGAGTTCGTCGAGGCCGCCCGCCGCGCGATCCGCGCCGGTGCCGACGGCGTCGAGCTGCACGGGGCGAACGGCTACCTGCTGCACCAGTTCCTGTCGCCCGTGTCGAACGTGCGCACGGACGCGTACGGCGGCTCGCCGGCGAACCGCGCGCGCTTCGTGATCGAGGTCGCGGAGGCGGTCGCGGCGGAGGTCGGCGCCGGCCGCGTGGGGATCCGCCTGTCGCCCGCGAACCAGGCGCAGGACGTCTTCGAGACCGACGAGGCCGAGACCCTGGCGACCTACGAGGCGCTGCTCGACGGCCTCCGGCCCCTCGGGCTCGCCTACCTGAGCGTGCTGCACGCCGACCCGGCCGGCGTGCTGGTGCAGGACCTGCGCGAGCGGTTCGGCGGTCACCTGATCGCGAACAGCGGGTTCGGCTCCGTGACGACGCGGGAGGAGGCGCTCGCGCTGATCGACGACGCGCACGCCGACGCGGTCGCCGTCGGGCGCGCGATCATCGCGAACCCGGACCTGGTCGAGCGCTGGCGCGCCGACGCCCCGGAGAACGCGCCGCGGCCGGACCTGTTCTACTCGCCCGGCGCGGAGGGCTACACGGACTACCCGCGGCTCAGCGCCTGACCGCCGCCGCCGTGAGCGGGCCGTAGAGGTCCGGCCGGCGGTCGGCGAGCAGGTCGACCAGCTCGGCCTGCCGCTTGTCGCGCGAGTCGAGCAGGTCGAGGTCCGCCCAGGCGGTGCCCGTGCCGGGCCCGGCCTGCGCGACGAGCGCGCCGAACGCGTCCACGACGGAGGTGCCCGCCGTCCAGTCCACGCCGCGCTCGCGCCCGGCGCGGTCGGCGCACGCGATCGCTATCTTGTTCATGCGGGCGGTCGCGATCGCGATCTGCACCTCCGCCGGGCGCTCGCCCTCGGGCGTCGGGCCGAGCGGCCAGTTGGTCGGCACGGCCAGCAGGTCCGCGCCGGCGAGCGCCGCGATGCGGGTCCACTCCGGGAACTCCAGGTCGAAGCAGATCAGCACGCCGATGCGGCCGACCGGCGTCTCGACGACCGGCGGGCGGGCGTTCCCGGGGGCGAAGAAGTGCTTCTCCCGGTCCCAGAGGTGCACCTTGCGGTAGACCGCGCGGACGCCGGAGGCGTCGAGCAGCGCGGCGCTGTTGTAGACGCCGTCGTCGGCCAGCTCCGCGAAGCCGACGACCACGGTCGCGCCGCCGGCCGCCGCCGCGAACCGGGCGAGGGCCGGGCCGTCCGGCCGGAGGGCGAGCACGCGGGCCTCCTCCGGCGTCTCGAACACGTAGCCGGACGTCGCCAGCTCCGGCAGCACGACGACCGCCGCGCCCCCGGCGACGGACTGCTCGACGGCCGCGACCGCCCGGTCGAGGTTGCCGGCCAGGTCGCCGACGACCGGGGCCAGCTGCACGGCGGCGATGCGCGTCACGGGACGATCGCCTTCGGGTCGGAGGAGGAGAGGTCGGCCGCGACCTGCTGCTTCAGCCCCGGCCGGAACGAGATCGCGATCCCGATGACCAGCCAGACGCCGACGAGGTACGGGAACCAGCTGTAGGGCGCCTCGAGGCCGACGGCGTTCCGGTACAGCGTGTAGCCGAGCAGCACGATCGCGAGGATCGGCACGACGATCTGCCACCTCGGCGTGCTCGTGCGGCCGCCGAAGAACAGGAACCGGATCGCGCCGAGCGTCGCCAGGACGTACGCGACGAGCAGGCCGATCGTGCCGATCGTGAGCACCCAGTACGTCGCGTCGAGCACGGCCGCACCGGTCAGGCGCTCGATCACCATGCAGAGCGCCGCGAGGCCGCCGCTGACCAGCAGGGCCGTGGTCGGAGCTCCGGTCTTCGACACCTCGGCGACGCCGTGCGTGAGGCCCGCGCCGCGGCCGAGGGCGAACAGCACCCGGGAGGCGCCGGAGAGCGTGCCGATCGAGATCGCGAACAGGCTGACGATCGCGAACACGGTGAGCAGGTCCGCGAGCCACGGACCGACGAACGCGCGGCCGAGGTCGCCGTAGGGCGCCGCGGCGGAGGTGAACCGCTTGACGTCGGCGTCGGAGGTGCCGTAGCCGAGGGTCTGGGCGACGATCGAGAGCAGGTAGAAGACGCCGACGATCGCGACCGCGATCTTGAGGGCCTTCGGGATGTCCCGCTTCGGGTTGCTGCTCTCCTCGCCGAGCGTCGCGGCGCCCTCGAAGCCGGCGAACGCGAGGAAGCCGAACACCGCGGCGGCGCCGATCGTGTTGATGTCCGTGCCGGCGGGCAGCTGCAGGAAGTCGAGGCTGAGCCCGCGGCCGCCCGGCGCCGTGCCGGTGCCGAGCCGGACGAGCACGACCAGGTTCAGGATCGTGACGAGCGCGGCGCCGATCAGCTCCGCGGTCAGCAGCACGCGGGTGATGACGTGCACCTGGCTGCGGCTGACGACCAGCACCACCGCGAGGGCGATGACCGCGACGACGAGCCAGTCGGGCGCGAAGGCGATGCCGAGGTCCTGCAGCAGCTGCTCCAGGAACAGCCCGATCTCGATCGTCGACCCGGCGCCGATCGTGAAGTACGCGAGGAACAGCGCCCAGCCGGCGACGAACCCGGCGCGCGGGCCGAGCGTGATGCCGACGGTCGCGTACACCGAGCCGGTGTGGGCGATGTGCCGGGACAGCTTCACGAAGCCGTACGCGACGAGCGACACGGCCACGAGCGCGAACACGAAGGCGTAGGTGGCGCCGCGGCCCAGGATGCCGGCGGCGCCGACGCCGAGCAGCGCCATCACACAGACCGGCCCGATGAGGCCGATGGAGAAGGCGGCCGCGTCCGTCACCTTCAGCTCGCGATGCAGCGTCTCCGTGCCGCCGGGGGTCTTCGTCGTGGTCATCGAGGGCCTTCCGTCGCCGGGCAGGGGGCTGGACCGGGCGACCGTACCGACGCCCGCCGACGGTGGACAAGCGGCAACCGACGACACCAGCCATAGGCGCAGCCTTGGGCGGCTCCCGTGCACAAGGTGCGGGCTATGGGTCGCGCTGGGGATCGGCTCTACCGTCGCCGCCGCGGGATGCCCATGGTGGAGGGATGCGCTCCACCCCCCGTGTCCTGTCAGCCCTCGACGGCCGCTTCCGCGTCGTGAAGGCCCCAGGCGTCGACGCCGTCGCGGCGCAGCAGGACCCGGCGGTCGCGGCGACCGTCACGGCGATGCTGCAGGACATCGAGCGCTGCGGGATGACCGCGGTGCTCGAGCACGCGCGGCAGCTGGACCGGTGGGAGGGGGGCGACGTCGAGCTCGACGCGGCGACGATCGCGTCGAGCGGCGACCGCCTCCCCGCCGACCTGCGGGCGGCGATCGAGCTGGGCGCGAGCCGCACCCGGGCGTTCGCCGAGGCGAGCAGGGCGCACCTCGTCGACTTCGCCACCGAGCCGGTGCCCGGCCTCGTCACCGGGGTCCGGTACGTGCCGGTCGGTCGCGTCGGCGCCTACCTGCCGGCCGGGCGCTTCCCGCTGACCGCCTCCGCGTTCATGACCGTCGGCGTCGCGAAGGCCGCCGGGGTGCCGGAGGTCGTCGCGTGCACGCCGCCGCAGCCGGACGGCCGGGCGAACGACGCGGTGCTGTACGCCGCGGCGTGCTCGGGCGTCGACCGCGTGTTCGTGCTCGGCGGGGTGCAGGCGCTCGCCGCGATGGCGTTCGGGCTCGTCGGCGACGGGCCGATCGACATGCTGGTCGGCGCGGGGAACGCGTACGTCGCGGAGGCGAAGCGGCAGCTGTTCGGCCGGGTCGCGATCGACCTGCTCGCCGGCCCCAGCGAGGTCGCGGTGCTCGCCGACGACACCGCCGACCCCGAGGTCGTCGCCGCGGACCTGCTCGGCCAGGCGGAGCACGGGCCGCAGTCGCCCGCGGCGCTCGTCACCACCTCCGCCGCCCTCGCGCGGGCTGTCGTCGCCGCGGTCGACCGGCAGCTGGAGTCGCTCGCCACCGAGTGGGTCGCCGGGCCCGCGTGGCGCGACTTCGGGTCGGTGGTCGTCGCCGACGACCGGGAGGTCGCCGCGACCCTGATGGACGACCTCGCGCCCGAGCACCTCGAGGTCATCACCGCCGACGACGACTGGTACCACGGCCGCCTCACCAACTACGGCTCGCTGTTCCTGGGCGCGTGGAGCACGGTCGCGTACTCGGACAAGGGGATGGCCGGCACGAACCACGTGCTGCCGACCGCCGGCGGCGCGAAGCACAGCGCCGGCCTGTCCGTCGCCCGGTTCCTGAAGCCGCTCACCTACCAGCGGGTCGCGAAGGCGGCGACGCACGAGGTCGCGGACGCGGTGAGGGTGATCTCCGCGTCGGAGGGGATGGCCGCGCACGAGGCGACCGCGACGATCCGGCTCGCCGCCCTCGAGGAGGTCGAGGCTCGGTAGCGCTCAGGCGGTGCGCTGCAGCAGGGCGAGCGCGAGGCGGACGAGCTCGGCGGTCGCGGGCGAGAGGGTCGCGCCGTCGCGCTGCACGAGCGCGATCGTGTCGTGCAGCGGCTCGGCGAACGGGACGAAGCGCACCTGCGGCGGGCAGGCGCCGCTCTCCGCGACCGCGCGGGACACGAAGGTGTCGCCGACGCCGGCCGCGACGAGGGTGAGCGCGGACTCGACCTGCTCCACCTCCACCATCGCGTCGAGGTGCACCCCGGCCAGCGAGGCCCGCTCGAGCACCTGCCGCCTGGTCGGGTCGCGCCAGCCGTAGTGGGCGTCGTACAGCACCAGCTTGCGGGCGGCGAGGTCCTCGATCGTCGGCGGGTGCAGGGCGCGCGCGGGGTCGGCGGAGGCGTACAGCACCTCGTCGCGGCGCAGCGGCGTGACCGTGAGGCCGTCCGCGTCGATCGGCAGCACGACAAGGCCCGCCTCCAGCTCCCCGTCGGCGACGGCGCCCGCGACCTCCACCGAGTTGAGGCCGACGATCCGCAGCCGCACGGAGGGGTAGCGCTCGTGGAACTGCGCCAGCAGCTCCTCCAGCCGGTAGTACTTGGCGTTCCGCAGCAGGCCGAAGGAGGCGGTGCCGCCCTCGAGGGAGGTGATCGCCCGCAGGGTCCGGTCGGCCTCGTCGGCGGACGTCGTCACCTTCACCGCGACCGGCAGCAGGGTCTCGCCCGCCTCCGTCAGCACGAGCCGCCGGCCGCCCCGGACGAACAGGCGGGTGCCGTACTCGTCCTCGAGCCGGCGGACGAACTCGCTGACGGACGGCTGCGCCATGTGCAGCTCCATCGCCGCCGCGGTGAACGACCCGACCCGGGCAGCGGTCGCGAAGACGCGGAGCTGCACCAGGCTGAACACGGTGGCGAGGCTATCGGCGCTCCCGGCCGCTTCGCGGATCCGCAGCTCCTCGGGGGCCGGGGTGGAGTCAGCTCCGGAACATCACCTCCACCGCGTCGAGGTGGTCCTCCGCGGTGGTCCAGCCGAGCAGGGCCCGGTTGGTCAGGAAGCCCTGGCACAGCACGACCATCGCGATGGCGGTCCGCGCGGCGAGCGCCTCGGCGTCAGCGGGGTCGCGCTGCCGCGCCCACGGCAGCACGGCCTGCGCGAAGGCCTCCCGCAGCCGCGTCACCTTCTCGGTCAGCACGGCCCGCAGCTCGTCGTCGCGGGCGGCCTCGCCCCAGAACTGCAGGACCACCGCGACCGGCGGAGCGGCCTCCGTCGTCGTCGACAGGAGCAGCCGGACGACCTCTGCGGGGGAGCGGACCGCCTCCTGCGGCTCCGTGACGCGCTGCAGCCGCCAGTCGAACAGCGACTGCGCGATGTAGCGCGCGAGCTCCGCCTTGTTCTCGAAGTTCGCGTAGATCGCCCCGGCCGAGAGCCCCGACTCCTCGACGATCTGGGCGATGGAGGTGTTCGCCACCCCGTTCCGCCGCAGCACGCGGAGCGCTGCTTCGGCGATCTCGTCGCGGCGGGCGCGCCGGTGCGCATCGGACACCTTCGGCATGAAATCGAGAATAACTGTTCTCTTCAGGTGTACAACAGAGCGATCGTTCTCTGAAGGAGCCGCCCATGTCCGTCCCCGTCCCCGTCCGCCCACGCACGAGGTGGCGCTTCACGGTGCTGTTCGGCATCGCCGGAGCTCTCGTCGTCGGCATCGTCGTGCTCGCCTTCGTGTGGCCGGCGGCGACCGCGAAGGCCCGCGACCTGCCCGTCGGTCTGTCCGGGCCGACCGCCCAGGTCGATGCGCTGAAGGCGGCGATCGCGAAGCAGGAGACCGATCCCTTCGCGTTCGCGACCGTCTCGACCCGGGCGGACGCGGTGCGGCAGATCCGGGAGCGGAGGCTGTACGGGGCGATCCTGCTGGGGGACGAGCCGGAGGTGCTCACCTCCTCCGCGGCGTCGACCGCGTCCAACCAGGTGCTGCGGGGCGTGGCGACGCAGCTGCAGGCCCAGGTCTCCGCACGCGCGATCGCGGGGCTGCAGCAGGCGATCGTCGCGACGGCCGCGTCCTCCGCGGCAGCGGGCGCTCCCACCCCGGCCGCGACCGGCACCGTGCCCGCGGTGAAGGTGACGGACGTGGTGGCGCTGTCGAGCCGCGACGCCACCGGGGCCGGCTTGGCCGCCGCCGGGTTCCCGCTCGTGCTCGGCGGGATGCTCGGCGGCGTGCTCGTGTCCTTCCTCGTCGTCGGACCGATGCGGCGGATCGTCGCGCTGCTGGTCTACGGCGTCGCCGCGGGCGGCATCGTCGTGCTCGTGCTGCAGACCTGGCTCGGGATCCTGCAGCGCGACCCGGTGCTGAACGCCGCCGCGTTCGGGCTCGCGATGGCCGCCACCGCGGCGATCGTGTCCGGGTGCAACGCGCTGCTCGGGTCACCGGGCATCGGGGTGGGCGCCGTCATCAGCCTGCTGATCGGCAACCCGATCTCCGGCGCGACCCTGCCCTACCAGTTCATCGCCGCGCCGTGGGGCGAGGTCGGGCAGTGGTTCGTGCCGGGTGCCGCCTCCAGCCTCGTCCGATCGCTGTCGTACTTCCCGGACGCGGACGTGTCGAAGCAGTGGCTGGTGCTCGGCGTGTGGACCCTCGCCGGCTTCGTGCTGACCATCGCCGGGCACTTCCGCGACCGCTCGCCGGCGGCGCTACCGGCGAGCGAGCTGGAGCCCGCGGGGGCCTGACGCCTTCCGGGTGTCCTCGGTGCAGGATCGACGGCGTCGTGCTCTCGAGACCCCTGGAGGAACGCATGGACATGAAGCTCGAGCTCGTGATCGTCCCGGTCGCCGACGTGGACCGCGCGAAGGCGTTCTACGTCGACGCGCTCGGCTTCCACGCCGACGTCGACGTGCAGCCGGGGCCCGGGATGCGGGTCGTGCAGGTGACGCCTCCGGGGTCCGCCTGCTCCCTCGGGTTCGGGTCGGGCCTCGGCGCCTACGACGGCGAGCCGGGTTCGGTGCAGAACCTGCACCTGGTCGTCGCGGACATCGAGGGCGCGCGGGCCGAGCTGGTCGCGCGAGGGGTCCGGGTCGGCGAGGTCGTCGAGGTCGGGGGCGGCGTGCGCTACGCCTCCGTCGCCGATCCGGACGGCAACGGCCTGCTGCTGCAGGAGATGGCGTGGCGCACCGGCGACGCCTTCTGACCTACCCCGCCTGGGAGGCGGTGCAGGTCACGACCGCGAACCGCCCCGTCGCCGACCGCTTCGCGACGACCTTCCCGTTCACCGAGATCGAGCACGCGATGTCGCCGCCGTCGGCGCTCTGCGCGATGACGGCGTAGGCCGAGTAGCTGGTGCCGCTGCCGATGCCCACCGACCTCCTCCACGGCAGGTCGGCGCCGCTCAGGGTCGCGTTGCCCGCCAGCTCGGAGTCCGCGACCGTGTAGTTGATCGTCTGCGCGCGGCCGTCGCCGGTGACCCGGAAGACGACGCTGCCGCCGGACCCGGACTCCGGTGCCGTCGAGAGGTCGCGCACCGAGGGGAGGTCCGTGGGGAGGTCCGTCGGGAGGTCCGTGGGGAAGTCGCTCGGGAGGCTCGTCGGGAAGTCGGTGGGGAAGCCCGACGGCAGCTTCGTCGGCAGGCGCTCGATCGCGGCGGGGATCAGGAAGAGGACGACCGTGTAGACGATCGACATCACGATCGCGAGCACCAGCGCGACCGCGCCGAGCACGATCGCGGTGATCGGGACGCCCTTGCGAGCGGCCCGCCGCACCGCGACCACGCCGAGGATCACCGCGGCGATCGCCACGAAGCCCGCGACGTAGGAGGCGAACGGGATCAGCGCGAGCACGAGCGCCACGATCGAGACGATCAGCGCGCCGACGCCGCGGCCGCCTGCGGTCGGCGGCTGGGGCTGCGGCTCGACCGGCGGAGGCGTCGTCATCCCGACATGGTGGCGGACGCGGCGTCCGAGGGCCATGCCCCGTCCGCGTCAGCGGATCCCGCTCCGTGCGAAGCCCTGCACGAAGAAGCGCTGGAACACGAGGAACAGCAGCACCATCGGGGCGACGTCGATCAGCGCGAACGCCATCGTGCTGCCGTAGTCGGGGCCGTTCTCGCTCTGCAGGTAGAGCAGGCCGATCGGCAGCGTGAACAGCGCGTTCTCCTTCAGCGCGATCAGCGGCCAGGCGAAGTCGTTCCACGACGACAGCAGGCTCATGAAGAACAGCACCGCGATCAGGGGCCGCGACAGCGGCAGCACGACGCTGCGGAACACCCGGAGGTGGCTCGCGCCGTCGATGCGGGCGGCCTCGAGCAGCTCCCGCGGGATGCCGAGCAGGAACTGCCGCGCCAGGAACAGGCCGAAGGCGCTGGCCGCGGTCGGCAGGATCACCGCCCAGTAGCTGCCGTACAGTCCGAGGCCGGTGACCAGGCGGAACAGCGACACCATGATCGTCTGCACCGGCAGGGTCAGCGTGCCGAGCGCCACGAGGAACAGCGCGGAGGAGCCGCGGAACCGCAGGTGCGCGAAGGCGTAGCCGGCGAGGAGGTTCACCGCGACCGTCAGGACCGCGACGGTCACCGCGATCGACACCGAGTTGCCGAACCAGGTCCAGACCGGGAAGCCGGTCAGCACCTTCTCGAAGTTCGCGAAGGTGATCGACGTCGGGATCACGCGCAGCGACCCGCCCAGCAGGTCGGACCTGGTCGACAGGGCGACGACGACCATCCAGTAGAGCGGGAACAGCGTGATGATCGCCACCAGCACCGCCGCGAGTGTGCGGGCGACCACGGCGGCCCGGTTGCGGCGCCCTCGGGGCGCGGCGGCGGTCGCGGAGGCCCGGGGGAGCGTCTCGGCCGTCATTCGGTGAGGTCCCTCGTGCGGCTGGTCCGCCAGCGGATCGCGGTGAAGACGAGCGCGAGCAGCAGCAGGACGACGCCGATCGCCGCCGCGTAGCCCTGGTCGCGGGTGACGAAGCCGTTCTGGTAGGCGTACGTGACGAGCACGCTCGTCGCGTCCTGCGGACCGCCTCCGGTCAGCACGAAGACGATGTCGAAGACCTGGAACGAGTAGATGACGTTGATGACGAGCAGGAAGAAGGACTGGGGGCCGAGCAGCGGCACGGTGAGGTACCGGAGGCGCTGCCAGCCGGCCGCGCCGTCGAGTCGAGCCGCCTCCTGCAGCTCGGTCGAGAGGCCCTGCAGCCCGGCCAGGTAGATCAGCATGTTGAACCCGACCCGCCACCACAGGGTGACGAGCACGACGGAGGCGAACGCCGCGACCCCGCCCGACTGCCAGCTCACGGCGGGCAGGCCCGCGAAGCGGAGCAGCTCGTTCAGCAGGCCGGAGTTCTCGTCGAACAGCAGCAGCCCGATCAGGGCGGTCGCGACGCCGGAGACCGACATCGGCAGGATCAGGATCGACCGGAACACGCCGCGGGCCGGCAGCGCGCCGTTCAGCAGCAGCGCGGCGCCGAGCCCGAGCCCCATCGACAGCGGCGTCGTCAGCAGCGTGAACAGCAGGGTGTTCCCGAGCGACCGCCAGAACAGCGGGTCGCCCGCGAGCCGCGCGTAGTTGTCCAGGCCGACGAAGGCGCCCGCGCCGAAGCCGTTGGTGCGCTCGAGGCTGAGGCCGACCGACTGGGCGAGCGGCAGGAGGACGAACAGCCCGAGCAGCAGCAGGTTCGGCGCGATGAAGAGGAGCGCGACCCGGGACTCGCCGCCGCGGTACCGGGTCCGCCTCCGCGACACCCCGACCGCTGCGGTCAAGCCGTGACCGCCTTGTCGATGCCCGTCTTCAGCGCCGCGATCGTGGCGGCGGTGCCCCGGCCGCCGACGAAGGCGCGCTCCAGCTCGTCCTGCAGCACGGTGATGATCGCCGACATCTTCGGCGACGCGACCTGGCCGGAGTCGCTCGCCTGCACCGCGGACGCCTGGCCGACGAAGACGGGCGACAGCTCCGGCCGCACGGCGAACTCGATGCCGTCCTTGACCAGGTCGGCCCGGGTGGGCAGCAGCGAGGCGTTCGCGCAGAAGTCGCGCATCTGCTCCTCCTCCGTCACGTGCGCGAAGAAGGCGGCGATCAGCTCGGCCTTGCCCTCCGCGGCCTTCGTCGCGACCAGGGCGTTGCCGCCGAAGTCGCTGCCGGCGCGGGTGTTCCGCGGGGCGAAGGTGGCGCCCCACTCGAACTTCAGCGCGTCGGTCGCGTCCGGGATCGCGAAGGCGCCGGAGAAGACCATCGCGGTCGTCTGGTTGTACCAGCTGTCGGCGGCGTAGGTGGAGGACTTCACGCTGTCGTTCGGCGGCACCAGCCGGTCGGGGAAGAACGACTTCGTGAAGTCGACCGCGGCGCGGCCGGCGTTCGAGTCGATCGCGGCGGCGGACAGGTCCTCGGTCAGGAAGCGGCCGTCGGACTGGAACAGCCAGCTGAGCCAGCGGGTGACCCCGTTGCCCTGCCAGTTCACGCCGAACGGGTACTTCGCGTCCGGCTGCGCCCTCCGCAGCCGCTGGGCGACGGCGCGGAACTGCTGCCAGGTCCACGCGTCGTCCAGCCGGGTCGGGATGTCGGTCACGCCCGCGTCGTCGAGCGCCTGCTTGTTGTAGAGGATCGCGGAGGTGTCGGTGTGGTGCGGGACGCCGAAGGGCTTGCCCCCGTTCTGCACCGCCGCCCACGCCTGCGGGGTGAAGCGGTCGGCGAAGCCGGAGGGGAGGTGCTTCGACAGGTCGAGCAGCTGCCCCTGCCCGGCGTAGGCGCCGAACGTGTAGTACGGCACGCGGAAGACGTCGGGCGGGTTGCCCGCCTGCAGCTGCGCGTCGATGTTCGAGAACATCTGCTCGTACGGCACCGCGTTCAGGTCGACCTTCGAGCCCGGGTTCGCCTTCTCGAAGCCGGCGATCGCCTTCCTGAACCCGGCGAGCTCGGCGTCGGTGCCCCAGGTGGTGAAGCTGAGCGTGCCGGTGCTCGAGGTCCTCTTCGCTGCGGAGGGCACGAACCCGCAGCCGGCGAGCAGCAGGGGAGCGGCGGCGATGCCGGAGGAGCCGAGGAGCTGGCGTCGGGTCAGGTGCACGGCCCGAATCCTGATGGGGCGACCTCCGCCGGGAGCCTCTTCGCTCGGGATGCGAGGTGTGTGCCCAGCGGACGGGGGCGCGCGCGCGTGAGTCAGCTGTTCAGGAAGCTCTGCAGCGCGTCCGGCAGCTCGGCGAGGAGGGGGAACCAGCGGATGACGCCGATCACGTTCAGGATCAGGCCGACGAGGGACCCAACGAAGCCGGTCCGCTTCGCGCCGTCGCGGGCGAGGCGTCGGCTGCGCGCCAGGCCGCGGAGCGACACGATCAGGCCGACCAGCGACACCACGCCCCAGAGCCCGAAGATCAGGCCGGCGATGCCGAGCGCCACCGCGCCCGAGGCCGCGCCGTTCACCGCACCGGCCGTGCGCGCGGCGGTGCCGACCGCGCCGGGCACCACCTCCGTCACCTTCTTCGCGGCCGTGATCCTCGCCACCTGCTGGGGCGTCACGGTGCTGCTCTGCACCGCCTCCCGCGCCGCGGTGACCGCGCGCTGCGTCGCCTCGTCCGGCGCCTTCCTGGCGTCGGACCAGCCGAGGCCGTTCCACCACCGCAGCATGCCGGGCTGCTCCGGATCCGGCATCCAGCCGGGCTGGTCTCCTGCACTCGGCACGCGGCCTCCTCGGGGTCGGTGCGGACATTCTCCGCCGCCGCCCGCTCCTGTGGGCGAGGGCTTCGGCAGGACAGAACGGCTTCGGCAGGAGAAATCGCGCCGCTGTGTCCTGCTGACGGCGTTCTGTCCTGCTGTCGCGCTCGACTCCGGAACACGGGCCGCTCAGCGCCGGGGAGCACGATGGGGGCATGCGCGTCGTCGTCATCGGAGCAACGGGTCACACCGGCGGGTACCTCGTACCCCGCCTCGTGGAGGCGGGTCACGACGTGGTCGCCATCAGCCGGGGGACGCGGGCGCCGTACCACGAGGACCCGGCGTGGTCGCGGGTCGAGCGCCTCGTCGCCGACCGGGACGCGGAGGACGCGGCGGGCACGTTCGGCCCGCGCATCCGCGGCCTCGGGGCGGACGCGGTGATCGACATGGTGTGCTTCAGCCCCGAGTCCGCGGGCAAGCTGTTCGCGGCACTCCGCGGCTCGCCGACGTTCCTCGCGATGTGCGGCACGATCTGGGCGCACGGCGTCGCCGTCGCGGTACCGGTCCTCGAGCACGAGGCCGGGCAGCCGTGGGGCGAGTACGGCGTCGGCAAGAAGGCGATCGAGCGGCTCGTGCTGGCGGAGGCGAGTCGTCCGGACGGCGTCGCCGCGACGATCCTGCACCCCGGGCACATCAGCGGGCCGGGCTGGCCCGTGATCGGCCCGGCCGGCAACCTCGACCCGGCGGTCTGGCGCCGCCTCGCGACCGGCGAGCGGGTCGTGCTCCCGCATCTCGGCCTCGAGACCCTGCACCACGTGCACGCCGACGACGTCGCGCAGGCGTTCCAGCTCGCGATCGAGCGGCAGGATGCGGCGACGGGGCGGGCCTTCCACGTCGTCTCCGAGCGCGCGGTGACCCTCCGCGGGTTCGCGGAGGCGGCGGCCGCCTGGTGGGGCCGGGAGGCGGTCGTCGAGCTCGCGCCCTGGGACGTCTTCGCCGCGAGCACGTCGCAGGAGCACGCCGCCGCGACGCTCGAGCACATCGGCCGCAGCTCGTCCTGCTCGATCGCAGCGGCGCAGCAGCACCTCGGCTACGTGCCGCGCGCGACCTCCCTCGAGGCGGCGCGGGAGGCGGTCGAGTGGCTGGCGGCGCACGGCGACGTCGGCGTCCCGCCGCTCGCTTGACCGCGGCCGCTCCACCTCCGGCGTGGTCGCGCCCCCGCGCTGAGCGGCGTCCCGTCCTCGCACCTGCCCGCTTCGGTCGAGTCGGGCCCGCAGCGTCACTGCGGCTGGTCGTCGGCGCGCCTGCCCTCCTCCCCAGACCTTTCCGAGCCCGTCCGGTGAGAACGCGGTGCGGGGCGGGGAGCCGCCCGCTCGGAAGATCCTGAGCGGCTGTATCCTCGCCGAAAGCCGTCGGCCCGGTAGAACCGAGGGCACCCGAAATGGGGGTGGGCGGCCTCCCGTCGAGGGCTTCCGAACCATTTTCCGGTCCTCCTTGCCTCCATTTCTGAAACAAGGATGAACATGACCTCCCCTGTCGTTCCGCCCCCGCACACCACCGAGCCGAATCGACCCGCGCGGTCGAGGAACGGCCTCGCGCTGGCTGCGCTCATCGTCGGCATCGTCGCCTTCCTCATCGGACTGGCTCCGTTCGCCGGACTGCTCGCCGGCGCGACCGCCGTCCTCCTCGCCGTGCTTGCTCTGCGGCGTCCGCTCGGCCGGGGTCCGGCGATCGGTGGTCTCGCGCTCGGCGCCATCGCCGCCCTGACGGGGCTGATCACGACGATCGTCGCGATCATCGGCCTCGCGAGTGGCGCCTCCGCCGTGTCCGCGAACGCCACCCTCGCCCCCGAAGCCGTGGCCGCGCCCCCGGCTGCCTCCCCGGCGACGCAGGAGCCCACCGCCGCGCCGGCCGAGGCGGCCGACGAGGAGGACGCCGACGTCGAGGCAGCGCCGGAGGCGCCCGGCGCGAGGTACGGCGGCTACGTCCGCTCGGAGAAGCGGTTCGTGTCGATCGTTGAGCGCGCCGCGCACGACTACGACGCGACCGACAACGAGCTCAAGGGCGCCAAGGTCTTGAAGAACCGCGACTCGGATGCCTGCGCCGCGGCCGGATCCAAGGTGAAGAGCTGGGTCGGCACGATCCACGACATCGGTGCCACCGGCGACGGCGACGGGTACATCGAGATCGAGATCGCGCCGACGATCGTCGTCGAGACCTGGAACAACTCGCTCTCGGACGTCTTCGACGACACGCTGATCCCGCAGTCCGCGAGCTTCTACGATCGCCTGACGGACCTCGAGGAGGGCGACGAGGTCGTGTTCTCCGGCTCGTTCGTCGCATCGGACGACTCCTGCCTGGAGACGACGAACCTCACCAAGACGTTCAACGCTGCGGACCCGAACTTCCTGTTCAAGTTCAGCAACGTCCGCGCCCAGTAGGCAGGACCGCCCGGGGCCCTCGCGCTGACGCGGGGGCCCCGAGTGCTGCCTCCTGCGGGAGTCGATCTCGACGACGGCGCAGGCCTCTCCGGGCGCTCACGCCGCGAGACGCCGGCCCATCCAGATGACGCCGTCGCCGCGGGACAGCTCCTCGAGGCCGAGATGGGCGTAGAGGCCGACCGCGTTCGCGTTGCCCGGGCTCACGCCCAGATGCACGCCAGGCACGCCCTCCGCGGCCAGCCGAGCGCAGAGGTCCTCGATCATCGTTCGCGCGAACCCCTGCCCGCGGACGCGCTCGAGCAGGTCGACGTGCAGGTGCGCCGGGTGCTCGGCGACGACCTCGGGCGGCGACAGGGGCGGCGCCGCCAGGAGCCGGGCGACGGCTTGGTCGGCGGGGGAGAGGTCGGGGGCGTCGGCCGGGGTGTCCGCGCGGAGGGGCGGCCACCACTCCGCCTCCGCCCACGACTCGAACGCGGCCGTCGACGGCACCGCCAGCAGGTAGCCCGCGACGCCCTGCCGGTCGACGACGACACGGCACCACTCCGGCGCGAACGCGAGGTACGGCCCCGCGTACACGTGCCCGATCAGCTCCGGAGTCGGCCGGCGCGACGCGCGGTCCCGCACATCGGGCCCGGTCTCGAAGCACACGCGGTACACCGCCGCGACATCCGAGAACCGGGGCACGCGGATGGAGGGGGCCACTGCCGCAGCGTAGGGGAGCGCGCTCCGAGAGCAGGTCATGCGCGCGTCGAACGTGTGTTCGAATCTCTGTCGGTGGCCCATGGTGGGATGCAGGCATGCAACCAGCACGCGACGTCGATCCGCCTCCCCCCTCCGAGAATCCCTACGCCGGGCTCGATGCGCGGGAGGACCTGTTCACCGGTGCGCTGGCGAACGCGGCTCGGGCGGAGCATCTCGCGGCAGCTCTTCGGGCGCAGGTGATGCTCGCCGGCTTCGACGCGATGCTGCTCGAGGAGGCGGCGATCGCCGGCCGGGACGTGCGTCTCGACGATCCGGTGGTGCGGTCGTTCCTCGCGCATCAGGCCTCCACCCTGCATCTGACGCGGCAGGACGTCGAGGTCCGGTTGGAGCACGCTCGGATCCTGCGCGACCGGCTTCCGGCGACGTGGGCGGTGTTCCTGGCGGGCCTCGCCTCGGAGCGGGTCGTCGGCGCCGCCGCGGACCAGTCGATCGGCCTGCCGGCGGCCTGCCTGCCCGTGTTCGATCAGGCAGCGGCAGCGCTCGTGCAGGAGCAGCGGGAGACGGTCGTCGACCGGGATCTCGAGAAGCTGCGGGACGAGCTCGCGCCGGAGGCCGCGATCGAACGCGCGGAGCGGAGGGCGAACCGGCGCCACGTCACCGCCCGCCCCGAGGGCGACGGCGGCGGGGTGCTGGAGATCCACGGCACCGCGGTCGACATCGCGGTCGCGTACGACGCGCTGCGGCAGCGCGGCATCGCCGCGCACGGGCGGGAGGGCGAGTGCCGAGCGCTGAGCGTGCTGATGGCGGACGACGCGATCGATCTGATCCTGAACGGGGCCGCCGTCGCCGCGGGCACCGCGCCGACGCCGAGCGAGCGGGCCGAAGGTCCGTCCTACCCGGGTGAGCGGATCGGCGCCGACAGCCGCCCGGGGCGGAAGGCGGTGCGCGCCGAGATCCTCGTCATCGTTCCCGCAACCACCGCGACGGGCGCGTCGAACGCCCCCGCGACGCTCGCGGGGATGGGGTCCCTCGATGCCGAGACCGCCCGCGCCCTCGTCGCGCACACGCGGACCTGGACCCGGGTCCTGGTCGACCCGATCGATGACGCGGTGCTCGGCATCGACAGCCACGATCGGCACATCCCGTCCGGGCTGAAGAAGCTGCTGCACGCCAGGACCCCCTCCTGCACCGGCGACGACTGCGGCCTCCCCGGCCACCGGGCGGACATCGATCACATCGTCCGCTACGAGCACGACGGCCGGACCCGCCACGACAACCTCCAGCTGCTGTGCCGCCGAAGCCATCAGGACAAGGACAACGGCACCGTCGCCGTTCGCATGCGCGACGACGGCTCGGTGGAGTGGCTGAACACGTGGGGCGGCCGCCGCATCGTCAAGCCGGCGCTGAAGGTCCGTACCCGCAGGGACCTCCCGGAGGACGCGCCCTTCTGACGAGAACCCCTCAGCGCTGGTCGGCGGTCTCCTCCGCGAGCTCGACAAGCAGGCCCTCCGGGCCGCGGACGTAGCAGAGCACGTACGGATCGGAACGCTCGACCGAGCCGATCGTGTCGTAGCCGAGTTCGCGAACGATCTCGAGCGTGGCCGCCAGGTCGTCGACCGGGAACGCGAGGTGGCGCAGCCCGGGCGCATGGGACGGGGCAGCGGGCGATCCCGTCTGCCCGGCGGGCGACTCGAACTCCGAGAGCTCCAGCCGGGAGCCGCCATCGCGGGTACGCAGCATCGCGCAGCGGGATCGCACGCCCTCGAGGCCGATCACCCTGCCGACCCAGTCACCTTCCGCGACCCACTCGCCCTCGAGCTCGAGACCGATCGCGACGAAGAAGTCGCGCGTGGCCTCCAGGTCCTCGACGACGACGCCCACGTGATGCATGCGCTGCACGGCCATGCCGCGAGGGTAGGTGCGGCGGCGGCTCAGACCGGCGCGCGCCAGGCGCCGGCCGCTTCGCGGATCGAGCCCGCGAGGCGTGCGAACAACGGCGCATCGATCGCGACCCCGCCCGCGCGCAGCGCCAGCACCGCCGCGCCGACCAGGCCGTCGGCGACCGGGATCGGGGTGGAGGCGCCCGCGGCGTCGAGCAGGGGGCGCACGACGTGCGCGTCCAGACGCAGGTAGCCCTCGACCAGCACCGAGCCGCCGAAGACGAGCGGACCCTCCGACTGGATCGCGCGCACGCGGAGGAGCAGCGATGTCATCAGGTCGACGCCGTCCCGCACGATGCCGTCGGCGACGGCGTCCTGCCCGACGAGGGCGAACGCGAGCGGGGCGAACCGCGACAGCTCCACCGGCCGCAGCGCGAACAGCCCGTGCATCAGCGCGTCGAGCGCGCGAGGACGGCCCGCGTCGTAGTCGTGGTCGTCCAGGACCCCCAGCGTGGCGAGCAGCGCGGAGGTGAGCGCCGTCGAGGGGCCGCCGTCGAGGGCATCGACCACGGCGCGGGCCACGCGGTGCCCGATCCAGAACCCCGAGCCGGAGTCGCCGAGCAGCCAGCCCGTGCCGTCGACGGTCCGGACGAGCGCCCCGCCGCGGATCGCGCCCCCGATCGCGCCCGTTCCCGCCAGCATCGCCGCGCCGTCCTGCTCGTGCGTGCCGGAGGCGAACAGGGCGGCCAGATCGCCGACGCGGGCGAGCACGCCGCCCACGCCGAGCCGGCTCAGCCGCTGCGCGATGCCCGCCTCGTAGTCGGCGTGCCCGCCGGCGTGGGCGACGAGCACGGCCTCGACGCCGGTCGGATCGACGGCCGCGGCAGCGAGCGCCTGCTCGATCGCGGCGCCGACGGCGGCCGCGGCCGGACCGGCCCCGGCCGAGGTCGGGTTGCCGCTCGTGGACCGCCCGTAGCCGCGGCAGCGCCCCTCCTCGTCCACGACGACGGCGCGCGTCGAGGTGCCTCCGGCGTCGACCGCGACGAACTCACGCATCGTTACGCATCCGAAACATGAGCGACACGGAAGGAGCCTATGGTGAAACGAGATCTCGCAGATGAGGCTTAGGAGAGAAACGGATTCTCACCATGCTCGGACCGGACGCGACGCCGGACGCGGAGGACGACTCGGCGGACGAGCGCGGGCACGCGACCGCGGTGCGCAACCGCATCCTCGCCCGGTGGGACGACCTGCCGGAGGCGACCCTGCGGGTCGCGCGGGTCGTGCTCGACGACCCGCGGCTGGTGGTCGACCTCTCCATCGGCGAGCTCGCCGACCGCGCCGCCACCTCCGCCGCCACCGTCACCCGGTTCTGCCGCCAGATCGGCTACGCCGGCTACGTCGCGCTGCGCATGAGCGTCGCCACCGAGCTGGGCCGCACCTCCGCGCTGCCGTCCAGGGTCGCCGACATCGCCCGCGCGTTCGGGCCGGACGACACCGCTGAGGACGTGCGCAGCACGCTGCTCGCCGGCGCGATCCGCAGCATGCAGCAGACGGCCGAGTCGCTCGACCTCGCGCTCCTGCGCCGGCTCGCGACGGCGCTGACCCGCAGCCGGCACGTCGACCTCTACGGCGTCGGCAGCAGCGCCCTCGCGGCCGAGGCGCTGGCGACCCGGCTGTACCGCATCGGCGTCATCTGCAACGTCTGGTCGGAGGTGCACGCCGGCCTCACCAGCGCGGTCGTGCAGGACGAGGACTGCGTGGCGATCGGCTACTCGCACACCGGGCGCACCGCCGAGACCGTGCAGATGCTGCGGGAGGCGGGCCGCGCGGGCGCGATGACCGTCGCGATCACGAACGACCCCGCGTCGCCGCTCGCGGAGCAGGCGGAGCTGGTCGTGCAGACGTCGGCGTTCGAGCAGTTCCTGCAGCCCGACGACCTCGCGGCCTACTACAGCCAGGTCTACGTCAGCGACCTGCTCTACGTGCTCACCGCCCAGATCGACTTCGGCCGCGCCAGCCGCCACCTCGCCGCCTCCGCGCTCGCCGTCAGCCCGCATCGGGCCGGCGGCGTGTCCGTGCGGCTCACGGCTCCCGACGAGCCCGCCCCGACCAGCGCGGACCGCCGGCCCGCGCTCCGGACCACGCAGAGGAACCCCGCATGACCGACTTCGCCACCGTCGTCCACGACTTCGCCGCCGAGGTGCGGACCCGCCTCGCGACCCTGGAGGAGCGCGCCGCCGCGGGCGAGTACGACGCCGCGGTCGACCTGCTCACCGAGGGCATCAAGGCGGGCGGCGTCGCGTACGCGTTCGGGACGGGCCACTCGGAGGCGTTCGCGATGGAGATCGCCGGCCGTGCAGGCGGGCTGATCCCGTCGAAGAAGATCTCCCTGCGCGACCTGTCGCTGCTCGGCGGCATGCCCGTCGCCGACCTGCAGGGCGGCAAGCTGGAACGCGACCCGGCCGTCGCCGAGCGGCTGTTCGAGCTGGCGCGGATCGGGCCGGAGGACGTCGTGCTGATCGCCTCCAACTCCGGGGTGAACGGCTCGATCGTCGGCTTCGCGCTGGCCGTCAAGCGGAACGGGAACCCGCTCATCGCGGTGACGTCGCTCGACCACACGATGCAGGTCGAGCCGAAGCACCCGAGCGGGCAGCGGCTGAAGGACGTCGCCGACGTCGTGATCGACAACCTCGCCCCCTACGGCGACGCCGCCGTGTCGATCGGCGCCGACGTGCCCGCCGGCGCCGTGTCCTCCATCACCGCCGCCTTCATCGCCCAGGTGCTGACCCTGGGCGTCACCGAGCGGTTCGTGTCCGCCGGCGAGGCGGCCCCCCTGTACCTGTCCGCGAACATCCCGGGCGGCGACGAGCACAACATCGAGCTCGAGCTGCGCTACGGGATCGACCGGACCGCCTGACCTCCCGACGCCACCAGCCCAGAGAACGAAGAACCAGGAACGAGGACCAGCATGACCGAGCAGCACATCCCGATGCCCCGACGGGCCTTCCTCCGCGGCGCGCTCGTCGCCGGCATCGCCCTGCCCCTGGCCGGGACGCTCGCGTCCTGCGCCGCAGGAGGGTCGACGGGCGGCGCGTCGAGCGGCACCGGCACGAAGAGCGCGACGAACCCGTTCGGCGTCAAGGAGAAGTCGGCCGTCGCGGCCTCCATCTTCAACGGCGGCTACGGCACCGACTACGTGGACTTCGCCGCGGCCGTGATGGCCAAGCAGAAGCTGGGCGTCACCGCCAAGGTCGACCAGATCACCAACATCGCGCAGTCCCTGCAGCCGAAGTTCGTCGCGGGCAACCCGCCGGACCTGGTCGACAACTCCGGTGCCAACGCGATCGGCATCTCCACGATCCGCAGCCAGCTGTCCGAGCTGTCCGACCTGCTCGACTCGAACAACTACGAGGGCAAGAAGATCAGCGACACCCTGTACGGCGGGGTGACGGCGCCGGGCACGCTCGACGGCAAGTTCCTGATCCTCAACTACGTGCTGACGGTGTACGCGCTCTGGTACTCCGCGTCGCTGTTCAAGGCGAACGGGTGGACCGTGCCGAAGACCTGGGACGAGGCCTACGAGCTCGGCGTGAAGGCCAAGGCGAAGGGCAAGTACCTCTTCATCTGGGGCAAGGAGGCGGCGACCTACTACCAGACCCTCGCGATCGCGTCCGCGATCAAGGAGGGCGGCGACGACGTGCGCCTCGCTCTCGAGAACCTCGAGGCGAAGTGCTGGTCGAAGCCGGCCGTGCAGTCCGTGTTCACGGCGATGAAGAAGATCATCGACGCGGGCATGTTCAAGCCGGGCGGCGCAGGCACGCAGTTCACCGCGGCGCAGGCGCAGTGGTCCAACGACGAGGACGGGCTGCTGTACCCCTCCGGGTCCTGGATCGAGAACGAGATGAAGAAGCAGACGAAGGCCGACTTCCAGATGACGGGCGCTCCCGAGCCGACCGTCACCGCCGGCTCGAAGCTGCCGTACGAAGCGATGCACTCGACCGCGGGCGAGCCGTTCATCGTGCCGGCGAAGGGGGCGAACGCCGCAGGCGGGAAGGAGCTGCTGCGTGCGATGCTCTCCGCGGAGGCGGCGACGAACTTCGCGAAGACGCGGCTGACGCCGACGATCGTCAAGGGCACCGTGCCCGCCGACGGCTTCGGGTCCACCGCGCTGGTGTCCCAGTCGACGCTGCTGGAGGGCGCAGGCGACAACGTGTTCTCCTGGAACTTCGTCGACCTATACGGGATGAACCAGGATCAGCTCGTGGTCTGGAACACCTTCCTGTCCGGCAAGTCCTCGGTCGCGCAGCTGACCTCGGGCCTGCAGGGCATCACCGACAAGGTGGCGAACGACTCGTCGGTGACGAAGGTCAAGGTGTCGTGACGACCGTCCCGCGCACGCTCCTGCCGACGGGCGGCCCCTCGCGGGCCGCCCGCTGGCGGCGGAAGAACCTCACGTTCGACCGGATCTCGTTCGCGCTCGTGTTCCTCGGCGTGCCGCTGGTCGTCTACCTGGTGCTGGTCGTGTCCCCGTTCGTGCAGGCGATGTACTACTCGCTCACCAGCTGGTCCGGGTTCGACGCGACCATCCCGTTCGTCGGCCTCGCCAACTACGTCAAGGCGTTCGGCGACGACGACTTCGTGACGTCGGTGCGCAACAGCGTCGTGCTCGCGCTGGTGCTGCCGGTGGTGATCATCGCCCTCGCGGTCGCCGTCGCGTCGATCGTCACCATCGGGGGCTCGACCAGCGGACCGGTGCGCGGCATCCGCGGCGGGAACTTCTACCGGGTGCTGTTCTTCTTCCCCTACATCATCCCGGCCATCGCCGCCGCGATCATGTGGAATCAGGTGTACCAGCCGGACGGCGGCCTGCTGAACGGCGTGCTGACCGGCATCGGGCTGAAGGGCTTCGACTCCTATCCGTGGCTCGGGGACGCGCGCACAGCGCTCGTGGCCGTGATGTTCGTGATGGTATGGGCCTCGGTCGGCTTCTACGTCGTCATCTTCGTCGCGGCGATCCGGGCGCTGCCCGCCGAGGTCTTCGAGGCGGCCCGGCTGGACGGCGCCGGCCGGTTCCGCATCGGGCTGTCGGTCACGGTGCCGATGATCCGGACGAGCATCCGCACCTCCGTGATCTACACCGGGATCTTCGCCCTCGACGCGTTCGTGTTCATGTCCGGGCTGATCGGGGGCGGCGGCGGGCCGCAGAACTCGACGCTCGTGATCTCGCAGGAGCTGTTCAAGACGGCGTTCACCAAGGGGCAGTTCGGCTACGCGTGCGCCATGGGCGTCATGCTGGCCGCGATCACCCTGCTGTTCGCCGGCGTCGTCTTCCTCGTCGACCGCCTCACCGGCGGCGACGACACGAGCGGGGAGTGAGCCGATGACCACCGAAGCAGCGGGCGCGGCCCGCGCCGTCGCCGGCCGGCGGCGGGGCGCGGTGCCGACCGGGGAGCGGGTGACCGGCGGGCTGTCGCAGGCGGTGATGATCGCCGCATCCGTCGTCGTCGTGCTGCCGTTCCTCTGGACCTTCGTCTCGTCGTTCAAGACGACCAGCCAGGTGCTGAACTCGCCGTTCTCGCTGCCGGACCGGCTGCACCTCGAGAACTACGCGAACGCGTGGACGCAGGCGGGCATCGGCACCTTCTTCGTCAACACCCTGATCGTGGTCGGCGGCGCGCTGGTGCTGACCATGGTGATGGGGTCGTTCTGCGCGTACTTCCTCGCGCGGTTCCGGTTCTTCGGCAACCGGGCGATCTACCTGCTGATGGTCGCGGGCCTGACGTTCCCGATCTTCCTGGCGATCGTGCCGCTGTTCTTCATCCTGAAGGGGCTGGGGCTGCTCGGCACGCTGCCGGGCCTCGCGATCACCTACTCCGCGTTCGCGCTGCCGTTCACGGTGTTCTTCATGGTCCCGTTCTTCCGCGCGCTGCCCGCCTCCGTCACCGAGGCGGCGGCGATCGACGGCGCGGGGGAGTGGCGCACCTTCTTCTCGATCATGGTGCCGATGGCGCGTCCCGCGATCGCGACCCTGTCGATCCTGAACTTCGTCGGGCTGTGGAACCAGTTCCTGCTGCCGGTGGCGCTGAACCCGGACACGTCGAAGTACGTGCTGACGCAGGGCATGGCGTCGTTCGCCGGCACGGCCGGGTACTCGATCGACTTCGGGGCGCTGTTCGCCGCCGTCGTGATGACGATCGTGCCCGTGCTGGTCGTGTACCTGATCTTCCAGCGCGCCCTGAGCGGCTCCGTCGTCGTCGGCGCCGACAAGTGACCTGCCTGGCTCGCGGTTCCGCGATGCTCTCGTCGTTCCGCAGTTCTGCCCCGACACGCCGAGCGCCGAGGCCCTTCGCGCGGCGTGTCGGGGAGGAACTGCGGATCCGCGAGATCTCGGCGTGACACAGGAGGTGCGGCGGCTCGCCGCCGGTGTGCTGCTGCCGGGGTTCGACGGCGCCGGGTTGACGGACTCCGTCCGAGCGCTGTTGGAGGACGGGCTCGCCGGCGTCGCACTGTTCGGCCAGAACGTCGAGACGCCCGAGCAGGTGCGCGCGCTCACCGATGCGATTCGCGCGGTGCGGCGCGACGCGGTGATCGCGATCGACGAGGAGGGCGGCGACGTCACCCGCCTCCACATGCCCGACGGTTCGCCGGAGCCGGGCAACGGCGTGCTGGGCCGGATCGACGATCCCGCGCGCACCGCGGCCTCCGCCGCCCGGATCGGGGCGGAGCTCGCCGCTGCCGGCGTCACGCTCGACCTCGCGCCGACCGCTGACGTGAACTCGAACGAGGACAACCCGGTGATCGGCGCTCGCAGCTTCGGGCTCGACCCCGACCTCGTCGCGAGGCACACGCGGGCCTGGATCGTCGGCCTGCATGCCACCGGGGTCGCCGCCTGCGCGAAGCACTTCCCGGGGCACGGCGACACCGCGGTCGATTCGCACCTCGGGCTGCCGGTGGTCGACGTCGACCTCGAGACCCTCCGGGCGCGCGACCTGCCGCCGTTCGTCGCGGCGATCAGCGCGGGCGTCGCGGCCGTGATGACGTCCCACATCGTGGTGCCGCAGCTGGATCCGGGCGTGCCCGCGACGATGAGCCCTCGGATCCTCACCGGCCTGCTGCGGGAGGAGCTCGGCTTCCGGGGCGTCATCGTCACCGACGCTCTGGACATGGCGGGCGCGAGCGCGGAGGTCGGCATCCCCACCGCGGCCGTCCGGGCGCTGCAGGCGGGCGCCGACCTGCTCTGCCTCGGCCGGTGGAGCGAGCAGCACGTCGAGCCGGTGCTCGACGCGATCGTCGCCGCCGTGGCGTCGGACGAGCTGCCACGGAATCGGCTCGAGGACGCGGTCGCGCGCATCGCCCGCCTCCCGCGGCACGGGACGGTGTCCGTGCCGGAGCCGCCGTCGGCCGACCGCGATCTGGCCGACGCGTTCGACGTCAAGCCGGCCGCTGCCGCGCTGCTGGCAGCGCGGCAGGGCTGGACCGTCGTGCGCCTCGACTCCGAGCCGAACATCGCCGTCGGCGTCACCGGCTGGGGGCCGTTCGCCGCGGTCGCCGCCGCACCCGCCTCCGCCGCGGCCCGCCGGTTCGCGGGGTGGCCGGTCGTCGACGCGGCCGCGGATCGCCCCCGACCTGTCCCGGAGGTGACCGGGCGCGCGCTGGTGATCGGCAGGGACATCCACCGCCACACCCACGCGCGCGCGGTGGTCGACGCCTTGCGCGCCCGCGGGCCGGTCGTCGCGGTCGACATGGGCTGGCCCTCGGCCGACCGCCGGTACGCGGACGTGGCCACGTTCGGCGCCTCGCGGGCCGCCGGGGAGGCGCTGCTCGGTCTGCTCGCCGGCCGGCATCGGAGGGACGCCGGATGGAGATCGTGATCCTGCCCGACGCCGCGGCGGTCGGGGACGCCGCGGCCGCCCGGATCGCCGCGGTCGTGCGCCGGGAGCCGGCCGCGGTGCTGGGGCTGTCGACCGGGTCCTCCCCGCTCGGCGCGTACGCGGCGCTCGCGGACCGCGTCCGCCGGGGCGACGTCGACCTGTCGCACGCCTCCGCGTTCGCGCTCGACGAGTACGTCGGGCTGCCGGAGGGATCGCCGCAGGGCTACGCCGAGACGATCCGGCGGGAGGCCACCGAGCCGCTCGGGCTGGACCCCGCGCGGGTGCACGTGCCCGACGGCGCCGCCGACGACCTCGAGGCCGCGTGCCTCGACTACGAGCGACGGATCCGGGAGGCGGGCGGCGTCGACCTGCAGCTGCTCGGCATCGGGTCGAACGGGCACATCGGGTTCAACGAGCCGACCTCCTCCTTCGCCTCCCGCACCCGGATCAAGACGCTCGCGCCCCGCACGCGGGCCGACAACGCCCGGTTCTTCGGCGGGGACCTCGACGCGGTGCCGCTGCACTGCATCACGCAGGGGCTCGGCACGATCCTGGCGGCGAAGCGCCTCGTGCTCGTCGCGCAGGGGGAGGCGAAGGCGACCGCCATCGCGGCCAGCGTCGAGGGACCGCTGTCCGCGATGGTGCCGGGCAGCGCCCTGCAGCTGCATCCGCACGCGACGGTCCTGCTGGACGAGGCCGCCGCGTCGAGGCTGACGCTGTCGGACTACTACCGCTTCACCGCCGCGCATCTCCCGGCGTGGCAGCGGGTCGACTGACGCCCCTTCATCCTGAAGGCGTTCTGGTCGAACCAGAACGCCTTCGAGATGGAATCAGCGGAGGCGGCGGCCGTCCGCCCAGACCGACTCGATCTCGAGGGCGTCGCTCAGCAGCACCAGGTCGGCGGGGGCGCCGGCCTCCAGCGCGCCGAGGTCCGGGCGGCCGATCGCCCGGGCCGGGACCGCGGTCGCGGCGAGCACCGCCTCCGGCAGGGGCACGCCCGCGGCGACCGCGGTGCGGACGGCCGCGTCGAGGGTGAGGGTCGATCCGGCGAGGCTGCCGCTCGGGAGGCGGGCGGCGCCGTCCCGCACCGTCACCTCCAGGGAGCCGAGCCGGTAGGTGCCGTCGCCGGAGCCCGCCGCGGCCATCGCGTCCGTGATCAGCGCGACGCGGCCGGGCGCGAGCCGGAACAGGGCGGCCACGAGGACCGGGTGCACGTGCAGGCCGTCGGCGATCAGCTCGAGCACCACCTCCGGCCGCTCGAGCGCCGCGCCGATCGGGCCGGGCGCCCGGTGCGCGAGGCCGGGCATCGCGTTGAAGGCGTGCGTGAGGAGGGAGGCGCCCGCGTCGAACGCGGCGCCCGCGGTCGCGAGGTCGGCGGTCGTGTGCCCGACCGCGACCCGCACCACCGATCGGCTGGCCGCGCTGACGTCGTCCGCATGCGCCGGCAGCGCCCAACCGCCGAGGGCGAGGAGCAGCAGGAGCAGGCAGGCGTAGCGGTGCCGCGAGGCGGCCCAATCC